>DATJJM010000015.1:0-11092 GCA_035492535.1 Acetobacteraceae bacterium | reverse complement strand
GCCAGATCGGCGGCGTATATTCCGGACAGAATATGCGGGTACCACGTTTCGTAGCCACTTGCGGGAGACTTGAGCAACCTGGTCATGGGTGGAGGCAGGTATCAAGATGGCTTGTCATATGCCTGGATTGCAACCACTTCGCACTTTGACACGAAAGCACCACGAACTGCGCCAAACGGTCTACGACCAACTCTTCTGTGCACCGTTGGTGGATCGTTGGATTCTGCCTCGCTCGGCATTAAGGAATGCGTTGGGGCGCCGCCAAACTCAGCGCGGGACAATCGCTCTCTATCGTCCGAACGTCGCCTACATCGACCGACCTGCTCGTAGCTCGTTGAGCTCGCTGCATGCAGACTGCCATGACACTTATTGGAGGGAGAGACAGTCATGATCAATCACCCGACCCGTCGCGGTCTCGCCGTCGGCGCCGCCGTCCTGCCTGCTTCATTCATCGTCAGGTCAGCGCAGGCGCAATCCGCGTCGGAAAGCACGCTCGAGCGCGTGACGCGGACGAAGAAGCTGCGCATGGCTGTCGTTTCGGGCAGCCCTCCCTACTTCATGAAAGACATCAGCACAGGTGAGTGGACTGGCGCGGCAGTTGCAATGGCCAAGGGCATCGCCGATGTCTGGGCCGCCGAACTGGTGTTCGTCGAGACTACTTTCGGCAATTCGGTACTCGATGTGCAGTCCAACAAGGTCGACATCGCCTTTGCACTGAACCCGACCCCGCAGCGCGCATTGGCGATCGGGTTCACCCGCCCGTATATAGTGGCGCCATTTGGGTGTCTTGCGAAACCGGGCTTCGAGCCCAAGACCTGGGATGATCTGAACAAGCCGGGTGTGCGTGTGGCATTTGATATCGGTTCACTGCACGATGTTTGCGCGCATCGCTTCACGCCGAAGGCCGAGCTCAAGGGCTTCAAGACCATCGATGAATGTGTTGTCGCGCTCCAGTCCGGCCGGGTCGATGCCGAAATCCTGGCTGCCACGATTGGGCTGAGCACGGTTGGCAAGAACCCAACTCTCGGGCCCTACCATCTGCTGAACACACCCGTTGTCTCATTGCCGAGCTGCTATGGGATCCAGCGCGAGCCCGATACGAGATTTGCCGAGGTGGTGAATGCGTGGATCGATTTCAACCGAGGCATTGGAAGCATCCGGGAGATGATGATCGCAGGGCTGGCATTGAATGGGGTAAAGCGCGAGCAGGTGCCCGCCGACCTTAGCTTTTGACGCGGCGTTCGACGCAGCGAAGCGGCTGCTATCCGTCAGGACGACTATAGTGGACAAAATCGACAGCCGCGACGCGCCGTCTAGCTGCTGATCATATTTGCCGCCAACTTGGTGGAGGGAGGGACCAAGTTGTCGGATATTTCTGTTGACCAGTGGAAGGTCACCGCTGAGTTGGGGTTAGGACAAGCCTAGTCGAAACAGCGTTTGAGGAGGTCACTATGCTGATGCGTATTCTGACGATGCGAGTGCGGCCCGAATCTCTTGAAGACTGGAAGCGCTATACGAGAGATGTCGGATTTCCCGGAATGCTCAGTCAGCCTGGATGCAGAAAAATCCGACGCATGAGCCGCCTAGGAGCAGAAGCATGCGAATATGAAGTGGTTACATGGTGGGATAGCATCGAGGATCTCCACCGCTTCAAGGTCAGCACCGCAATGCAAGAGTTGAGCGCGAGCGCTGCTGCCCTAACGATACCCCCTTATCGTGAAGTGCTCTACATGATCGTTCCAGATTGATACGACTAGGGCAGCCGCAGAACCCTTCTCGGAATCGATGGCCTCAAACGCCGCAGACCCTGGCTCGATTGAGATGTTCCAGTCAGCGCCTAGTCCAGCTGCTGCTCCAGACGCCCCGATGCCGAACTTTCTCCGGCGATTTTCGGACCTGCAATAAGCTCAACAGCCGCAGCTGGCCCCATTTTTGGACCACTTTGAATGAGAATCTGCCGACTGTGTTTGCATCAGGTCAGGCATGTCTGACCTGATGCAAATGCCGATCGGGGTCTGGTTGCCGATCGCGCTGTGTGGACGGACCTCATTGTAATCCCTCCGCCAAGCTTCACACTTCAGCCTGGCGTCGCGTCCAGGCTGAGGAACCAGTAGGTGTTCGGACACTCCGCCCGGAACTTGCCGTTGAACGACTCAGCGAAGGCGTTGTCCGTCGGTTTGCCCGGCCGGGAGAAGTCGATCTCGACGCCATGCAGCCAGGCCCACAGGTCGAGGTCCTTGGAGATAAATTCCGGCCCGTTATCCACGATGGTCAACACGCGGATCTTCCGTCCGTCGGGCAACTGGTCCGACAGGACGTCCATGGACCAGCAATCGTTGGCGGCCGCGGCGACGACACGATCCTCACGACGCTTCGCCGACACCTTTCGCTCCGGCGTTTCCGACGCAATTGCAGGCCCTCCTCGCGATACAGACGGCGCGTGCGCTTGTGGTTGATCGTCCAGCCCTCGTGCCGTAGCGTCTGAGGCAGCGCATGGCAGTACGATGCCCCAACGACTGACCAAGCCGCTCGCCAACGAAGCGAACGTCTCCAGGCTGTGACATCCCCCAGTACGTTCAGGCAATCAACCGTTGAAGGAGCGACCGATGGCAGGCCCTGGACGCGCTTAGCGAGTAAGGGTCAGGCGTTGACCTGCTGCATCAGCTTTGCCCAGCGATCGACGATCGGCATGACCTTGTCCGACTTCTCTGGCGGGAACATCGGCACGACGCGCGTCACGCCGAGGTCTCGCAGCCGCTTCAGACGGTCGAGATCCTCGGCCAGGCCGAACGATGTGACCTCGATCGATGCCGGATCGCGTCCCGCATCGCGCACCATCTTCTGAAATTCCGGAAGCTGGGCTGCGAGGTCACCGCGCGCGGTCGGGATCCAACCGTCACCATAACGGATCGCACGCCGGGCTGCGTGCGGGAAAGCGCCTCCGACATGGATCGGCGGATGAGGCTTCTGCACCGGCTTCGGCCACGCCGTCATCGAATCGAAATTGACGAACTCGCCGTGATATTCGGCTGTCGGCTTCGTCCAGATCTCCTTCATTGCCTCGATGCTTTCGCGCATCCGCTTGAAGCGCGTAGCATACACCGTTCCGTGATTCTCCATCTCGTCCTGGTTCCAGCCGCCGCCCACGCCAAACAAGAAACGGCCCTGGCTGACCTGATCGATCGAGGCGACGAGTTTCGCGGTCTGAATCGTATCGCGCTGCTGCACCAAGAGCACGCCGGTGCCAAGTTTGATTGTTTTGGTCGCACATCCCGCGGCACTCAGGACCACGAACGGGTCCATCGCGTCGGCATATTGCTTGGGCAATTCGCCGCCGCCTGGGAACGGCGTCTTGCGCGACAGCGGAATATGCGAATGTTCCGGCGCCCAGACACTGTCATAGCCGCGCTCCTCCAGCGCAACTGCCAGCTCCGGCGCTGTCATGGAATACTCGGTAAAGAACATTGCGCCGCCGAATTTCATATCGTCCCCCATTGCTGTGCCTCGATTGACCAGCGTAGGCGGTCACGCGCTGCCCGGCTATGGTACGTGGCTGGGCAGGTCGACAGCGAGGCCGACCGCAGTACCGGGACGAGGGACGAACATGCTCGCAGTGTGGGTGAACGCCCGGCTCAAGCCTGAGGCGCGTGAGCGTCGGAACACGGCGCGGAGATGAAGCGCCCCGCACCGCCGCTGCCGCACGACCCGCTGCCGATTTCCGTGCTGACCGGCTTCCTGGGCAGCGGCAAGACCACGCTGCTGTCGCGCGTCCTCGCCAGCCCCGGCCTCACCGATACGGCAGTCATCGTCAACGAGTTCGGCGAGGTTGGCCTGGATCATCTCCTGCTGAAAGTTGCGGATCAGGAGATCGTCGCGCTGCCCAATGGCTGTGTCTGCTGCGCTGTGCGGCAGGATCTGGCCGACACTCTGTATCGTCTGCTGCGTCAACGTGCGAGTGGCGAGCTGCCGCCATTTCAACGCCTGGCATTGGAAACCAGCGGACTCGCGGTACCAAGTCCCATTCTCTACACGCTGTCGGCTGATGCCTTTCTCGAACAGTCATTGCGCGTATGCGCCGTGGTGGCGACGATCGACTGCGTCACTGGCACTGCGACGCTGGACAGGTTCCCCGAGGCCACGGCGCAGGCGGCCTGCGCCGACCGGCTGCTGCTCACCAAGACGGACCTTGCCGCACCATCGGGCGTGCTGCTTCAGCGACTCGCCGAACTGAACCCGGCGGCGAGCATCGGCGACGCCGCAAGAGTCAGGCCTGAGGATATGTTGTTCGGGGAACTCTCCGCATCGCCCGTGCGATCGCGCTTCGTGGCGACAGCCGTGCATGCGCATGGCATCCGCGCCATAGTGCTGGTGTTGCGGCGACCGATGTCGCGGCTGGACTTCGCTATGGCCCTGGGAAATCTCGCGCGTGAGCACGGCGAAGACCTGCTGCGTGTCAAGGGCCTGGTGGCCTTCGCCGATCACGCGCAAGGACCGGCGGAGATTCACGCCGTGCAGCACACGCTCTATCCGCCGCGATGGTTCGACGTGTGGCCCGATGCCGATCACCGTAGCCGCCTGGTATTCATTGTCCGCGACATTCCGACTGACATGCTGCTGGACAGGTTTGTCGCCGGAGATCCGGTCGTGGAAGCAACCAACATAACAACGGGGAACAGCGATGCTTGATCTCGTCATATCGGGCGGCACCTGCGTGCTGCCGAACGGAGCGATCGCCGCCGATATCGGTGTTGCCGGCGGCAAGATCGCCATGATCGGTGCGCCCGGCTCGCTGGCTGCGGCTGCGCGCACGGTGGATGCGACTGGCAAGATCGTCATCCCAGGCGGCATCGATCCGCACATCCACTGCCTGTCGCCGATCCGCTTCCCTGGCGAGGCCGAGCCGAAATACACCGACCCGCCCGCGCAGGTCAGCCGGGCCGCCTTGTTCGGCGGCACAACCTCTCTGATCGATTTCGTGCAGTGCACGCATGACCGCTCGATCCAGACAGCGATCCAACAGACCGACGCGAACTGGAAGGGCGCGTGCTATTGCGATTACGGGTTTCACCTCACGCTGATGGGCAAGATCCCGGTTGGCCAGCACGATGAACTGGCCGAGGCGATGCAGGCCGGGCACGCCAGCATCAAGATCTTCACCACCGATATCCGCCCCGGCAACACCGGGCGCATGGTCCAGCACGGTGATATCTGGGAAGCGCTGAAGACAGTCGCCAAGGCCGGCGGCATCGCGGCAATACACGCTGAAGACAACGACATCGTCATGTTCATGTATGAAAAGCTGATGCGTGAGAATCGCGTCGGCTTCGAGCACATGGCGGAGGTGCACAACACGCTGTCGGAGGAACTGTCGTTCAACCGCGTGATCCGCCTGGCGGAGCGCGTGGAGGGTGCGGCTCTCTACATGGTACATGTCTCGGCTGCCACGGGCGTCGCGGCATTGGCCGCATCGCGTGCGCGCGGCTTCCCGATGTATGGCGAAACGCTGCACCAGTACCTGATGTACTCGGCGGAGGACTACAGGAAGCCGGGCGGTCAGATGTACCACACCTACCCGTCGCTGAAGTTCCCCGAAGATCAGAAAGCGCTCTGGGGCGCCACCAATCACGGCGCCATTCAGGTAATCGCCACCGATGAGCTGTGCTGCCCGCTCCGCGTCAAGCTGCAGGGCTCACGAATCGACGATACCACGGGCGGCAATTCGGGTGTCGAGCCGCGGCTGTCGCTGATGTACACACAGATGGTGACACAGCGTGGCTATTCGCTGGAGCATTTCGTCGGCATGGTCTCCAGCAATGCTGCGAGGATCATGGGCATGTATCCGCGCAAGGGCGCACTGGCCATTGGCTCGGATGCCGATATCGTGGTGCTGGACACCGGCCTACAAAAGACGATCCGCGCGGCCGATCTGCACGAGACTGACTACACGCCGTGGGAGGGACACGTGGTGACCGCATGGCCGAGTACGACCGTGCTGCGCGGCAAGGTGATGGTGGAGGGGGGGCAGTTCTTCGGCGATCCGAGAGATGGCCAGTTCCTGCCGCGCAAAGTGGCCGATGAGATTCGCGCGCGTCCGGCTGTATGAAAGGAGCGTGCCATGCCCACTGACGTAGCGCCGCGCGCGACCGATCTGCATTTCCTCACGATCGCCGACGCCGCAATCCTGATCGAGCGCCGGCAGCTCTCGCCGGTTGCGCTGACCCAAGCCTTCCTCGATCGCATCGCCGCGATCGATCCGCAGCTCAACGCCTATCTTCTGGTCACCGCGGATCAGGCGTTGGATCAGGCACGCGTCGCAGAAGCGGAGATCATGGCGGGCAACTACCGGGGTCCGATGCACGGCATTCCGTTCGCGCTGAAGGATATCTACTGCACCGCCGGCATTCGCACGACGAGCCACTCGCGCACGCGAGCCAACTATGTCCCAGACTTCGATGCCACCACCGTCACCAAGCTGCGCGAAGCGGGGGCCATTCTGCTGGGCAAGCTCGCCACGCATGAATTTGCCCATGGCGGCCCGTCATTCGATCTTCCCTGGCCACCCGCCCGCAATCCATGGAACCGCGACCACTTCACGGGCGGCTCGTCCAGCGGTTCCGGTGCGGGTGTCGCGGCAGGTCTGATGATGGGCGCACTGGGGTCGGATACCGGCGGCTCGATCCGCAATCCGGCTGCGCTGTGTGGCCTGGTGGGATTGAAGCCGACCTATGGCCTGGTCAGCCGCTTCGGTGTCTACACAAACTCATTCAGCTACGACCACGCCGGTCCGATAACCTGGTCGGTCGAGGACTGCGCGATCATGCTGCAGGCCATCGCCGGCCACGACACCAAGGATCCGGCGAGCGCGGACACGCCGGTGGCTGACTACCGTGCCGGTCTGACCGGCGGCATCAAGGGTCTGCGCATCGGTGTGCTACGCCATCTGTTCGAGCAGGACGCGCCGATCCCACCTGTAGCCACGGCCGCGCTGGATGCGGCGTTCGACGTGCTGCGTGGCCTCGGCGCTACGCTTGAGGATGTGCGCATCCGGCCAGCGCAGGTCTATCACGACGTGAAGATCACCGGTGCGGAGAGCGAACTCTACGCCGTGCATGAACCGGCACTGCGCCGGCAGCTCAACGACTTTGGCGAGGATTTCCTCGGCCGCACGCTGGGCGCGGTGCTGATTTCCGCTGCGGACTATGTGCAGGCCTCGCGCTGGCGACGCTTGCTGATTGCCGAGGCGGCACCACTGTACGCGAAATACGACGCGCTGGTGACCGCTGCACCCGGACCTGCGCCTCGCTTGGAGAGTTGGCGCACGATCAACTTCTGGCAGAAAGCGTCGCTGACGACGCCGTTCAACGTGCTCGGCGGCCCAGCGCTGGTACAGTGCATCGGCTACACGCCGGACGGCCTACCGCTATCAATGCAAATCGTCGGCCGTCCGTTCGACGATGCGACGGTGCTGCGCGTCGCGCATGCGTATGAAGCAGCGACTCCGTGGCGTGCTCGACGGCCGGTACTTAAACCGAACGTCGCAGTTGGCGCGCCGCTTCCGCCGGTCCCCGACCCTGCACAACCGGAGATCGATGCGACGCGGCGCGATGAGATCGCGGCAGTGTGCCGGCGGGCTGGGTTGACGCTGAACGAGCGGCATTTTCAGCAGCTCTGTGCCACAGCACCCTATGTCGAGGCGATGGTGGGGCGGCTGCGGCGCGATCCGGAGTTTCACGAGGAGCCCGCCAGCATCGTCTGCTTCAGCAACACAGCCTGCTAAAGGATGATCAACGATGACAACGTTCGTTCTGGTGCACGGGTCTTATCAGGGTGGCTGGATCTGGCAGCGTGTCGCGACACGCCTGCGTGCCGCGGGCCACACTGTGTATTCCCCGACTATGGATGGCTGTGCGGAGCGTCGGCAGCAACTGCGCGCGGGTATCGACACATCGACCTACGTCTCGGAAGTCGCCGACCTGCTCTTCTATGAAGATCTGCACGATGTCGTGCTGGTTGGCACCAGCTCGGGCGGCATGGTGGTCTGCGGCGCCGCGGAGAAGATGCGGCACCGGGTCTTACGCCTGGTGCTGGTCGATGCCTTGGCGTTGTTCAATGGCGAGCGCACGCGTGATATCGTGCGGCGCACGACTCCCGTCCCGCCGGGACTCGCGTACGCGCCGCCGCGCGACGAAGCCGAGAAGGGATTGTTCGCCGATCTGGATCCCGCGACGCGCGCCTGGGTGCTCGATCGCTACACGCCGCATCCGACCGGATGCTCGGAGATCCCCGTGAAGTTGACCGATTTCTGGGACCAGACCTGGAAGGCGACAGTGATCTGGTGTCGCAAGGCGCCCAATCCGGGTGAGGCGCATCAGCGCCGTGCCGCAACTCGCCTTGGAGCAAGATGGCTGGAGCTCGACACCGGACATTATCCGATGCTCAGCATGCCCGGCGAACTGACGCAGATGCTGACCGACGAAGTATGACGATCCGCTTCGACGAATGCCGAGTCTCCGCGCGCAGTGCAGTCAAGACCCGTCGATCACCGCATAAGCCTCGATTTCCACGCGCATTTCTGGGCGGATCAGGGCACTCACCTGAACCATCGTGCTCGCCGGGCGGACCTCGGCGAATACCTCGCGGTGTGCCCGTCCCACCAGTTCGGCGTCGCCGATATCGGTGACGTATATGACCGTGCGCACCACATCTTCGACCCGCGCGCCGGCTTGCTCCAGTGCGCTGCGGATTGTCCTGAGGACATCCTGCGTCTGGACATAGGCGTCGCCGACCAGCGCGTCGCCCCGCGCGGCAGTTCCGGCAACATGCACGTGCGCCCCGACGCGCACTGCGCGGCTATATCCGTAGATCTGCTCGAACGGGCCTCCGGACGAAACCACTTGTCGGGTCATCGCGCCATCCTTGGTTTGTGATCCCAACTGCACCATGGGCGGAACGCCCTGCGCAAGATGGCTGGTTGTGGGTCGCGCAACAAGCTGTTGTGCGAGATGTCCTGGACCAAGCGAGAAGGTGTATATCACTCCGGTGAAGGGCCTACGATAAGGAGAGCCAAGATTGAAGGGCGGGGCCCAGCACCAACCCGGAAACTGGAGGAGAAAGAACGTGGCCGAGAAGATGCGCTACAACAAGATCATCAACCTTCTCGAGCATGGCAAGCCGGTTTTCAGCACCAGCACGGTCCCTAATGGCAGCCTGGATGACCTGACCTACATTGCTGATGCCGACTACGATGCGGTGATCATTGAAATGGAACACGAGGGTTTTAGCTTCCCCACCCTGCGTGCCTCCTTGCAAGTGTTGCTGAACCGCAAAAGGATTGTCGATAAGGGCAACCTGCAACCCGATGTGGTGCCCATGGTCCGGATCCCGCCGAATGCCCGCGAACGCGATCAGTGGGTGATCAAGCAGACGCTGGACACCGGCGTATATGGTCTGGTCTTGCCGCACCTGAATACAGTGGAGGACGCCCAGGCTGCGGTCACGGCGGCACGGTATCCCCAGGTGCCTGGGGTCCAAGACTTCGCACCGGCCGGGGAGCGCGGTTGGGGCAATCGCGTCGCCTCCCGGTACTGGGGCCTGACCCCGCAAGACTACTACGACGCGGCCGACCTTTGGCCGCTAGACCCTGACGGCAATATCTTACTGATGGGCATCGTCGAAGAAGCGGAAGGGGTGCGGAACATACGCGACATTGTGAGTCAGGTGAGGGGCATCGGCGCGATCTGGGCAGGCTCCGGAGACATGTCGGTGTCGATGGGATTGCGGGGCCAGGCCAGTCATCCAGACGTGCAAGAGAGTGTGCTGCGCGTCCTGGCCGCCTGCAAAGAGTTCGGGGTGCCCTGTGCAACGATAGCGACTGCTGATGACGTGGCGATGCGCCTGGAGCAAGGCTTTCGCATTATCATGACCTCTCCGGTGAGAAGCACGCCAGGGCTGGTCGAGGGGCGCCGCCTTGCCGCCCGTTAAATTTCGCCGCCTTGTCTCCCCAGCTTAGAACTGGATGACCAGCCGTCCTCTCGTGCCGCCAGCCTCCAACCGACGGTGGGCGTCGGCCACCCGTTCCGGCGGATAGACCTCCGCCACGCGAAGGGTGATCTTGCCGGCCTCGACCTGTTGCCTGAGTTGATCGAGCTTCTGGAACTCCTGTGCATAGGAGCGCACAAAGGTTGTTATGAAGCGGATGTCCCGCTGCGGGACGCCTTGGAATCCGCGGACGGACGTGAAGGCGCCGCCGTCACGAACGGCGGGGATGACAAGTTCGTTGAGCACCGCTCCGTCCGCGAGCCCATCGACCCCTTGAGGGAAATGTCTGCGAATCCGCGACGCGACATCATCGCCCCTTCGAACGACGATATCAGCGCCAAGCGACGCAACCAGCTTTTCGTCCTTCTCGGAAGCATCGGCGATGATCGTCAGCCCCTCGGCTTTGGCGAGCTGGACGACATAGCCGCCATAAGCGCCTGCTGCGCCGGTCACCGCGATGACCTGACCTGGAGACAGTTTGAGGAGGTCCAGCGACTGGCGCGCCGTCAGACCGTTCATCGGCAAGCTGCAGGCCTCAGGATGGGTCCTTCCGGCAGGGGCGCGCACGACCGATCGGGCATCGAGCACAATCTGCTCGCGATATGCACCATGGCTGCCTTTCGGCACCACGATCGCCATGACGGTGTCGCCAACCTTGAGTCTGTCGGGAACCCCGCTCCCAACCTCATCGACGATGCCTGCCGCCTCCATTCCCGGCACATAAGGTGGCGGATCAGCCTTCTGCTGTTCGGCGCGCGCGCCGTTGCGGGCCGCGACGTCAGTTGGGTTGACCGTCGCTGCGTGGACGCGGATCCGCACCTGTCCTGGGCCGGCGTGCACTTCGGGCAATTCAACGACCTGAAGCACTTCCGGACCGCCATGAGTGAATAGTCCAACTGCGCGCATCCTGTTCGTCCCTTGTCTGAAAGCAGGTCCCAATTCTCTCGACGATACCATGGACGTCCGCCCGGCGGGCAACTGACACCTATCGGATCAGCGCGGACTTAACGGACCGCCCGGTATCTGAAGGCCGAGCTTGCAAGCTACCCATCGC
>DATJJM010000014.1:0-35510 GCA_035492535.1 Acetobacteraceae bacterium | reverse complement strand
CCCATGCCGGTATCGATCGAGGGGCGTGGCAGCGACACGCGCGTGCCGGGCGGGCCTTCCTCGAACTGCATGAACACCAGGTTCCAGATCTCGACGAACCGGTCGCCGTCCTCGTCCGGCGTGCCCGGCGGGCCACCGGGGATTTCCGGACCGTGGTCATAGAAGATTTCGCTGCACGGACCGCAGGGGCCGGTTTCACCCATCCGCCAGAAGTTCGCATCGGTGGGAATGCGGATGATCTTTTCGTCCGGGTATCCGGTCACCTTTTTCCAGATTGCCGCCGCGTCATCGTCCTCGGCGTAAACCGTGACCAGCAGACGATCTTTCGGCAGGCCATAGTCCTTGGTGATCAGCTCCCAGGCGTAAGGGATCGCGCTCTCCTTGAAGTAGTCGCCGAAGCTGAAGTTCCCCAGCATCTCGAAGAACGTGTGGTGCCGCGCGGTGTAGCCGACATTGTCCAGGTCATTGTGCTTGCCGCCGGCGCGCACGCATTTCTGCGCCGTGGTGGCGCGGACATAGGGGCGCTTTTCCTGGCCGGTGAATACGTTCTTGAACTGCACCATGCCGGCATTGGTGAACATCAGCGTGGGATCGTTGCGCGGCACCAGCGGCGAGCTTTCGACCACCTGATGCCCGTTGCGGGCAAAGTAGTCGAGGAAGGTGGCGCGGATGTCGTTGCTGCTGGGCATGGCGGACAGATGGGTTCCTGGAGGTCGCGGCGAAAGGGAAGGAGTTAGCGCGGGCGCGGGCCGGAGTCACGGCCCTGGCCTGGCCCAGGCAAGGCGCCCTCCAGTCAGCCGGCCTTCCTGAGCGTGTGCAGGGTCACCTCCGGCGGACAGTTGAACCGCACCGGCACACCGCAGGCCCCCGTGCCGACGGACGTGTACCCCGCCATCCGTCGATGCTTCCACGCTCCCTTCCCCAGCGCCCGCGGCATTCTCGACGAGAGGATGACCGGGATGCCGCCAGGCAGGCAGATCTGGCCCCCATGCGTGTGCCCGGCCAACAGCAGGTCGAAGCCTGCATGGGACGCCTGCCGGAAGATCTCGGGCGTGTGCGACAGCAGGACCGAGAACGTGTTTTCCGGCATCACTGCCGCCACCTTCTCGATGTTGTCCACCCGGTAGAAATGCGCGTCGTCGATCCCGGCAAGGAAGATCTCGTCAGCCCCCCGCTCGATCGTGAGATGCTCGTTCATCAGCATCTGGATGCCCATGCGCTCGAGGTCCGGCAGCATCAGCACGGTGTCGTGGTTGCCCATCACGCCATAGACGTCGCCGCGCAGGGCCTCGCGCAGTCGCCGCATGTTGGCGAGGGACGCGTGATACGGACCAAAGGTCTTGCCGCGGAAGTCGCCCGTCATGACGCACAGGTCATATCGCAGGTCGCTGACCATCCGGGCAGCCGCCACCAGCGCCGTCTCGCTCATGTCGGCGTGCAGGTCGGTCAGATGCAGGATCGTGAAGCCGTCGAAGGCCGCAGGGAGACGGTCTGAGACCACCTCGTTAAGGCAGAGCCTCACCCGGGCTGCATTAGCACGCCCGCGCCCCCAGCTCCCGGACAGACGAACCGCCGCAGCGACAACGGCCTCGAATATCGGCAGGTTTTCGTAATGGAGGAACGTCAGCCCCTGGCCAAACTTCCGCGCCTCGTTATCGATCTCGATGCCGCGCCGCTGACGGGCATGGATGCGGCCGAGGCGAAGCTCCAGCGCACGTTCAACGTCTTCCAGATCCAGAAAGTCAACGAAGTCCACACAGCCTCCATGTGCACGATCGCCGGGAGATCGGGTCGCCCCTCTCTCGCCGCAATCAACACGGTGAACGGTTACAGCACGGTGAACGGTTACAGAATGAACCTGCTCGGGCGCACCCTTTGTACCAGCGACGCCACGCGGTCTACCACGCAAGCGACTTCGAACGTGAGTGTTTCCCCAGCCTTGACGCTGGCGGCGAGGCTGATCTCCTCCACCTGCCGTCGGCATGAGAGCCGGCCGGCTGTTGCCAAGTGCTGCCGATTGCCGTCAAGTCCGGCGAAAGGCGCCTGGCAGACGTGAACAGGCATCCGCATAGGCGGATCACCTGCGCCGGAATGTGTTGGGCAGGCGGTCATTCCTTCGGGGGAGGAGTGAGTCGTGAGCGTGCAAACCTCCGATGGCGTCCGGTTCGGGGGATTCCTGCTCGACCGCAGCGCCGGCGGGCTGTTCCGCCTGAACGAGCGTGGCGAGCGGGTTCCGGTGCCGCTCGGATCGCGCGCGCTCGACGTGCTCTGCGTGCTGGTGGAGCGGTCGGGTGAACTCGTCTCCAAGCAGGCAATCATGGATGCGGTGTGGCCCGACACCGCGGTCGAGGAGAACAACCTCACGGTGCAGATCTCGGCGCTGCGCCGCGTGCTGGACCAGGGACAGTCGGACGGCAGCTGCATCCAGACTGTGCCTGGGCGGGGCTACCGGTTTGTGCTCTCGGTTCGGCGTGACGGGGAATCTAGCGAGGTTGAGACGCGGCCGGCTGTTGCGGACAGCCCGCCTCTTGCGGAAGCAAACGGCGACGACGTGCCGACGGCAACCACTGAGGGCCGGACACGTCCTGTCCCCGTGTCCCGCCGGCGCAGTACACTGTGGGCTGCGGCGCTGGCAGGCATCTGCCTGGTCATCGGCGCTCTCCTTGCGTTCACCCGCCCCCACTTCCTGGGCACCGGCTCGACCGATCGGCCGCGGCTTTCTATCGTTGTCCTGCCGTTCCAAAACCTGAGCGGCGACCCCAAGGACGACTATCTCGCCGACGGCATCACCGATGACCTGACCAGCGACCTCGCACTGCTATCGAACGCCTTCGTCATCGCCCATCAGTCCGCTTACACCTACAAGGGCAAATCTGTTGACGTGCGAAAGGTCGGCGAGGAACTCGGCGTGCGTTATGTGCTCGAGGGCAGCGTGCGCCGGATGGGCTCCGTCCTCAGAGTCAATGCGCAGCTCGTATCCAGCGAAACAGGTACGCATCTCTGGTCGGACCGGTTCGATGAACAGATCAGCGAACTTTCGTCCGGACAGGACCAGATCGTCACGCGGATGCGCTCGGAGCTCGGTGTGAGCCTGGTCGAGATCGAGAAGGCGCGGAGTCTGCGCGAGCACCCGACCAATCCTGACGCATTCGATCTCGTCCTGAGAGCTCGCTACATCATGAACCTGCCCCCGACCAGGGAGCATCATGACCAGGCACTGGCGCTGTTCGAGCAGGCGCTCTTGCTTGATCCACAGTCGGTGCCCGCCCTGGCCAACGCCGCCTTCCTGCTGATGGAGAAATCTGGCTATCCCTTGGACAATGCGGACGACTTCCAGCGTGCCGGGAGGCTGCTGACGCAGGCTCGTGCGATCGCACCTTCCTCTTGGATCGTGCTCAATTATGCCGTGCAGTGGCTGCGCAGGATGGACCGGTGGCAGGAGGCAATTGCGGTTGCCGAAGAGCTTGTCCGCAGGTTTCCCAACAATCCGACAGGCTTTTTCGACCTGGCACAGAGCAAGACCGTAGCGGGCCACGCGGAGGAAGCGATCCCACTACAGGAGCGAGCGATCCAGCTCGATCCACGCTCGCCTTGGTTGTTCAACCGCTACAAGGACATGGGTTACGCTTCGGTCTTGCTGGGCCGGGACGAGGACGCGATCCGCTTCCTTGAGCGGTCACTTTCAATCAACCCAGGCTACTACGGCCATCAATGGACCTATCGCTTCCTTGCTGCGGCCTACGCCCGAACCGGACGACTTGCAGAGGCAAGGCACGCACTCAGCGACGCGGATAGCCGGTTCCCCTACGACACTGTTCGCAGCCACTGGCCCGACGACCCTTCCAGCCATGTTCTCGCCGGGCAAATCAGGGGGATGCAGGACGCGTTGCGCCTTGCCGGTGAACGCGACCATGCCGATGAAGATGCGGACTTCAACGCGCCGGTCGACGCTAAACTGCACAATGGTTTCGCCGGCTTGACACCAACGGCGGTTCCAGGAGCGACGACCGTCCGGACGAGAGATCTTGCCACACTCCTCGCGGAACCCCGCCCGGTTGTCATCGACACGGTCTCCTATTCATGGGGCCGGTCGATTCCTGGCGCAGTCGGATTGAGTCATAGCGGTGTTGGCGGCAGCTTCACCGACGCGGCGCAAAACCGTCTGCGCAAGAAGTTGCGCGAGCTGACCGGCGGCGACCTGAGCCGCCCCATCGTTGCCGTCGGATGGAATTCCGAACGCTTCGATGGCTGCAACCTGGCACTGCGTCTCGTCGCGCTCGGCTACACACAGGTCTACTGGTACCGCGGCGGCCGCGAGGCGTGGGAGGTGAACGGGCTGCCGGAGACAGACCTGGGCGTCCAACCGTGGTGATCGGCGGCCCGGACATCGGACCGCCGGCCCCACTTGCCATTGCTAACCGCAGAACGGTCCACCGTGCGGATCGTGGTTCAGCAGCGCCGGCCGAATGCTCAGCGGCGCCTGCGGATCGAGCGTCACGCTAGCGGTCGCCGCTCCGCCCGCATGGCCCGTGCCGTTTATCCATTGCACCACGCCACCGCCCGGAACGTTCTGGTTGTTTGGGCCGCCTGGCGTAGTGAGGAACTCATGCAGAACGGCGTCCGGATCAAGTTCGACGCCGAAGGCTTTCTCACCAACCCCGGTCAAGGCGACGTTTTCGAAAAAACTCGGGTGACCGACATTGCCGTCAAACGTGATGCCGGCCGTCTTGAGCGTGCCGGTCAGCAACGCGAAGTCATCGGCCGTCCCGTTGGCGAAGCCTATGCCGTCCGGCGAGGCACTCAGCGTCCCGTCATTGTTGTGCGGATCGACCATAAGCGCCACGTTCATGCTGGTGAACGTATCGGCACCTACAGCGGGCGCGGTCCCCGTCGCATCGATCAGAAAATACATCCCGTAATGCGTGCCGAAGCCGGGCAAGGTCACCGGGGAATGGTTCAGCTCGAAGCCGTCCACCCGCAGGATGAAGCGCGTAGCGAACGAGTCGTCGGCTGCGATATCCGTATGCACGAAGGTCGTGGTGTCGAACTGGTCGAAGGTGACGGATTTGCCAAGACCTTTGCCGTGGTCGCCATGCTCGTGTCGATCATCGGCGTCGTGGTCGTGGTCGTGATCGTGATCGTGTGCCACTGCTTGCCTCCTCGTTGCTGGTCAGCCGGCATGGCGATGCATCGGACGCGCATGGCAGCGCTATGAGGCGCCGCTGAATTGCTGCTAAAAGTAGCTAAACGCTGGCAAATCAAGCGCTTGGGAGCGCCCCTCCGATGCGGGGCACGATACCGCTACAGAATGAACCGACTCAGATTCCCGGGATGTCGAGTTGACCGATCGGGAGCTGCTGTATTGCGTCACGTCGATCCGGATCTCCTCCTGCTGATCGCCGTTGCGCAACATGCGGCGGAACTTGCTGCGCATGTCCACCGTGGCGCCCTCGCCGACCAGAGGCGTGTCTGCATGTACTCATTTCCGTGATGTGCAGCCTGGTCCGGCGGCGCTACCATGCCAGGAGAAACAGGAATTCCACACCCATGGGTGGGTATTGGCTGTTCGGGGGGCGATAAGCGGTGAGTACGCAGATCTCCGCCGGTACACGGTTCGGCGAGTTCCTGCTCGACCGCGGTGCGGGTGGGCTGTTCCGCGTCGACCAACGCGGCGACCCGGTCCCGGTATCGCTCGGGTCGCGCGCGTTCGACGTCCTCTGCGTTCTCGTAGAGGCGGCGGGCAAGCTTGTCTCCAAGCAGGCGATCATGGACGCGGTGTGGCCCAGCACCGCGGTTGAGGAGAACAATCTGACGGTGCAGATCTCGGCGCTGCGCCGGGTGCTGGACGAGGGACGGTCGGAGGGAAGCTGCATCCAGACAGTGCCGGGGCGTGGCTACCGCTTCGTGCTCTCGGTTCGGCGTGACGGGGAATCTGGCGAGGTTGAGACGCAACCGGCTGTTGCAGACACCCCGCCTCTTGCGGAAGCGAGCGGCGACCCCGTGCCGACGGCGACCACCGAGGACACGACACGCCCTGTCGCCGCGTCGCGCCGCCGCGGCGCAATGTGGGCCGCGGCTCTGGCAGGCATCTGCCTGGCCATCGGCGCTCTCCTTGTGTTCATGCGCACTGACTTCTTGGGCACCGGCACGACAGATCGGCCGCGGCTCTCCATCGTGGTGTTGCCGTTCGATAATCTGAGCGGCGATCCGAAGGACGACTATCTTGCCGACGGCATCACCGACGACCTGACCAGCGATCTCGCCCACCTGTCGGGCGCCTTCGTCATCGCGCGGCAATCGGCCTTCACCTATAAGGGCAAGCCTCGGGACGTGCGGAGGATCGGCGAGGAGCTCGGCGTGCGCTACGTGCTCGAGGGCAGCGTGCGCAAGCTGGCTAGCGAGTTGCGCGTGAACGCGCAGTTGGTCGCGACCGAAACTGGGGCACACCTTTGGGCGGATCGCTTCGACCAGTCGCTGATGGATCTTGGCGCATGCCAGGAGGAGATCGTCCGACGCATCGCCCAGACTTTGAACGTCACAGTGACCGATATCGAGAGCGCCCGCAGCAAGCGTGAGCGACCGACAAATCCGGATGCATACGACCTCGTCCTGCGGGCGCAGTCGCTGTATCTGCACACGACCAGTCCGAATAGACATGCCGAGAGAATGGAACTGCTGGAGCAAGCCTTGAGGATCGATCCCGCTTCGATTCCAGCGATGATGGGGCTTGCCGATGAGCTGATCAACAATCGGCTGAATTTTGGCCTCTTTATCGGGGACTCGCTCGAGCGCGCAGAGAAACTTGTTGCCAGTGCGGCAGCCCTAAACCCTAATGACGCCCACGTGCTGGCGACCACGGCTTTTCTGTTGCGCGCACAGGACCGTTACACAGAGTCGATCTCAGCCTATCGATACTTGCTGGAGAACTACCCCAACTACGCCGTTGCCTACAAACAGATCGGCAAGCTTCTGACCTTCACAGGGCGGGCGGACGAGGCGATCCCCATGATCGAAACGGCGATCCGGCTCGACCCACGAAGCCCGGACAATTGGAGCCGTTACGGGGAGCTGGGTTTCGCATTGTTGATGCTTGGGAGGCACGAAGACGCGATCGCGTGGAACCACCGCGCCTTGGCAGCTACGAGTGACGCGATGCCGTTTCGTGCGCAACTTTATCTCCGTCTGGCAGCATCCTATGCACGACTTGGGCACACGGAGAACGCTCATCACTTTGTGGCGGCAGCCAAACAAAGTTGGCCGTACGACACCGTCCGCAGCCATTGGCCCGACGACCCTACCAACCGCGTCCACGCTGCGCAGATCGCGAGTTTCCAGGAGGCGCTCAGACTTGCAGGACATCGTGATCATGCAGAGGAGGACGCGGATTTCGGCGTGGCGGTCGATGACACGTTGCATGCGGACCTCGCTGGACTGACGCCGATCGCTGCTCCCGGCGTCACGACAGTCCGTACGTATGAGTTGCAGCGATTACTGACCGAGAAGCGGCTGGTCATCATCGATACGCTCCAGTACTCTTATTGGGGCCGGTCGGTGACCGGTGCGGTAGGGTTGAAGAACGCAGGATGGGGCGGCAGCCTCACCGACGCGATGCAGAATCGGCTGCGCAGCAAGATGCGCGAACTCACCGACGGCGATCTCAATCAGCCGATCGTCGCAGTCGGATGGAATTCCGAGCGCTTCGATGGACGCAATCTGGCGCTGCGTCTCGTCGCGCTGGGCTACACCCAGGTCTACTGGTACCGCGGTGGCCGCGAGGCGTGGGAGGTGAACGGGCTGCCAGAGACCGAACTGGACGTTCAACCGTGGTGATCGGCGGGCCGGACACCGGACCGCCGCCCCACTTGCCATTGCTAACCGCAGGCCCGCAGCCGTGCAGATCTTGGTCCAGCAGCGCTGTTCGAATGTTCGAATACGCAGCGGTGCTTGCAGGTCCAGCGCGACGCCCTGTCCCCCGCAAAAGCGGGGGACGTCGGCGGTGCCTACAGGATGAACCGGCTCAGGTCGCCCTTCTGCGCCAGCGGTGCCACGCGCTCATTCACATAGGCCGCATCGACGGTGATCGTCTCGCCGCCCTTGTCGCTGGCGGTGAAGCTGATCTCCTCCAGCAGCCGCTCGAGCACCGTGTGCAGCCGCCGCGCGCCGATGTTCTCGACCCGATCGTTGATGTCGGCGGCCAGCTCCGCGAGCGCGTCCACCGCATCGTCGGTGTAGGTCAGCGTCACCTTCTCCGTCGCCAGCAGCGCCGACGACTGCTTCAGCAGCGAGTGCTCCGGCTCGGTCAGGATCCGCCGCAGATCGTCGCGCGACAGACCTGCCAGCTCCACACGGATCGGCAGACGGCCCTGCAATTCCGGCAGCAGGTCCGACGGCTTCGCCAGGTGGAACGCACCCGAGGCGATGAACAGCACGTGGTCCGTCTTCACCGGCCCGTATTTGGTGGACACGGTGGTGCCCTCGATCAGCGGCAGCAGGTCGCGCTGCACGCCCTCACGCGACACATCAGCCCCCCGGAAGCCGCCCTCCATCGTGCGCGCCGCCACCTTGTCGATCTCGTCGATGAAGACGATGCCGTTGTTCTCGGCATGCGACACGGCATCCTTGGTCAGCCGGTCGTTGTCGAGCAACTGATCGGCTTCTTCCTCCTGCAGGATACGCCGTGCCGTCTCGACCGTCATCTTGCGTTTCTGGGTCGGCCGGCCGCCGAACATGCCTTTCATCATCTCGCCAAGGTTGATCACCTGGCCGGGCGGCATGCCCGGGATGTCGAGCTGACCGATCGGGCTGCCGCCGGATTGCGCCACGTCAACCTCGATCTCCTTCTGCTCGAACTCGCCGTTGCGCAGCATGCGACGGAACTTGCTGCGCGTGTCGGCCGCGGCGCCCTCGCCCACCAGAGCCGTGATGATGCGCTCTTCGGCGGCGAGTTCGGCCTGTGCCTGCACGTCCTTCCGGGAGCTCTCGCGCAGCATGTTGATGCTGGCCTCGACCAGGTCGCGCGCGATGCTCTCCACGTCGCGGCCGACATAGCCGACTTCGGTGAACTTGGTCGCCTCGACCTTCAGGAACGGCGCCTGGGCGAGCCTCGCCAGCCGGCGGGCGATCTCCGTCTTGCCGCAGCCGGTCGGGCCGATCATCAGGATGTTCTTGGGGACAACTTCTTCGCGCATCGCCTCGGGCAGCTGCTGCCGCCGCCAGCGGTTGCGCAACGCAATGGCCACCGCGCGTTTGGCATCGTTCTGGCCGACGATGAAGCGGTCCAGCTCAGACACGATCTCGCGGGGTGAGTAGGTTGGAACGTCCATTCTAAATGGTCTCGATTATCACGTTGTTGTTGGTATAGACGCATATCTCCGCGGCGATCTTCATCGCCCGGCGGGCGATCTCTTCGGCGGACAGGCCGTCCACCGCAATCAATGCACGCGCAGCGGACAGCGCATAGTTGCCGCCTGAGCCGATGGCAATCACGCCGTCCTCCGGCTCCAGCACATCGCCTGTGCCGGTAAGGGTAAAGCTGCGGTCCTTGTCGGCCACGGCCATCATTGCCTCCAGGCGGCGCAGATAGCGGTCGGTGCGCCAGTCCTTGGCCAGTTCGACGCAGGCGCGTTCGAGCTGGCTGGGAAAGCGCTCCAGCTTGCTTTCGAGCCGTTCAAGAAGGGTGAACGCATCGGCCGTCGCGCCGGCGAAGCCCGCCAGCACCGCCCCGCCGGAGCCGATCCGGCGCACCTTGCGGGCGTTGCCCTTGACGATGGTCTGACCCATCGAGACCTGGCCGTCTCCGGCCATGGCCACATGTCCATCCCGCCTGACGCACAGGATGGTTGTGCCGTGCCACCCAGTCGGGTCGGCGGCGGCGTTCATGATGTTCTGCATAGCGCGCCTACATGGCGCCGCAGGCCGGACTCCACAAGATCGGGCCGCCCTCGACGCATGGCTGCCCCGCGCACCCCATGGGTTTCGCCGTGCGGCCGATTCGGTCAGACGCGCGGTGACGAGGAGGAAGTCTTAATGGCGACACAGGCGGAACTGGCTGCCAGGCTCGATCGGCTGCCGATGACGAAGCATATCTGGTACCTGGTCACGCTCATCTCGCTTGGCGGCTGCTTCGAGATGTACGATCTGTTCCTGACCGCCTATATCGCCCCAGGCCTCAACAAGGCCGGCTATTTCACCCCAGAGTCGCTCGGTATCTTCAATATTCTCGGCCCCATCGGTGTCGCCGGTATCGGCACCTTCGTTTTCGCACTGTTCGCCGGGCTGTTCGTCGGCGCCATCTGCCTGGGCCACGTGGCCGACCACTACGGACGGCGAACGGTGTTCACCTTCTCGCTGATCTGGTACTCGATCACGACTGCCATCATGGCATTCCAATCGTCCGGCTTCGGGGTGGACCTCTGGCGCTTCATTGCCGGCATCGGGATCGGTGTGGAGCTGGTGACGATCGATACCTATGTCGCCGAGCTGGTTCCGCGGACCCATCGCGGCCGCGCGTTCGCCTACAATCAGTTCTTCCAGTTCGTTGCTGTGCCGATCATGGCGTTTATTGCCTACCTCCTGGTGCCGCAGTCGCCGTTTGGCTTTGACGGCTGGCGCTGGGTGGTGCTGATCGGCTCGGCCGGGGCCATCGTGATCTGGTTCATCCGGCTGGGTCTGCCGGAATCGCCGCGCTGGCTGGCACGTCACAAACGTCTCGCGGACGCCGAGCGTGTGGTCAGCAGCATCGAGGCCGGCGTGGCGGCCAATATCGGTGGGACATTGCCGCCAGTTGGCGTGCTCCAGGCGGTGGACGAAGGCGAGGGCACGTTCGCCGAGATCTGGCAGCCGCCCTATGACCGGCGCGCCATCATTCTGTCGGTGTTCAATTTCTTCCAGACCTTTGGCTACTACGGCTTCGCCTCGTGGGTGCCGACATTGCTGATCCACAAGGGGATCACGATCACCACCAGCCTGCTCTATTCGTTCATCATCGCCATTGCCAATCCGGTCGGGCCACTGCTGTGCACGCTCATCGCCGACAGGATGGAGCGGAAGTGGCAGGTCTGCTGCGGCGCCATCGCCATTGCCGTGTTCGGCATGGCGTTCGCCAACGCGGCCGACACCACGTTGCTGATCATCTTCGGTGTGCTGGTGACCCTGGGCAACAACTGGATGTCCTACAGCTTCCACAATTACCAATCCGAGCTGTTCCCCACGCGCATCCGGGCAAGGGCCGTTGGCTTCGTGTATTCATGGAGCCGGCTGTCAGCCGCGTTGTCAGGTCTGATCGTGGCGTATCTGCTCGGGCTCGGCGGTGTGAACGCCGTCTTCATCTTCATTGCCTTCGCGATGCTGATGGTGGTGATTTCCATCGGCGGCTTCGGACCACGCACGCGTGGCCTGGCGCTCGAGGCGATCTCCAACGCATAGCCGATCGGTCGCGGCTGCTACAGTTTCGCCATCACCAGGCGTGCAAAATCCTCCGCGAGCCGCCACTTGCTGGCATTGCCCGTGGCGAATGTCAGTTCCTGCAATCCATCGCGTTCAAGTTCGCGGATCCGCTCAATCAGTTCGTCAGGCGTGCCCACCAGGCAGGTGTCGCGAATGAGTTGCGCATCGATCAGCTCCGCTTCGCCGGGGTGCAGCCTGGTGTAGTGGAACTCGTGGGTGCGGAAGTGCCGATGTTCCGGCGGGGTTGCTTCGACCAGCGCACAGTACGGCTGCCAGATACGCTCCAGGAACGCCGGCGGATCGATCTTCCGTTCGTGCACCTCGTCATAGAAGTAGTATACACTTGCCATGACGTTCGGACCGATCGCCGCCTTGATCCGATCTGAATCCGCCGCCTCACCGGGCTCCAGCACCACGACATTGGTCAGCGCGGCGTTGCGGAAGCCGGCCAGGTCGCGGCCGCCCCGGCTGGCCCCTTGCCGCACATGGCCCAACGCCTCGGCCACCGGCACGCCGCGCGGGGGAATGGCGAACACCAGGCCGTCGCCATGTTCGCCAGCCAGCCCCATGGCCCGCGGACCAAACCCCGAGACGTAAAGCGGGATCTTCGGCTCCAGGTCCATATACTTCCATCCATGCATCAGCATGCTGATCGGCCTCGTGACGCCATTGAATGCGTAGTCCACGACCTCACCGCGCAGCAGCGCCGACAGCACCCGCAGATACTCGGCGAAGGCCGCAATCCGCATCGGTCGCTGGCCCATGCTGCGCATCGCCGTGTTGCCAGTGCCGATACCAAGGAACACGCGCCCTGGCGCCAGCCGGTTGAGCGTCGCCATCGCTGCCACCTGCACGGGCGGGATCCGCGTGCCGCAGATCGCCGTGCCGGGACCGATGCGCAACGTGCGGGTTGCCCGCGCTGCCAGCGCCAGGACTGCGTAGCAGTCGGAGAACAGCATCTGGCTGTCCGCGACCCACACGGAGTCATAACCGAGCGATTCGGCATGGCTGAAGAAGCCCACCTCATCGATGTCGGCCATGACGGTAAAGCCGAATTTCATGGAGATCCCCCGATATGGCGTGGCACTATTCCGGCGCGTCGGTAACCGCAAGCAATGGTGCGGGCTCGAGTGGTGTTACGAAGATGCGGCGTGTGGAGTACGACAGCCACGCACGCCGTCCCTTGAGGAAGTCGGCGCCCACCAAGGCATCGCCCATGCCGCCGGTCATCGGCACAACTGGCAGAGAAGGCGCCTCCATCACGGCGGGCCCAATACGCAGTTCCCGAAAGCGATGAAGCCGCACCGCCACCTGGTTTGGAGCGGCACCATGCGCCATGACGGTTCGATCAGCCGACAGGGCATCCGCGGCGACGCCCATCCGTTCCGCCAGGTGCTCACTGATGGAGCTGAGCTGAGCCCCGGTGTCCATGACCGCCAGCCCGGACACGCCGTCCAGTTCGAACGGCACCATCAGCCGATCTTGCCGCGTCGCAACGCCCGCAACATCGATATAGGGCTGCGGCCATGGCGGCGCGGCGTCCGGGCACTGGCGGCGCGCGCGATACAGGCTGAGCTGACCCTGCGGCAGATCGAGGTCGAGATCGAATGCCAGAAGAATGTCGGCGCCCAGCAGGCCATCCGCGGCGTCGCCACCAACGTTGGAGATGCCAAACCGGCCGACCGTCACTCGATCAACCGGAAATTCCACGCCGCCAATCACCATTCCATGCGGCAGCAGCGCATCCCACGCCGCCGTGGCATCGCCGATGCCGTACGTGCGCGTTGCATGCGTGTAGTCGCGCGGCAGACGCAGCCGTGCGACGGCATCCTCGGTCAGCAGGGTTTTTTCGGCGCCGGTATCGACCAGCAGCTTCACCTTCTGACCGTCAATCGTCACGAGGACGAACAGCATGTTCCGATGCGTCTCGATCGGCGTCGTTGCTTCGCGAATCAGCGGGCACACACCCTGGGCATTCGGCCGATAGGGATCGTCGGTGGCACAGCCTGCGACGCCGGATAGCAGCGCCAGAGCAAGCAACGCGCGGATCATGGGATGGCGCGCACCTGCACGTTGGCGCGCACCGACGTGCCGTCGGCATCAAGCACCGTCAGGTGATAAAAGCCCGGCCCGGCCGGCTGCCAGGCAACATCGCGACGGATGCGATCGGCCGACAGAGGCGCGCCGTCCACCAGGAAGGTCAACGGCCTGCGCCCGCCCATCACGCGGATGGTGACCGGTCCATCGGCCGAAAGAACGGCACCCGAGGGCGGGAACAACAGATGCAGGGCATCGGCAGTCACGTCTGGCCTCTGCGCGGGCCGTTCACGGCGAGGCGGCGCGATGCGAGGAGATCTCGGCAGCAGATCGAATACGCGAGACAGCTCTGGCAACGCCAATGATGTGCCGGTGGCGCCCGGTATCGGCGTGCCGTCCGGTCGTCCGATCCACACCGCGACAACGTGCTGCCTGTCGAAGCCCAACGCCCAGGCATCGCGGCCACCCCAGCTTGTGCCAGTCTTCCACGCGATGCCGCCCGGTCCGAAATCAGGCAACGGCCGGGTCAGCACGTCGGCAACCTGATGCGCCGCGGCGGCGGCCAGGAACTCGGGACGCGGCGGCGGCGGAGCATCGGCCAGCAGGCGAAGCGGACCGCCGGTCCCGTCGGTTGCCAGGGCGGCATAAAGCGCTGCCGCCTGGCGCAGCGTGACCCCGTCGCCGCCCAGGGCGAGCGGCAGCGACGCATCGGCGCCGCGCGGCAGCTTCAATGTGACGCCGGCAACCCGCAATGTCGCCGCAAATCGCAGCGGGCCGACACGGTCCAGCAGGGCAACCGCCGGCAGGTTGAGCGAGCGTTGCAGTGCCTCCCCGGCAGTGATGCTGCCGGCGAAACCACGGTCGAAGTTCTCCGGCGCGTAGCCGCCGAAGCGGCGTGGCAGGTCAGGCAGGATGCTATCCGGCGCGGCAATGCCGTCGGAAAAGGCCATCGCATAGATGAAAGGCTTCAGGGCTGAACCGGGAGAGCGGATCGCCTGGGTCAGATCGAGGGCACCCGAACGGTCCTGGTTGCGCCAGTCTCCGGGGTACAGCGCAAGGATGTCCCTGCTGGCGGCATCCGCAATCAGGATGGCCAGCGAGGCGCGTTTCGGCAGCATCTCCAGCCGTTGCTGCGCAAGTCGCTCCAGGGCGGCCTGGAGTGGCAGATCGAGCGTGGTGCGAACCACAGGCTCATGCGGCAGCGAGGCGGCCAGTTGCGGGGCGTGCCGGGGGAGCGGGACGCGCGCGGTGGGCACGGCATCGTCCGACGCGTCGAACAGGCGGGCGCGATAGCCAACGGCCAGCACGCGATCCCGCACGATACGGGCAGCAACGGCGTGACGGTCGGGGCGCAGACGTTCCGGACGCCGCGGAATGGCGACCAGCAGTGCGGCCTGCGCCGGTTCGAGCGCCTCGGGCGGCACGCCAAACCAGGCCAGCGAGCCGGCGCGGATGCCTTCCAGGTTGCCTCCGAACGGAGCCAACGTCAGCCAGATGTCAAGCACACCGCGGCGGCCATAGCGCAGCTCAAGCTGCATTGCGCGCGCGGCCTCGATCAATTTGGCGCCGACGGTGCGGGCGCGCGGGTGCAGCAGGCGCGCTGCCTGCATGGCGATCGTGGACCCGCCCGAGATGATGCGGCCCGAGCGGATGAGCTGCGCGGTGGCGCGGATCAGGGCGAACGGATCGACGCCCGGGTGGTACCAGAAACGCCTGTCCTCGACGGCGATCAGCAGGTTGGTCACGAGAGGCGGCGCAGTGTCCGCGCGGAAGCGCCAGACACCACCCTGCGCCGGCAGCAGCGCAAGCGGACGGTCGTTGCGGTCCAGCACCTCGGTGCCATTGGACGCGAGGCGCGAAAGGTCGGGAGGAAACAGCCGATCGAGGCCGATCGGCAGGAGCGACAGGACGAACAGCAGCGATGGCAGTGTGGCCAGAACCCGGGATGCGCCCCTCCCCCTCCCCTTGCGGGAGGGGGGGCGGGGGGAGAGGGGGCCGCGGTATACAGGTGCACCCTCCATGCCCGCGGCACCGCTGCTCACTCGGCGCCCACGATGGTGATCCGCCCGGCCGCCTGACGCGCGAACACGCCCGGGCGGTACATGTCGGCCACCTCTGCGCCCGGCAGTTCGAACGTACCCGGCGTCACCGCCCGCACCCGGACGGCCAGGTGAAACTCCGGATGGCCCGGATCCACCGCCACGACGGCCGCATAGCGATCGTCCGCGGCGGGCTGCGCCTCGGTGTCAGACAGCTTGCCGAGCCACGACATCCCCGGTGCGTCACCGCTCCCCAGCTTGCCGGCGACCTCCCAGCCGGCCGGCAGCCCATGCTGCACCATGGCGCGATGCGGCTGGCCATCCTCGGCCTTGCCGTCCAGCACGATCACGAACACCTGGTTCTGCTTCAGGTGATCCAGGTCCAACGCCTGCCCATCCAGCGTCTTGAACTGCCGGGTAATCCGCATGCCGGACCGCGCCGCCGGCAACGGCGAGACCGGCACGCCGGTCACCGAAACGGCCCGCCAAACCGGCTGGCTGGACAGGTTGCGAGCGCTGGCCGGACCACTCAGGGCAACCGATACCACCGGGCCCTCCGCCAGGTTCCTGCCATCCAGCGCGACGCGCGCCGGCGCCGCGCCACGGCTCAACACCGCACCGGCCACAGCCGCCCAGGACTGCTCCTGCGTGGACAGTGTATCCGGCGAGAGGTCGGCGCCCGGCAGGGCATCGATCAGCTTTTTCAGTTGGTCACCCGGCAGTCCGCTTTCCTTCAACAGCACGGCGATCGCCGCCTGGTCGCGCAAGGCGGTGCCGTAATCGAAAGCCCACCACTTGCGCGCGGGCGCGGCAAGCGCGGCAGCGAACGCGGCGCGGGCGCGCGGCTCATCGTGAGCCAAGGCAAGCGCGGCACCGATCTGCGCCTTGGCCAGCGGGGTCGGCAATGAGTTGACGCGCTCCGCCATCACCCGCGCCGCTCCCGGCCGCCCCTGACCGGCCATCGCCAGTACGTAGAGCCGGTAGGCCTGGGCAGCCACGTCGTCAGGCTTATCCCCTGGCTCATCCGCGGCACTGGCGATGAATTTCTTCGCGTCGATCAGCGCCTGATCCGGGATCGCGGTACCGGCAGCGCGGGCCCGGATCAGGAATTCGGTGGCGTACACCGATAGCCACGGTTCGGCGTCCTGCGACGCCGACCACAGACCAAAGCCGCCGTCGAAACGCTGGCGGTCCAGCACGAACCCAACCGCCTGTTGCAGCCGGACAGTGCGGTCGGGTCCGGCAATCGGCCCATCCTGCAGCATGGCGAGTGGGAAGCCGCGGCTGGTGGCCTGTTCCAGGCACCAGAGTGGATAGTCGTTCAGGTCCTGGACCAGTCCAGCCACGTCGTAGTGCACCACGCCGCCGAACGTGGCCGACGCTTTCCAGGTGCCGGACACGAACTGATCGAGTTGCGGCGCAAGCTGCATCTCGGCCCCTGGTGCCAGATCGCCGGCGGTCACCACCGTGGTGGCGCCGCGGGCGGGGCGAACCCAGATCGCCGCCTCGCGCTGGATGTGGAAGCCACCGGTGCCCTGCACGTCCAGACGCACTACGCCCCGCCCTGCCCCGTTTGCGGTCAGGGTGGTGAAAGGCAGCGCCTGGGCATTCGGGCCGAGCGTTGCGGCGAGCCGCTTCTCACCGGTGATCTGTAACGGTCCATCGACTGAGAACGTGACCGCCTGCTCGCCGGCCGGCAGCTCCAGGTTCTGCAGCAGCAAGGTCAGCCGTGCCTGATCTCCGGGTGCGAGGAAGCGCGGCAGCAGCGGTTCGGCGACCAGCGGATCGCGCACATAGACATCTGTAGAGGCGGCGCCGAGATGAGTGCCGCTCCAGGCAACCGCCATCAGTCGCACCTGGCCGTTGAAGTCCGGGAAGTCCAGCGGCAGCTCGGCGACACCGTCCGAGCCTGCCTGCACCGGCGGATCGAACAGCGTCACCATCTTCTGCGGGATTTCCGGCAGGACAAAGCTGCCCTCGTCGCCGCCCTGGCGCAGCACCGTCGCGGTACCATCGGGCGGCGCGATCAGCCTGCCCCAGTCATCGCGTATATCCAGGCCGAGCCTGCGGCGACCGAGGAAATGGTCGGTCGGATCGGGCGAGACGAAGCGCGTCAGGCGCAGGATGCCCTCATCGACCGCGGCAAGACTGACCCAGGCGCCGGGCGCCGCATGCACCTTGATCACAGCACGGGCACGCGGCGGGTATTTCTCCGGCACCTCGAAGCTGACCGGGATCTTGCGGACGCCGGGATCGATGCCGACCCAAGCAAGGCCAATGGCGCGGCTGGGCCGCGACTTCGCATCGGCCGCGGTGCGGAACACGTGGACCGTGACATAGGCCCCCGGCCCCCAGTCCGCGGACACCGGCACATCGACGTCGGTGCCGCCTGCCGGCACCGGCAGATCGCGGATCAGGTGCACCCGATCGGTCAGCACCAGCAGCGTCGCCTGGCCTGCGAACGGCGGCGCGATATGGATGTGCGCGGTATCGCCAGGCGCATAGGCCTTCCTGTCGGCCGATACATCCACCTGGTCGGGCACGTCGGGATTGTCGGTCGACACCCAGCCGGAGCGGAAGCGCACCGAGGTCGCGGCCATGCCGTTGTCCTCCAGCACCTCCAGGCGATAGCGGCCGAAGTCGAGTGTCTTGGCGAAATGGAACGGCTTGTCGGCCGGGACCTCGATAGCCGATGTCTCCAGCGGTTCGTCACGCCAGACGGTCTCATAGCGCGCCAAGCTGCCGTGCATGACAAGGCGCCAGTCAGGCCGTTCGCGCACCAGCCGCAGTCTGGCCTTCAGGCCGACGCGCGTGCCGCCGGGATTGACTGCGGCGATGTCGAAGCCGGCCTCGGTTCCCGCATCCACCGCGTAGCCGGCGAAGGCAGGCTTGATCCCGATCAGATTGCCGGCCGGCCGCAATGGTATCTCCGTCGTGGCAAGCGAGGCATGACCGGACGGATCGTTCACCCCGACGGTGATCGAGGCCTTCAATGCATGCGTGGTGTCGGGCGCGCGCGGCACGTCGATCGCGACGGAACTGTGCCCCTGCTCGTCGGTGTCCGGCACCGTCAGGTCAGTGGCATCGGGTGCATAGGTCTCGTTGATCAGGCCGATGAGATAACCGGCCAGCACAGGGAATGGCGCGGGATCAATGACCAGCCGCATCTGGCCCTGGCCGGTCAGCCCCGCGGCCGGCGCGCCATACAGGAAGCGTGCGGTGATCGGCAGCGAATACGGCTTGCCGGGCACGATCGGACCAGCCGAGGGGCCAAGGTCGACCGCCATCCGGTCCGGCACAAAGGCATCGACGCGGAAGCCTCCCGTACCGATGGGCGGCAGGTTCGGATCAGCCTTGACCTCGATCGTCCAGTTGCCGGCCGGTGCACCGGACGACAAGGCGACCGGCAAGTGGATCGAGGCCTCGGCGGCGCGCGCCGGCGTCGTGTCCAAATACACCTGCCCGTTTGGCCGCTTGATGATGACATGGACCGGGATGTCGGTCGGCCGGCCAGCATCATCGCGAATGATCGTCATCACATGGACGGTCTCGCCCGGACGATAGATCCCGCGATCCAGCCACACATAGGCATCGAGCGGCCCAGGATGCGGCAGACCGGTGACTCCGCGATCCGAAAGATCGAAGGCTGCGCTGCTGAGGTCGATGATCGTGTAGTCGTCACCTCCCAGGGCTTCGACCGCACGAGGAGCGGTCGCGCCCTCGCCATGCAGCAGCGGCGCGGCGAAGCGGCCAACCCCGTCGGCATCGGTCGTGGCATCTCCCAGGATTTCATTGTTCTGCGCCAGCAGCCGCAGCGTCACGCCCCGGCGCGGCAATACGTCGGAGTAGCCGCGCACCTGCACCGTCAGCCCATCGGTGCCGCGCCACACAGTGGGGGCAAAGTCGGTGCGCAGGATCATCTGTACCGCGGACGCCCCTGTCGGAGTCCCATCGCCCGGCCGCGCGATCAAGGCGTACAGCCCTGGTCCCGCCGTGGCGAGTGCATCGGGCATCGGCAGCGATGTATGTGCGGTTCGATTGGCAACCCAGTTCGGGACGTCGGCACTGCCCTGCCAGATGATCCGGCCGCTCTGGTCGCCAATGTTGTCCGCATCGGATGCATCCACTGGCTGGCCAAGCTTCTGATCGCGGACCCAGGCGATGATGTTGCGCTCGGTCAGCCGCGACAGGGTCAGCTTGACGCTCGACAGGTTCACCGTGCTCAGGCTGATCGCCGGAGCCTGCCCGCGTGGCAGCAGGAACATGCGGGTGTCGAAGTCGATGCGTGGGTTGCGATTGGCCATCGCGATGTTGAGGCTGGTGTCCTTCACCATCGTGAGGCCGCCCTCGCCCGGCATGCCGGCGCGCAACGTGATCTGGGTCGTTGCACCGGACGGCAGGCCAGAGACACAGATCTGGTCGCCCTCGCGCGTCACGGCGGCGGCGGGCACCGGTGGGGTCAGCTTCACCCAGTCCTCGGCGTGGAAGTCGTCGCGGCGGGCCGGCGCGACAGTGAAGGCGATGCAGGCACGCGGCGGATCAGCCTCCGCCTCCGTCGTGAGATGGCGAACCAGGATGCCGGTTGCGCGCCGCATCTCATCCAGCTTTGCGACGATGGCCTTGTTATCGGTGGTGCGGTCCGCGGCGGCTTCCAGCGCCTGGATCGCCTGCGCCGGCCGATCGATTGCCTTCAGGGCATCCGCCATCAGCATCAGGGCGGGGATCTGCTTCTCGCCGGTATCGAGCGCCGAGAAATTCCGCCAGGCCGCCTGAAGCGCGCGTTTCGATTCCGGCGGCGTGCGACGCATCTGCGCGTCCGCCAGCGCCAGCCATTGCTCGGCTGACGCGTCACCCATGCCGACACGCTTTTCCCACGCCGCTGCGGCAGCGGCCCAGTCCTGCTTCTTCACGGCTGCCGCCGCTTGTGCCTCAGCCTGCTTGCGCGCCGCGGGCGTGCCGCCTGCCGGGAAGTGTGACGTCAATGTGCTTTCATAAGCGTCGGCGTCGGACTCGAGGCCAGGGAGGCTGAACGTGTCGGCCAGCGCGGTACCACAGGCAAGCAACAGCATCGCCGCGAACAGCCATCCGAAACGGCGCATGACGCCCCCCTCGTTTGCAATCCGCACAGTCTAATGCGGCCACGCTGCCCGGGGGGAGAAAAATGCTTCCCCGCGATCCCCGTGTCCTCTGCCGCCACCGTCCGCATGCCGTTGCTTCACGGACCGGCAGACTGCATAAAGCCAGCATGGAATCGTCCCACCCGTCGTGCGGGGAGCGCGCCGAGTTCCCTGATCTGGACGCACGGCCGGCCCAGTAATGCTCTTCTTCCGCGTCTCGACAAAGCGCCACCTTGCCCTTCTGTGGCTGGTTGGCATCGTGGCCATCGGGCTGGCAACCGGCGTTTGCTTCGTCCTGAAGATCCCCGCCGCCACGACTGGCTTCATCTACCTGACCATCATCGTTCTGCTGTCGCTGTGGGACAGCTTCCTGTCGTCAGCAATATTCTCCGTCGTCGCACTTGCCGCGCTGAATTACTTCTTTGTCGAACCGCTCTTCAGCTTCCAGATCCAGGCCCAGAGCGATCTCGCGCTGTTGGCTGCGTTCCTCCTGACCTCCTTCGTGATCACCAGCCTGGTCCGCAGGCTGCAGTCGTCTGCGCTGATGCAGACAAGACAGGCGCAACTGCTCGACCTGACCCACGATTCGGTCTTCGTGCGCGACCCGAACGACGCCATCATCTTCTGGAACCGTGGTGCAGAGGAACTCTACGGCTGGAAGCGCGACGAGGCGATCGGAACGATCACCCATAATCTGCTGCACACGGTGTTCCCGGTGCCCTTGGAGGCGATCAAGGAAGAGCTGCGGCAGACCGGGCATTGGGAGGGTGAACTTGTCCATACACGCAAGGACGGCACCCAGGTCGCGGTCGCAAGCCGATGGTCGCTGCAACGCGATGATGAGGGACAACCCATCGGCACACTGGAGACCAACAACGACATCACCGAACGCAAGCGAGCCGAGGACGCACTGCGCCGCAGCCAGGCGGCCTATCTCGCCGAAGCGCAGAAACTCAGCCTGACCGGCAGCTTCGGCTGGGCTGCGCCGGACGGCGCAGTCTTCTGGTCCGACCAGAGCTTCGACATCCTCGGCTACGAGCCCAGCGTGACGCCAACCATCGATCTGCTGCTGGGTCGCGTACATCCTGACGATGCGGCTTCGGTACGCGAGACGTTCGCGAAATCAGCTCGTGACCGCAGCCCGTTCGATGTCGAGTTTCGCCTCGCCATGCCTGGGGGCCAGACGAAGCATATCCATGCTGTGGCGCATGTCCTCGAGGACGCACCCGAGCCGACGCAGTTCGTCGGCGCGTTGATGGACGTGACGGCGATCAGGCAGGCAGAGACTCACCTGCATCAGGCCGAGGCGCAGGTCGCGCACGTGGCGCGCGTCACCAGCCTGGGCGCGCTGTCCGCGTCGATCGCTCATGAAGTGAACCAGCCGCTCGCCGCAATCGTATCGCATGGCGAGGCGAGCCTGCGCTGGCTCAACCGCGATCCGCCACGGCTGGACGAAGTTGAATCGTCGATCCGCCATATCGTCGCCAATGGCAAACGTGCCAGCGAGGTCATCCAGCGAATCCGTGGGCTGACCAGCAAGGCGATCCGGCAGAAGAGCCCGTTGAACCTGAACACCGTGGTCGAGGAGGTGGTGCCGCTGGTACGCCGGGAAGTGGCGAGCCATCGGGCCATGTTGCAGCTCGACCTTGCGCCCGCCCTGCCGGAGATCGTCGGCGACGAAATTCAGCTTCAGCAGGTCATCATCAACCTGATCCTGAATGCTGCTCAGGCGATGGTCTCGATCGACGGACGGTCACGAACCGTCATCGTCAACACCCGGATGGACGACGCGGACCACGTGACGCTCGACGTGACGGATTCCGGCCCTGGCATCGCCCCCGAGCACGCCGCTCAGTTGTTCGATGCGTTCTTCACGACCAAGCCCAACGGCATGGGCATGGGCCTTTCGATCTGCCGCCAGATCGTCCAGGCCCACGGCGGCCACATCGTCGCGTTGCCACGGACGCCCGAACCTGGGGCGGTCTTCCGCTGCCGCCTGCCGAGGAGCGCGGCCACATAGGAATTGCGGTACGTCACGCTTGACGGAATTTGCCAGGACGCAGCATCTTCGTTCGTGCGGCCGCGTAGCGAAGCGGCGCAGCAGTTCACCCCGGGAAGCGATTCGTGGCGGAGCGTTCGGCAGCGACGGAATCTGGCAGTGAGCAACCGCTCGTCGTCGTGGTTGATGACGATGCGGGGATGCTGGAAGCACTGCGCAGCCTGCTGGAATCCGTCAACCTGAGAGTCCAATTGTTCCGATCCGCGGCGGCATTCCTCGACGCCGACATGCCCGCCGACCCAAGCTGCATCGTGCTGGATGTGCGGTTGCCGGGGCAGAGCGGGCTGGAGCTTCAGGCCGAGCTGATCCGCGAAGACGTGCGCATCCCGATCATCTTCATGACCGGCCACGGCGATGTGCCGATGTCGGTGAAGGCGCTGAAGGCAGGTGCAATCGATTTCCTCATCAAGCCGTTCCGTGATCAGGACCTGCTGGATGCGATCAGCGCAGCCATCGAGGTGGATCGCAGGCGACGCGGTGAAGAGGCGCGTCGTTCCGACCTGCGCGCGCGCTACGAGGCGCTGACCGGACGCGAACGCGAGATCATGAAACTGGTGACCGACGGAATGCTGAACAAACAGGTGGCGCATGCCATTGGCGTGTCGGAGATCACCGTGAAGATCCACCGCGGCAATGTCATGCGGAAGATGGACGCAAAGTCGCTGCCCGAGCTGGTCAGAATGGCGGAAGTGCTGGTTGCCAGGCCTGCGAGACCGTCTCGCTGACCGGGGGGCGGGGTCAGCAAAACGGTGATACGGATAAACCCTCGTATAGCTTCCACGTTATTTCCTGACGCGGCACTGTAACGGTGCGGCGGCTGGAAGCGAATGGCGTCCGGCTGCGCGGCACAGCATGTGATCGGACCTGGCGTGGACGCTCCCCTTATCGCGATTGTCGATGACGACGAGTCGGTCTGCATCGGCATGACCAGCCTCGTGCGGTCACTTGGCTACGAGGTGCAGACCTTCGGCTCCGCCGAGGATTTCCTGCAATCTCGCGAACGTTCCGGTACCGCCTGTCTGATTTCCGACGTGCAGATGCCTGGACTGGGGGGACTGGAGTTGCAGCGGATCCTGGCGGCGGAAGGCAGCCGTCTCCCCATCATCTTCATGACGGCCTATCCGGACGCGGACATCAAACAGCTAGCCATTCAAGGCGGCGCGCTGTGCTTTCTGAGCAAGCCATTCGATGGCGCCGACTTGATTCAGTGCCTCGAGAACGCCCTGGGTCGTGAGTCCGCGTAGTCTCGGCGCATCCGGGGCCATCACGTTTTCGTCACAGTAGCCAGTTTGCCTTAGCCTTTGGGCCTCGGCTCAACGACGGCGTTGCGACGCGCGCGCGCCCCGGAAGGGCTGCGAATAATTTGGGGCTGGTATGAAATAGCGGCAGAGAACCGCGCCATTTTAATGCCACGATGCGTTGCGGAGCGCCTCGCATTGGTCAGGTGAGCACGCCGTGACAGCGTCCGTCGCCAGGCGACGAGATAAACCTTGGTATAGCCGGTCACAACGATCGTAGAGGGCGCCGCCAACTCAAGTGCGATAGGCCACTCACCGGGAAAATCTCAGTGTTCCTGGGTCAACCACAGCGACTGAATGCGGCGGTGACCAATGAGGAGCTCAAGTTTCACGATCCCCCTCCGAAGACCGGAAGGGGTCAGTCCGGGAGTGGCCGACGGCAGTCGATCAGACAGCGCCTCCGCTGCGCTGACGTTCGGACGGTTTCGACTGCTGCCTGTGCAACGCGTCCTGCTGGAGGATGACCGCCCCGTTCGGCTCGGCGCGCGCGCATTCGACATCCTGCTGGCACTCGCCCGGCGCCCCGGCGAGTTGGTGTCCAAGGAAGCGCTGATGGCCGAGGCATGGCCCGACACGTTCGTCGAAGGTGCCAATCTGCGTATCCACATCGCCGCCTTGCGGAAGGCCTTGGGCGACAGCGATGCACAACTCATCCGCACCGATTCCGGACGCGGCTACCGTTTGACCTGCGACGTTGCGAAAGCAGAGAAACCACAGCCGGTGCCGGCGTCCTTCCTCACGCTTCCGCGCCAATTGCCCATCCCCTCGACGAGGCTCATCGGCCGCGACGCCTTCATTGACCTGATCCTGAGCCAGTTGCCCAACCGTCGCCTGATCACGCTCGCGGGTCCCGGCGGGATCGGCAAGACCAGGGTTGCCGTCGCCTGCGCCGAGGCGGTGGCCGGATCGTATCGCGATGGCATTGCGTTCGTGGACCTGACCGCAGCGACGGATCCACAGTCGGTGACTGCAGCACTCGCCGATGCGCTGGAGATATCCGACGGCGGCTCCGACATCCGGTCGGTGGTGCAGCAACTCCGTGGTCGGGAGATGCTGCTGGTGCTCGATAACTGCGAACACGTCATTCAGGCGATTGCCGAGTTGGCAGAGATGATCATCGCACATTCGCCGGGCATGCAGATCCTGGCCACCAGCCGCGAGTCTCTGCGAGTGTTCGGCGAGCTTGTTCGTGTCCTGCCGCCGCTGACGAGCCCTCCGGCAGGCATGCCCGTCACCGCCGCCGAGGCCTTGACCTATCCCGCGGTGGAGCTGTTCGTGGAACGCGCGACAGCGGCGCATGAAAGCTTTGAACTGAGCGATTGCGACGCGCCAATGGTCGCTGAAATATGCCGGCGCCTGGATGGCGTTGCACTGGCGATCGAGCTTGCGGCCGCGCAGGTCGACGTGTTCGGCATAGCCTGGCTGGCCGCACATCTGGATGATCGCCTGTGGATTCTCAATCGCGGTCCGCGGACCGCCGTGGCGCGCCACCAGACGCTCGGTTCGTTGCTGGACTGGAGCTATACGCTGCTGTCCGAGAACGAGCGCACCACTCTGCGCAGCGTGGCGAAGCTGCCAGGCGACTTCACCCTGGATGAGGCCGTGGCAATGGCGGCAGACAGCGGCGTCGGCGATATGCAGGCGGTGGCTGCGCTGGGAGGGTTGGTCTCGAAGTCCCTGGCACTGCTGGACGTCAGCGGCGCAGTGCCGCGCTACCGGCTGCCTGAGACAACGCGCGTCTATGTCTGCGCCAAAGCCGCGGACGCGAACCGGGAAGCAACCCTCGCCGCGTAGTCACCCTGGCGACGCCGGCGTCGATCTGGTGAACTCCGCCTCGATGGCTGCGCAGACCACGAGGGCACGATGACCCGGTTCCATGGCACCTACACCGTGATGGTGACGCCGTTCAGCGACGACGGCAGCGTCAACGTTGCCGCCCTCCGCGCTTTCGTCGACTGGCAGATCGCTGAAGGCATCCACGGCCTGATCCCGCTCGGATCGACCGGCGAGTTCCTGTCGCTGTCCGATGCCGAGAAGGAACTCGTGACAGCGACAGTGATCGAACAGGCGGCGCGGCGCGTGCCGGTGCTGATCGGGACTGGCGCCGAGGACACGCGGGAAGTGGTGCGCCTGAGTCGCCGCGCGGAATCAATGGGAGCCGACGGCGTGATGATCATCCCGCCCTTCTACTCGACGCCGACCGACGACGAGATCGTGCATCACTATAGCACCATCTCCGATGCGATCGGCATCCCGATCATGGTCTACAACAATCCCGCCGTGGCCAATGTCGATCTCCGCCCCGGACTGATCGCGCGCCTGGCCGAGATAGACAACTGCCGATACATCAAGGAATCCACTCTGGAAGTGACCCGCGTGCGCGACATCATCCGCCTGTGTGGCGACCGGATGCGCGTGTTCGGTGGCATCCTCGGGTTCGAATCCTTCGTCGAAGGCGCAGCTGGCTGGACAGCGGTCGCAGCGAATGTGGTTCCCGGGCCGCTGGCGCGGCTGTACGACCTGGTCGTGACCCAAAAGAACATCGACGAAGGCCGCGCGCTGTCGCTGCGCTATCTGCCGCTGGTGGAGTTCGTCGGCGGACAGGCCTACGTCGCCGGCACCAAGGCGCTGCTGGCGCATATGGGCTTTGCGGCCGGGATGCCGCGTCCGCCACGGCTGCCGCTATCCGCTGGCCAGGACGCCGCCGCGCGCGAACTGGTCCAGCGGTTCGAACTGACATTCACGAGCCGAGCACCTTCGCCGTCGCCCCACTGATCACGCCAAGCTTCTCGCCTTTGGCAACGCGATCCTGGGTCGCCAGCCCGCGCGCCTGGCGCTCGATCGCGGCCCGCGCTTCGGCTTCCGCCTCACCCGGCGGCAGCACGAGCACGCCGCTCTCATCGCACAGCACGGCGTCACCCGGCATCACGACAACACCTCCGACGCTGATCGGCACGTTCAGACGGCCGCCGAGGTCGTAGATACGCGTGGTGATCGGCGCGATGCCGCGGCACCAGAGGGGAAAGTCCGACGCCTCTACTTCCTCGAGGTCCGTGCATGGTCCATCGACAACGCCCGCCTTTGCACCGGCTGCCTTGGCGGCCACGGTGACACCGCCTCCCCAACACGCATGCCGGTCATCCCCAAGCCTGTCCACCAGCAAAATGTCACCGGGACGCAGCAGGCCGAGCGCATGGTGCAGCAATGTTGAATCGGGACCAGGAATGGCGAGGGTGACCGCGGTGCCGGCAACGCGCTTGCGGCGGAGCAGCGGCTGGATGCGGCGGTCGCAGAAACCCCAGTGCCGCCAATGGCCAACGGTGGCCGTCTCGGTCTGTTCGAGCAGTGCGACAACCTCTCCGCTGAGCTGCGGCGGCATGGAGCCGATGTCGTATTTGGGCATGTCGGGAATCCTTTACTGCGCCAGCGCCACAAGCCGGCGCTGCGGATGCACGAACACCCACAGCACGGCGCCGGCAATGCCGGCCAGTGCAATGCCGATCAACGCGCCTGACCATGATCCGGTCCAACGCACGAGATAGGCGGTCAGAACCGGACCGGCAACACCTGCGGCGTTGCCCCAGAAATTCGTCCAGCCCGATACGATGCCTGTCGCATTGCCGCCGAGATCCTGCGTGGACGGCCAGATCGACACCTGCGTCACACCGATGGCGCCAAGCGAGACGCACAGCAGCGCCATCATGGGCACGACATTCGGCGTGACTGCCGCCAGGATCAAGGCCAGCGCCCCGATCACGAATCCAGCCATCGCCAACGGCACGCGCGCGACCCAGATCGAGCCGCTTCGTCGCAGGATCGCATCACCCAGCGCACCTGTCAGGAACACCGAGGCGAACATCGCCACCCAGGGCAGCGACGCGTAGATACCCATGGCGGCGAGCGAGACCTTCCGCTCGTTCACCAGATAGGTCGGCAGCCACGTCGCATAGAAACTCTGGATGAGCACCAGGAAGAAGTACTGCACGCCAATCGCCCAGAAGCGTGGATCGGGCAGGCAGCGCATGAACGCGCCGCGCCGGACCGAGTCTTCCGCATCGTGCTGCCCGGCCGCGATATGCGCGGCTTCTTCCGGCGTGATGGCAGGATGCTCGGCAGGGTTGTCGCGGAACCAGATCCACCAGGCGGCGCCGATCAACAGGCCGACGGCGCCAAACCCATAGAACGCCCACTGCCAACCAAAACGCAGGATCACCCAGGTGGTCAGTGGCGCGGCGGCAATCGGCCCCAGATAGAGACCACCGAGCAGGATGGAGTTGCCCTTGGCGCGCTCGCCATGCGGGAACCAGTGTCGAATGGCGACGATGGAACTGGGCCAGTCCGCCGACTGCCCCGCGCCAAGCAACGCGCGAATCGTCACGAAGCCGGCAAACGAGCCGCCAAGCGGCGTCGCGGCGGTCAGCACGGACCACAGGAAGTTTGCCCAATACAGCATGCGGCGAGGGCCGAAGCGTTCGGCAAGCCAGCCAGACGGGACCTGCAACAGCGCATAGGTCCAGGAGAAGCTGGTCAGAATCCAGGACATCTGCACCAGCGTGAAGCCGAACTCCTTCTGGATCGTCGGTGCCGCAACCACCATCGCGGTGCGGTCCAGCGACATCACGAAGGTGAGCGGCGCTATCAGGAAGAACATCAACCGCCACCGCAGCCCACGTGTCGTCAACTGGCTTTACTCCCCTGGTGGCTTGGAATCAGGCGGCGGAATGGGCTCGACGGAAGCTCGGTGTGCTGCCAGAAGCCCTTGAAACTGTCCGGCAGATCCACCGCATCGGGATCGATGCGAAGCACGTGCGCGCCGGCAGCGGCCAGCGCTTTTTCACGCTCCGTCTCGCGCGTGCCGAGTTCCATGACGATTGGCTGGACGCCGTCCCAGAAGACGATGTCTGCCGGCAGCCAGCGATCGCCCACCGGAATCCAACCTCGCGGCAGGGGCCTCAGCGCGGACCATATCATGTCATCCGGCTGATAAAGTCCGTCGTACGGCGCCAGGCGTTCCGCGATCTCATGCCGATGAGTCGTGATCTCTTCCGCGATGCAGGCGAAATAGCTCGCGATGAACCGCCGGCGCAGAGGTGCGTAGTCGCCGCACTGACTGTTCAACCAATCCATCGCTGCCGTCACGCGGGCCGCATGATCGGCGGCGACCAGTGGCATCGCATCGGGTGGAACCGGTTCACTGTTCAGACGCAACGGCTCGGCGCCAACAGCGACGCAGCGCAGCGATGGATCACGCGGCAGCCGATCGATCGCGTAAGGGATCAGCGACACCTGTCACAATTCAGCCATTCACCTGCCGCATCAGCGCAGCCCAACTGTCGATCACCGGCAGGACCGCATCTGCCTTCTCCGACTCCGCATTGAACACCACGCGTGACACGCCGAGATCCTGGTAGCGCTTCATCAGGTCGGCGTCCTTCTTCGGGAACCACACGGTGATCTCGATTTTCGACGCATCGCGGCCGGCCTCTGTCGCCATCTTGCGGAACTCCGGGATCATGTCGGCGATCTCGGCATACGCACCGCGTGATGCCTGCGGAATCCAGCCATCGCCATAGCGGATCGCCCGTCTCGCGGAGTACGGGAACGCACCGCCGACGATCACCGGAGGATGCGGCTTCTGCACCGGCTTCGGCCAGGTCATCATCGGATCGAAGTTGACGAACTCGCCGTGATATTCGGCCTTCGACTGCGTCCAGATCGCCTTCATGGCCTCGACGCGTTCGCGCGCCAGCTTGTGGCGGGATTCGAACACCGTGCCGTGGTTCTCCATCTCGTCACGGTTCCAGCCATTGCCGATGCCGAACAGGAAACGGCCGCCGGAAACCTGATCGATGGAAGCAACCAGCTTGGCGGTCTGGATCGGATCGCGCTGTGCCACCAGGCAGACGCCGGTGCCGACCTTAAGCGTCTTGGTCGCCGCGGCTGCCATCGTCAGCGTCACAAACGGATCCATCGCGTCGTAGTATTTCTTCGGCAGGTCGCCGCCCGCCGGAAACGGCGTCTTGCGCGTCATGGGGATATGCGAGTGCTCGGGTGCCCAGACAGACTCGAAGCCGCGCTCCTCCAACGCCTTGCCGAGCTCGCCCGGCGCCATTGAGTAGTCGGTGAAGAACATCGACGCGCCAAAGTTCAGCATGACCTGCTCCTGTCACTCAGTGCCGCGTTGCAATTGCCGTTCGACCAAACGGGCGAACAGCGCAGAACCGAACGGGATTGCATCGTCGTTGAAGTCGTAGTGGTGATTATGCACCGGAGCGCAGTCGCCATTGCCGAGATTGATGTAGGCGCCTGGCACTTTCTCCAGCATGAACGAGAAGTCTTCCGACGCCTGCGCCGGAGATTGCGCGCGGTTCACGTTGGGATCGCCGACGAGTTCCGCGGCGGCATCGGCAATGGCATCGAATTCTGTTTCATGGTTGACCAGCGGTGCGAAGATCAGGCGGAAATCGACTTCGGCTGTCGCGCCGAAACCTTCCGCCAGACCTTTGGCGATACGGCGCATGCTGTTTTCCACGACGGTCATCGTCTCGCGCTTGAACGTGCGAACAGTACCGCCGAGCGTCGCGGTCTGCGGGATCACGTTATAGGCATCGCCCGACAGGATGCGCGTGACGCTGACAATCGCCATCTCACGCGGGGCGATGTTGCGAGAAACAATCGATTGCAGCGCTGCCCCGATATGGCAGGCAACCAGCACCGGATCGATCGATTCCTCGGGCCGGGCACCATGTGCGCCCTTGCCGGTGATGTTGATGTCGAAGAAACCGCCGCCAGCCATCGCCGTGCCGGGTGCGATGCCGAATTTCCCGACCGGCATGCCAGGACGATTGTGCATGCCGTACACCGCGTTGCACGGGAACCGCGCGAACAAGTCGTCGTTCAGCATGGCGAGCGCCCCGCCAACACCTTCCTCACCTGGCTGGAAGATGAAATTGACCGTGCCGTTGAAATTGCGCGTTTCCGCCAGGTAGCGCGCGGCGCCGAGCAGCATCGTGGTGTGCCCGTCATGCCCGCAGGCGTGCATCTTGCCGTGGTTACGGCTCGCGTACGGCAGGTCGTTATCCTCGACGATCGGCAGCGCGTCCATGTCGGCGCGCAGGCCGATCGTGGCCTCGCCGTTGCCGGAGCGCAGCACGCCGACCACGCCGGTGGTACCGACGTTGCGATGCACCTCGATGCCCCATTCTTCCAGCTTGCGGGCCACAAGATCGGCGGTGCGATGTTCTTCCAGGCCCAGCTCGGGGTGCGCGTGGATGTCGTGGCGGATTTCCGTCAGGTCGGCGTGGTAGCGACGTACATGTTCGAGCGGCGAGGTCATACCGGGCTCCTTCGTCATTTACAGCGCATTCAACGCGTCCACCACCTTGCGGTCCAGCACGATGCCCTCGAGCCGCCGGATCTCGCGCTCCCGGAAGGCACGTTCCGACGGGATGCGGATTTCGTCCACCCCCGGCTGACGCGGCGTTGCCTTGATCCGAGCAACCAGTTCGGCCATCTGCGCCTCGAAATCCGACAGCATGATCGCCGGATCGATCGCGATGAACAGAAACCCATAGCCCTGCACGCCGCTCCCTGCCAGCAGGCCAAGCGCCTGGATGACGAAGGACAGACCGTATCCCTTGTGGCCGCCGAACGCGGCAACGCTGCCATCATCCGCAACAGCGCGGGCGTCGCGCGTCGGGTTGCCGTCACGGTCGAAGCCGATGCCTTCCGGGATCGGTTCGCCGAGGCGCGCCATCAGCAGCACCTCGCCCCACATCAGCGCCGCGGTGCCAATGTCGTACACGACCGGACCATTGGCCGATGGGAAGCCAACGCTGAATGGGTTCGTCCCAAGCGCCGGACGACGCCCGCCAGGCGGCACGACATGCGGCTTCGCGCTGGCAGTGTGGATCGCCACCAGACCCGCACGCACGATGTGCTCCACGTAATAGGCGTTGCGTCCGCTGTAGTAGCTGTTGTTCACGCCGACGATAGCGATACCGCTGGCCTTTGCCTTCGCCACCGCGATCTCCGCGCCGCGAAATGCCGCGACATAGCCAACCTTGTTGCCGCCATCGACCATCGCGGACACCGGCGTTTCCCGCACGATGCGTATCGGCGTGCGCGCACGGCTGGTCTTTTCGTCCTCGGCGATCGCCAGGATGCGCGGCAGGCTGGCGAAGCGATAGCCGCACAGCGCGTTGTCGATCAGTTGGTCGGTTATGATCGTCGCTTCGTCGGCAGGATAACCAATGCGCTGCAACGCAGCCTCCCCCAGCGCACGCACCTCCGCAACGCTGACGCGCACACTGCCGGGCCGATCTGGATCGAGCATTCAGCGTGCCTTGTATGGGCCGGCGGGACGCTTCTCCACGAAGGCGCGCGCGGACTCGCGGAAGTCCTCGGTGAGATGCAGCTTGGCGAGGTTCACCTGCATCAGCACCTCGCGCGACAACTGCCCCATGTACCAACGCCGCGCCCGGATGGTTGAACGCACGCCCAGCGGCGGGTTCTTCGCCACCTCGCCCGCCAGCGCGCGCGCCGTTTCCATCAGCTCGCCCGAGGGTGCGACGCGTTCGATGATGCCGGCCGCCTTCGCTTCCTCGGCGGTGAAGAAGCGGCCGGTCAGACTGACATCGGTAGCGAACGCGCCGCCGCCGCGGAAGTTCAGCATGGCCCAATATTTCGCGCCCGACAGGCCGCGCGGCGTCTCTGTCACCTGGAACTTCGTGGCGGCTTCCGCGACGATCAGATCGCAGTCCAGGACCAGGCCAAGCGCCAGCCCGAGCACGTAGCCGTGCACGGCGGCGATCACCGGCTTCCAGTTCACCGAGCGCAGCAACAGATCGTGGCTGGATGCATCCTGGGCCTGCGCACCACCGTGACGCTCGAATTCCTCGCGCGAGCGCAACTGCCGCTGCCGCACGTCGGCGCCACTGGAGAACGCACGGCCGCGGCCGCACAGGATGGCGACATGGGCATCGTTGTCCGTATCGAAGCGCGCCAATGCGGCCGCCATCTCGCGCACCATGTCGTCGTTGACAGCGTTCAGCTTGTCCGGACGGTTCAGCGTTATCGTCGCGATGGTGTCACGGCACTCGTATTCGACCAGCTGCTCCGACATAGGCCGCTCCTTCCCGGTGCGGCCGATTGTGCACTACCAGGGACGCACGTCCAGCCACGTGCTCTGGTACGTGGCGCCCTCGCCCATGTCGGTGAGCGCATCGGAACACAGCATATTTACCGTGCCGGTCTCGGCTTCATCGTCAGGCCGCTGGCCCGGCACCAGCACCACGCCCGGCTGCACCTCATCGCGTATATGCAGCGTCAGCCCGACAGTGGCACGGTCGTTCACCAGCCGCACACGCTCGCCCTCGCGCAGATTGCGCGCAGCCGCATCCACCGGGTGCAACACGCAATACGGCTTGCCCTCACGCTGGCGCAGGAAGGCGACGCCGGAAAACGCCGTGTGGCTCTGGAAATATCCGGGACCGGTCAGCAGTCGCAGCGGCCAGCGCGATTGCAGCGCCTCGGCCGGGTCGGGCTGCCAGTCGGGCATCGGCGGCAGGCCCTGTTGCTTCAGCGTCTCCGAGTAGAACTCCAGCTTGCCGGATGGCGTTCGGAATTCCTGGCCGTTCCGCGTAGCAATCGAGATCGGTCCCGCGTCGCGCAGCGTGTCGGGATCAACCGACGCCATCGGACCTTTCGCGCCACGGAACAGCTCGCGCAGGATGTCCGGCTGCGACATGCGGAACACAGGGTCGGTGACGCCCATACGCTGCGCCAGTTCCTGGGCGAGCTTCAGGTTGGACCAAGCCTCGCCCTGCGGCGGCACGGCACGATGGCTGTACTGCATGTAGTAGGTGCCATAGGCGCGGAAGAAATCTTCCGTCTCGAGGTAGGTGGTGGCCGGCAGCACGATATCGGCATAGCGCGCCGTCATCGTCAGGAACGGATCATGCACCACGGTGAACAGATCGTCGCGCGCAAGTCCACGCCGGGTCTTGGCGCTGTCTGGACACGTCACCGCCGGATTGTTGGCCGCGATGAACAAGGCCCGGATCGGCGGATCACCAAGCTCCAGCAACGCCTCGCCCAGCTTGTTGTGATTGATGGTGCGAGTTTCCGCCGGACCGGACGGTTTGCGCACCGCATTGTAGTTCAGCTCGAAAGAGGCATTGGTGCCGTTCACTGCACCGCCGCCATAGCGTCCATAGGCGCCGGTGACACCAGGCAGCAGTGCCACGGTTCGCAGCGCCTGGCCGCCGTAAGTCAGGCGCGTCATGCCCCAGCCAAGGCGGATCAGCGACTTCTTCGCCCCACCATACATCGTCGCCAGCCGTTCCACGTCGGCCGCGCCAAGGCCGGTGATCTCGGCGACGCGCTCCGGCGTGAAGCGTGGAAGGATGTCCCGCTCGACGCGATCAAAGCCGAGCGTATGGGCAGCGATATAGTCGCGGTCGCAGAGACCGTCGCGCACCAGCACATGCATGATGCCGAGCGCCAATGCCGCATCGGTGCCGATACGGATCGGAATGTGCCAGTCGGCATTGGCCGCCGAGCGCGTCCGGCGTGGATCGATCACGATGAACGTCACATCGCGGCGCTTGCGTTCCTCTTCCAGCTTCGCCCAGAAATGCACGTTGGTCGCGAACAGGTCTGCGCCCCAGCAGATCACCAGATCCGACTCGCTCACCGATTCCGGATCGGCGCCGCCAATAGGACCGACGGTGGCGTCCCACGCCGCCTCCATGCAACTGTCGCACACCGTGCCGGCCCACAGCCTGCTGGTGCCCATCGCGTGGAACAGCCCGTTCGGCAGCCCGCGGTTCATCAGCCCCTGGTGCGAGCTGTAGCAGTAGCCCAGCAGCGCGAGCGGCCCGTCCTGCGCGATGATCGCCTTCCAGCGCGACGTGATCTCATCCAGAGCCGCATCCCAGGTGATCGGCTCGAACCTGCCTTCACCCTTCCCGCCGAAGCGGCGCAGCGGCGTGGCCAGCCGCTCGGGTGAATGCACCAGTTCCGTGTCGCGATTCACCTTGGCGCAGGCAAATCCGGCCGTGAAAGACTGGTTCGGATCGCCCTCGATCCGCACCACACGGCCATCGTCCACATGCGCCAGCAGCGAGCACATGTCGGGACAATCGTGACCACACACCAGCCGGACGGTTTCCACTCTGCGCCTCCCAACCCAAGCCGCCCGACGGTACGGCGCCTGAGTGCCGGATACCAGACCACCCGCCACACCTTTGGTCAGACCATTGGTCCGCAGGTTGACGCCGTCCCCTCACGTCCGCATCCTGCTCGAGCCTCCCGGAGATGCCGCACGATGGCGCTGAGCCGATCAACCCGTGTCAATCTGCTGATTGGCAATGGCCATTTTCTTTCGCATTTCTACTCGTTGTGCATGCCGCCGCTGTTCCTGGCATGGCAGTCGGCGTTCCATGTGACCTTCGCCGAGGTAGGCCTTGCCGTCGCCCTGATGTCGGGCGCCGCGGCCGTGTGCCAGACGCCG
>DATJJM010000013.1:0-18094 GCA_035492535.1 Acetobacteraceae bacterium | reverse complement strand
CGCACCGAGGGGGAACAGCATCGCTCCCAATCGTGCGCGCAGCAGCAGGCCAAGCCGCGGGCCGATCGACCACTCCAGAATGCGCCCGAAGACTTGTCCCGGTCCGATCAGCGCCGCGACGAATACTGCTTGGCTCAATGTCAGCCCGACGCCTTGCAGGAGGTGCAGCACATTCACCGCAATCGCCGAGGTGATGAACCAGCGGACGGTGAAAAAACCTGAGAGACACATGGCAACGAGCCGCCGAGACTGAGCTGGACCGGAACCAGCCTCGGCGTAATCCACTGTGATGGGTGTGGGTGTCTTGCGCGGCAATGCGAGCAGGACCATCGGCAGGTTCAATCCCACTTGCAGCGCCGCATAAAGCAGCAGCAAGCCCCGCCAGCCCAGCGTTCCAATCAGCGCCGCGCCGAGCGTCCAGAACACCGTGCTGGCGAAGCCGGCGAACAGAGTGATTCCGGTGATCGCCGGTCCTGCGTCCTTGCCGAGCAATATGCCCGCTGTGGCGAACGCCGCGTCATAAAGCCCGCACGCCATGCCGGCGCCAATCACCGTCCAGGCAACGTACCAGACCGCGATATTCGGGGCCACTGCCAGCAATATCTGGCCGATCGCAGTCACGGCGATGCTGACAGCCAGCGGCGCACGGCCGCCGCTTCTGTCGATCCAGCGGCCCACCCGTGGCGCCAATACGCCAGTGACCAGCAGCGCCCAGGTAAACGCACCGAGGATGGCAAACGAGGACGCCTCGATGCTGCGCCCGGCCGGGCCCGCGATGACCGCCGGCAAATAGAATGTCATGCCCCAGGTCATCGTCTGGTTCAGCCCGAGCACCACAGCCAGGCGGCGTCGCGATACCGTCAACGGCCGCGGACCATGGGTGGCGTTGTGTCGCCGTGCCGCAGCATGCGCTGCATCAGCACGGAATCCAACCAGCGCCCGTGCTTATGGCCCACGCTGGTCAGTGTGCCGACATCGCGAAAGCCACAGCGCAGGTGCAGGCGTATCGACGCAACGTTGGCGCTGTCGCCGATCACCGCGATCATCTGACGCAGGTCACGGGCTTCACAGTCATCGATCAGGGCGTTCAACAGGCGTGTACCGATGCCACGGCCGGCCAGATCGCGGTGTAGATACACGGAATTCTCAACCGTGTCGCGATAGGCCGCACGCGGACGGTAGGTACCGGCGTAAGCGTAACCGGCGATCGCATCGTCATTCACGGCCACCAGATAGGGCAGGTCCTTGCCCAATATGTCGGCCTGCCGGCGGCACATTTCCTCGAGCGATGGCGGGTCGGTCTCGAATGAAGCCGCGCCATGCAACACGTGATGGGCATAGATGGCGGTGATCGCCGGCATATCGGTTGCGGCACATGGCCGGATCACAAGTTTCTGCACGGTGTTCCTTTCACCCTGAGCATGCGCTTGACGCAATCAGAGCAAAAGGAAAATCTTTGAATGTACAGCATCAGGATAAATTGCGCTTATGGCTCAACCGACCCTTCGGCAGCTCCGGACGTTTCTCGCGGTTGTCGAGGCGGGCAACATCTCCACGGCAGCACGCTCGCTCAACCTGACGCAGCCAGCGGCCAGCCAGCAACTGCGTGAACTGGCGCGGGTACTTCGGGTCCGGTTGCTGGAGCGTGCCGCCGGCAAGATCCAACCGACCGCCGCTGGCGTTGCCCTACTGGAGCCTGCGCGGCGTGCGCAGGCAGCCATCGATGATGCGGTCGCCGCGGTGGCGACGCACCGCTCGGGGGACAACGGCCGGGTGCGTGTTGGCACCGGTGCGACGGCGTGTATCTACTTGTTGCCACCGATCCTGTCGGCGGTGAAACGCCAGATGCCGGGCCTGGAAGTTGTCATCGCCACAGGGAACAGCGCTGACATGGCGCGCCAGGTGGAGACCGGTGAGCTGGATGTCGCACTGGTGACATTGCCGATTGCCCGCAGCCGGGCGCTCAGCGTCACACGACTGCTGACAGATCCGCTGATCGCCTTGCTGCCGGTGGCGTTGGCGCGCGATGCGCCGAGCCTGTCGGCAGCCCAGATCGCCCGGCTGCCGCTGATCCTCTACGAAGCGGGTGGGACGACGCGCACCATTATCGATGCGTGGTTCCGCGCAGCCGGTGTCATGCCATCGCCTATCATGCAACTCGGCAGCATCGAGACCATCAAGGTGCTGGTCAGTGGAGGGCTGGGTGCTTCGATCATGCCGGCCATGGCACTGGCGACTCAGCTGCCGGGAACGGTGACACGACGGCTGCGTCCGACAATCGAGCGCGGGCTTGGAATCGTGCTGCGGCGCGAGAAGGTGCTGGATCGTGGCCTGCGCGTCGTGTTGGATGCGTTGTCCGCACTTGGCACCGGTTAAGCGCGGCGGCGCACCCGCTGCGGTTTTGCCGATTGCAGCAGCGGCGCCAGGAAACGCCCGGTGTAGCTCTGCGGGTTTGCCACGATGTCCTCCGGCGTGCCTTCCGCGACGATGCGTCCGCCGCCGTCACCGCCTTCCGGCCCGAGATCAAGGATCCAGTCCGCCGTCTTGATCACTTCGAGATTGTGCTCGATCACCACAACGGTATTGCCCTGGTCCACCAGGGCGTGCAGCACTTCCAGCAGCTTGCGCACGTCCTCGAAATGCAGGCCAGTGGTCGGTTCATCGAGGATATACAGCGTGCGGCCGGTCGCGCGGCGCGCCAGTTCCTTGGATAGCTTGATGCGCTGAGCCTCGCCGCCCGACAACGTTGTGGCCTGCTGGCCGAGCGCGATGTAGCCCAATCCGACCTGCTGAAGGATGCGCAGCCGATCATGGATGCGGGTCTGGGCGCTGAAATAGGGCACAGCTTCGTCGACTGTCAGTGCCAACACCTCGGCGATCGATTTGTCGCGGAACTTGATCTCCAGTGTCTCGCGATTGTAGCGCCGTCCCTTGCACACATCGCACGTCACATAGACATCGGGCAGGAAGTGCATCTCGATCTTGAGAACGCCGTCGCCCTGGCAAGCCTCGCAGCGACCGCCCTTCACATTGAAGCTGAAGCGCCCCGGCTTGTATCCGCGGGCGCGGCTTTCCGGCAGTTCCGCGAACCAGTCGCGGATCGGCGCGAACAGATCGGTATAGGTGGCAGGATTGGAACGGGGCGTACGGCCGATCGGCGACTGGTCGATGTCGATGATCTTGTCGAGCAGTTCCAGCCCTTCGATGCGATCATGCAGAGACGGGACCTCGCCTGCCCCCATCAGCCGGCGCGCCGTGGCCTTGTAGAGCGTATCGACAACCAGCGTCGATTTGCCGCCGCCGGAAACGCCGGTGACACACGTGAAAGTCCCCAGCGGAAATCCGGCCGTGAGTGACTTCAGATTGTTGCCGCGGGCATTCACCACGCGGAGGATCCGCTCCTTCTGGATCGGCCGTCGCATCGCCGGCACATCAATGCGCTTGCGGCCGGACAGGTAATCTCCAGTCAGAGACTTGGGATTTGCCGACACCTCTGGTGGTGTACCCTCTGCGACCACGCGGCCGCCATCGATTCCCGCAGCCGGACCCATGTCGATCAGATGATCGGCAGCGCGAATCGCCTCCTCATCATGTTCAACGACAAGGACGGTGTTGCCAAGGTCGCGCAGACGCCGCAGCGTACCGAGCAAGCGCTCGTTATCGCGTTGATGCAGCCCGATCGATGGCTCATCCAGCACATACAGCACACCGGTCAGCCCGGAGCCGATCTGGCTCGCCAAGCGGATACGCTGACTTTCGCCACCCGACAGCGTTGCCGAACTGCGCGACAGCGTCAGGTAATCCAGCCCGACATCCACCAGGAACTGCAGCCGCTCGCAGATCTCACGCAAGATGCGTCGCGCGATCTCCTGCCGCTGCGGCGTCAGCAGGCCGATCACTGTATCGAACCATACCGACGCCGTGCGAATGGATAGCTCTGACGCCTCGGCGATGTTCTTGCCACCGACGCGCACCGCAAGCGCTTCCGGCTTCAACCGCGCGCCGTTGCAGGCCACACACGGCTTCTCGGCCTGGTAGCGCGACATCTCCTCGCGTACCCATACGCTATCGGTTTCCTGGTAACGGCGTTGCAGGTTGCGCAGCACGCCCTCGAACGGCTTGGTCACCGTGTAGGAACGAACGCCATCCTTGTAGGTGAATGCCACCGGCGCTTCCCCGGTTCCGTTCAGGATCGCATCGCGAACCTTGGTGGGAAGCTGCTCCCACGGCGTGCTTGTCGTCACCTTGAAGTGGCGCGCGAGACTTTGCAGCGTCTGGTCGTAATAGGGACTTTGCGCGCCGGTCCATGGCATGACTGCTCCACCCGCCAGAGACAGCCGCTCATCCGGCACGACCAGCGCGGGATCGAAGAAGCTCTCCACGCCCAGCCCGTCGCACGCCGGGCAAGCCCCGTGCGGCGAGTTGAAGCTGAACAGCCGGGGTTCGATTTCCTCGATCGAGAAGCCGGACACCGGACAGGCGAATCGCGAAGAGAACACAGTGCGCTCGCCGCCGTCGGCGTTCTCGGCATAGACCACACCATCCGACAGTCCCAGCGCGGTCTCGAAACTATCGGCGAGCCGCGGAGCAATGCCGTCGCGGACCACGATGCGGTCCACCACCGCCTCGATTTCATGCTTGATCTTGCGATTCAGCGACGGCACCTCGCCGATCTCGTACAGCGTGCCGTCAACCTTCACGCGGGTGAAGCCACGGCGCTGCAATTCCGCCAGTTCCTTGCGGTATTCGCCCTTGCGGTCGCGCACCACCGGCGCCAGCAGCAGCAGCCGCGTGCCTTCCGGCATCGCCATCACGCGATCCACCATCTGCGACACGGTCTGTGCCTCAATCGGCAATCCGGTTGCAGGCGAATACGGCACCCCGACGCGCGCCCACAGCAGCCGCATGTAGTCGTGGATCTCCGTCACCGTGCCGACGGTGGAACGCGGATTCCGGGACGTGGTCTTCTGCTCGATGGAGATCGCGGGCGACAGGCCCTCGATCGAGTCGACATCCGGCTTGCCCATCAGTTCCAGGAACTGTCGTGCGTAGGCCGACAGCGACTCGACGTAGCGCCGCTGTCCCTCGGCGTAGATCGTGTCGAAGGCCAGCGAGGATTTGCCGGAACCGGACAACCCCGTGATCACCGTCAGCTTGTCGCGCGGGATGACGACATCCACGTTCTTCAGATTATGCTCGCGCGCGCCGCGCACGTGGATGGAGCCGGCCATGCCGTCGGTCCTGACTTGTTCTCGGGATGTTCTGCTCTTATATGGCAATTTTTCTGGGCGTTGGGAAGGCCTTAACCACTCCCGGTATTCATGATGCCCGGTTCATGATGGCAGTGTGGCAGTACGGGGGCTAGATTGTCTCCTTTGGAGAGGAAGCGAAGCGATGGCAGGCAGCGTCAACAAGGTGATCCTGGTCGGCAATCTCGGCAAGGATCCCGAAATCCGCACCACGCAGGACGGGCAGAAGATCGTCAACCTGACGCTTGCCACTAGCGAAACGTGGAACGATCGCCAATCTGGTGAGCGCAAGGAACGCACCGAGTGGCATCGCGTCGTGATCTTCAACGACCGAATCGGCGACGTAGCCGAACGGTTCCTGCGCAAGGGCAGTAAGATTTACGTCGAGGGCGCACTGCAAACGCGGAAATGGACCGACCAGCAGGGGCAGGAACGCTATTCCACCGAGGTGGTCATCGGCCGCTTCAAGGGTGAGCTCACCATGCTCGACACGCGAGGGGGCGGCGAGGGCAGCAGTGCCGGCGAAAGCGGCGGTTATCGCGAACGTGCCCCAGCTCGTGCGGCCGCTGGTGCGCCACGCGGTGGCCCGTCATGGGATGCGCCGAAGGGGGGCGACCTGGACGACGAAATTCCATTCTGACGTGTGGCTCGGAGCCAGTCGGCGCGAGCACGAAAAATAACGGACAACTTTGTTTCTTGCCGCGGCGATGGCGGCTCCCTTACGATCATTCACCGATGAGCCACTCGACAGAGGGAAACGTTCAGTGAGAATTCGTGCTTGGACAGCTGCCAGCGTTTCGGGCGTGGCGGCGATTGGGCTGCTCGTATCAGGCTGCGCCCAGACCCCGCTGGGCCCGACGGTGCAGGTGATGCCCGGCCCCGGCAAGTCGTTCGACCAGTTCACCTACGACCAGGCGGGCTGCAAACAGTACGCGGAGAGCCAGGTTGCTGGTCAGGCGCAGAACGCCAATAACCGCGCGGTCGGCGCGGCCGCCATCGGCACAGTGCTGGGCGCTGGCCTTGGTGCGGCCATCGGTGGTGGGCGTGGTGCCGCCATCGGCGCAGGCAGTGGCGCTATCGCCGGCACCGGGCTTGGCATGGGCAGCAGTTCCGGCGACCAGTACGGCATCCAGCAGCAATACGACAACGCCTACGCGCAGTGCATGTATTCCCATGGCAATATGGTGCCGGGCTATGGCCCGATGATGGTGAACGCACCGCCGCCGCCCCCGCCGATGGCTGGCCCTGGCCTGACGGCGGCGGTGCAGCAGCAGTTGATCCGACTCGGCTACCTGCATGGCGTGGCTGACGGTGTTGCCGGCCCGCAGACCGCCGTGGCGATCAACCAGTTCGAGGCCAACTCAGGCATGCAACCGGACGGCATGCCGTCTGAGGCATTGCTGGCCCGTTTGCAGGCCACGCCATAATCGGATGCGAGGGAAGGTGCGCTGCACCTCCCCCCGGCCCTCGCTTTTCCGCTCGAAACGGCCTATCTAGACATCCCATGATGCGGTGCAGCGAGAGCCACCGCCGCGCCCACTGAATTCGAGCGTTTTTTGAGCGACACTCCCGACGACACACCGCCAGGCCCGCCTCAGGATACCCAGCCGGTAAACCTCGAGGAGGAGATGCGCCGCTCCTACCTCGATTACGCCATGAGCGTGATCGTGGCTCGTGCGTTGCCCGACGCGCGGGACGGTCTGAAGCCGGTCCATCGCCGCATCCTTTACGGCATGTACGAGGCTGGCTACACGGCTGATCGGCAGTACCGTAAGGCGGCGCGGGTCACCGGCGACGTGATGGGGAAGTACCATCCGCACGGCGACGCCGCGATCTACGACGCGCTCGTGCGCATGGTGCAGACGTTCTCGATGCGCGTGCCGCTGATTGATGGCCAGGGCAATTTCGGCTCGGTCGATGGCGATAACGCGGCGGCACAACGCTACACCGAGGTGCGCCTTGCGCGTGCCGCCTCGCTGCTGCTGGACGACATCGACAAGGACACGGTCGATTTCCAGCCGAACTACGACGAAACCGAGCAGGAACCGAAGGTCCTGCCGGCGGCCTTTCCGAACCTGCTGATCAATGGCGGCAATGGCATCGCCGTCGGCATGGCGACCAACATTCCGCCGCACAATCCCGCCGAAATCATCGATGCGACGCTGGCGCTGATCGCCGAACCGGACCTGTCGCTCGATGACCTGATGCGCATCGTGCCTGGTCCGGATTTTCCAACCGGGGGCATCATCGTCGGCCGTTCCGGCATTCGCGCGGCATACGAGACTGGCCGCGAGTCCATCACGATCCGCGCTCGACACGAATTCGAGGACGTGGCGCGTGATCGCGAAGCGATCATCTTCACCGAGATCCCGTATCAGGTGAACAAAAAGACGTTGCTTGAACGCATCGGCGAACTGGTGCGCGAGAAGCAGATCGAGGGCATCAGCGGCGTGCGCGACGAAAGCGATCGCTCCGGCATGCGCGTGGTCATCGAGTTGCGTCGCGATGCGACGCCCGAAGTCGTGCTGAATCAGCTCTACCGCTTCACCCAATTGCAGATCACGTTCGGCATCAACATGCTGGCCCTGGATAAGGGCCAGCCACGCCAGCTTGGCCTGCGGGACGCACTGTTCTGCTTCATCCGCTTCCGTGAGGAGGTGATCGAGCGTCGCGCGCGCTTCGAGCTCGAGAAGGCGCGCAAGAACGCCCACAACCTTGTGGGACTCGCCATCGCTGTCGCTGACATCGATGAGGTGATCCGCCTGATCCGTGCCAGTCCTGACGCAGCCGCCGCGCGCGCCGCCTTGATGGGCCGCGATTGGCCCGCCGCCGATATCGCGCCACTGCTCGCCCTGATCGATGAGCCTGGCAACGTGATCAGCGAGGACAACACGGTGCGCCTGACTGAAGAACAGGCGCGCGGCATCCTGGAAATCCGCTTGCAGCGCTTGACGGGCCTGGAGCGCGAAAAGATTCACCAGGACCTGGAAAAGATCGCCGCCGATATCCGCGAGTTGTTGGCCATCCTCAGCTCGCACCCACGCCGCATGGAAGTGATGCGCGAGGAACTCATGAAGGCACGCGTGGCGCTCGCTTCGCCGCGCATGACGGATATCATCGACGCGCTGGCCGATCAGGAAGACGAAAGCCTGATCGAGCCGGGACAGATGGTGGTTACCATCACGCGCGACGGCTTCATCAAGCGTACCACGCTGGAAACGTTCCGTGCGCAAAACCGTGGTGGCCGCGGCCGCACCGGTGCCTCGACCCGTGGCGACGATATCGTGACCCGAAGCTTCCACGCTCACACTCACCAGTGGGTGCTGTTCTTCTCGCTGGGCGGCAAGGTGTTCCGCGAGAAGGTCTGGCGCCTGCCTGAAGCAGGCCCCGTCGCGAAGGGCAGAGCGCTCGTCAATCTCCTGCCGGAGCTTGGCAGCGACACGATCACCACGGTTCTGCCGCTACCACAGGACGAAACCCTGTGGGACAGCCTGCACCTGCTCTTCGCGACGGCGTCCGGCAATGTCCGGCGCAACCGGCTCTCAGATTTCCGCAACGTGCGTTCCGTCGGCCTGATCGCCATGAAATTGGATGAAGGCGACCGGCTCATCGGCGTTGCGACCTGCCGTGAGGGGCAGGATGCCTTTCTGGCCACGCGCAAGGGCCGGTGCATTCGCTTTGAGTTGTCCGACGAGACGGTGCGTGTGTTTGCTGGCCGTGACAGCTCCGGTGTACGCGGCATCCGGCTGACCAACGGCGATGAGGTCATCAGCCTGTCGATCCTCCAGCATGTCGAGGCAAGCAACGAGGATCGCGAGGCCTACGTGAAGCAGGCCAACGCCAGGCGCCGGAGCAATGGTGACGATGAGCCCGACACATCGGGAGACCCGGACGAATCTGTTGGCGCGGCGCAGCTGGACGAAGCGCGGATCGCCCAGTTGGCACAGACTGAGGAATTCCTGCTGACCGTCACGAATGCAGGCTTCGGCAAGCGGACCTCGGCTTACGAATATCGTGTGACCGGGCGGGGTGGGCAGGGGATTGCCAATATCACATTGGCGCCGCGTAATGGCACCGCGGTTGTAGCGACACTGCCCGTGGTGGATGAGGACGACGTGATGCTGGTGACCGATGCAGGCCGGCTCATCCGCGTCCCCGGCGATCAGGTGCGTATAACCGGACGTCAGGCCATGGGCGTAACGTTGTTCAGGGTTGACGCCGACGAACACGTCACCAGCGTGTTCCCGGTGATGGAAGACACCGCCGACGACAACGGCGGATCGGAGGACGAAGAGTAGAATGGCGCAGCCTGTGAAAAAGCTTCGTGTCGGTCTCTACCCTGGCACGTTCGATCCAGTGACCAATGGCCATCTCGACGTGATCGCGCGCGCTGCTCGCCTGCTGGACAAGTTGATCGTCGGCGTGGCCATCAACACGGGTAAGGGCCCGCTGTTCTCCTTGGAAGAACGTGTCGAGATGGTAGAGGCTGAGATCGCCCACATCGCCACTGAGAACGGCATGGTGATCGAGGTGCTGCCATTTGACACGCTGTTGATCGATTTCGCCCGCAAGGTCGGCGCGTCTATGATTGTACGCGGCTTGCGTGCGGTCTCCGACTACGACTACGAGATTCAGATGGCCGGCATGAACTACCGAATGGCGCCGGACATCGAGACGGTGTTTTTGATGGCGAGTGAGCGCCATCAGTTCATCGCTTCGCGGCTGGTGAAAGAAGTGGCGTTGCTTGGCGGTGATATCTCGTCCTTCGTCCCGCCGCTGACGCTGGAGCGCATGATGCAGCGCATCCGGGGCTGATCTCCGGGCCAGGCCCAGGGACATACAGGTCAATTGCTGATCCCGGGTCAGGCCTGGGAACATGGAGGAGAGCGCCAATGCTTCGACGCAGCGTGATCGCGGGCGCCGCGATTGCCACCCTTCCGCGGGGCTTCGCCGCGGCACAGACCAGGCCGAGCCTGGATAACACGATCAACCTGGATCTGAAAAACGGCCGTGTGGTGATCGAGCTGTTCCCAGATCTTGCGCCGAAAACTGTCGAGCGGATCAAGACCCTGGCCAACCAGGGTTTTTATGATGGCACGCCGTTCCACCGTGTGATCGACGGATTCATGGCACAAGGCGGCGATCCGACCGGCACTGGTACAGGTGGTTCCAAGCTGCCTGACCTCCCGGCGGAGTTCACCACCAAGCGCCGCTTTCTGCGCGGCACCTGTGGTATGGCGCGGACCCAGAATCCGGACAGCGGCAACAGTCAGTTCTTCATCATGTTCGCGCCGTATCCCAGCCTGGATGGCAAGTACACGATCTGGGGCCAAGTGATTCAGGGTATGGACTATGTCGATATGATCAAGCGTGGGTCGGGTGACGGCGGCACGGTGACCAGTCCGGATCGCATCGTGCGCATGCGCGTGGCCTCCTACACCGGCAAGTGAGCGATTCTGTTCGAATGACCACGATAACTGCTGAAAGGTGAAATTCTGCGATGAGCGATCAGAGCAAGAGCAGTGACAACGTCCTCGTGATCGAGGTGGCGCATGGTCGCATCGTGATCGAGATGTTTCCCGACGCGGCTCCTAAGCACGTGGAGCGCATCAAGACCCTTGTCCGCCAGGGTTTCTACGATAACACGCCGTTCCACCGTGTGATTGAGGGCTTCATGGCCCAGGGCGGTGATCCCACGGGGACCGGGACAGGCGGCTCCGACATGCCGGACCTGGAGGCCGAATTCACCACGCAGCGCAAATTCCTGCGTGGCACATGCGGGATGGCGCGGACGTCAAATCCAAACAGCGCCAACAGCCAGTTCTTCATCATGTTCGCTGCGGCTCCGCACCTCGATGGCCAGTACACGATCTGGGGGCAGGTTACCGAGGGCATCGATGTCGTCGATAAGCTGAAGCGCGGCGCTGGCGGCAGTGGGTCCGTCCGCGATCCCGACCGCATCGTCAAGGCACAGATTGCATCAGACGCGACTGGGTGACGGTTCAGGCCGCGGCACGCGGCGGCGAAGAGCGAACCAGCCAGAACCTCGCCGTGCGCGTCCGCAGCCAGGCGCTGACGGGACGCTCGAACCAGAGATGCGTCGCAAGCGCGCTGAGCAGGGCCAGGACAAGCGAGATCACGATGTAGCAGGCCGCTGCCGCTGGCCCGGCCAGATGGAGTGTGCGCCACACAATCGACACGCCGCGCATAGCGAACGGATGCACCAGATACAGCGCATAGGACGCTTCGCCGGTCATTATCAGCAGTGCCGATATTGGAATGGGACGCCCGAATACGGCCATAGCAACCAGCACGGCCATTGGCACGCCGACACCTACGGGCTCGGATAAAGCAACTCCTGCGAGATGACCGGCAACCAGCGCTCCGACAGCAAGAATCGACCCTGCGGCACGCAGCCAGTCCGGTAGACTGAGCGCTGTTTCTGCTACGACACCGATCAGAACGCCGAGAAGAAATTCGGCCATGATCGGATCGGTCCAGAACACAAGTGCCGTTGCTGCTCGCGGGACCAGCGGGTGCACCGCGATCAGGCAACCCAGGGTCACGCCAATCAGCAATAACGCTCGTGTCCGTGTCTGGCCGATGAAGGCGGCGAACACAACGTAAAAGAACATCTCGTAATTCAAAGTCCAGCCGAGGCTGTAAATGGGCTGAATGAGTCCGCTGGAGGACGAGGCCGGGATGAAGGCATAACTCATCGCGACGCGCGCCGGAGTGAGATCGTCGTGACTGATCGCCGAAGGCGCCATCAGTGCGACGAGAAAGAACAGGCTCGTCGCTGCCCAGTAGAGCGGCACGATCCTCACCACGCGTCGAGTCATGAACACAGTGCGTCCTGAGCGTTGCCCGAACAGGTCCGCTGAGGAGTACACCATGACGAAGCCGGAAATGACGAAGAAAAGATCCACGCCGGCCTGCCATGGCAATGCGTCGTGCAGGCGAGCAGCAAAGCCGCCAGGATCGAGTCCGATGGCATCGTGCAGCACATGCAGCGACGCGACACTGAACGCCGCGGCGGCACGCAACCCCTGTATTGCCTCGATCTTCCGCACTGTCCTCACCGGCTGGATGGGCACGGTGGAAACTGCGTCATACCGAACGCCGCGCGCAAGGCTCCTGGAGAGAGCTCCTGACCAGGGCGGCGCCTTGCCGCTCCCACGCAGTCCGGCGAGCCCGTAGCTTAGTTAAGTTGGTAGAGCCGTTTGAGTTTGAGCTAGCGCGTTTCAAGTTTTTTCACTGTACTCGGTCTGGGTGGATATTCTCCTGTGCAGGCCGGTGTGCACGGATTGTTTGCATGCGTGCAGAAGGTTCTCCTATAGGTTGCAATTGCTGGGCTCGCACACATCAGGCGGCTGCCGCAACAATACGACCGTACCGGTTCAACAACTATCTGTGGACGATCCTATGCGCCAAGAACAGGTTGGCTCACGCCAACCCGCTGGACCGAGCAATACTGAACATATTCGCTGGTCCATCGCGCCATTCGGATATTTAATCCTCTTTCAGCAACGATCATCTGACTGGCTTCGACAAATGCAAGGAAGGCCTGAGCATAAATATCGGCGACGATCGCTTGCATAAATTCTGCCCGACCCGCGGCGACGCGCCCCACCATCGGAATCTGATCCGATAACGCAACGTGTGCGTTTCACCTGTGACTATTCCTCCACCAGTGAGCGCGGATACCTCGTTTGGCATCGGACGGTCCGACGACTTGCCATCGTTTACGCCCACAGCAGGCCTGCCCAAACACTGACAGCGCGCCGCCAATCACCAACATCTATGGGAACTTTTTCGGCTGATTGATGATTATCCACAACCCGAATTGGGGATTTCACGCGTCTCACGGTGGGACTGACGAAATACTGATTGCCATCAGCCAAATTCTCCGCCCTACGTCGCCCTCGCGTTTGGCAGCCGCCGGACGAACACAGTGACCAATCAATTGGGGTGGGACAATTATGCAGTAACTGCCAGTGCTGGCCATTGTGTGCGCCGGCGCCATCGCACTTCATCGTTTGAGAACAATTCCGTAGTTCTTGTGAACCAGAGGACGGTTGGGTCCGATGGCGTCGTCGAGCGTCCGATCGACAGCCTCGGAAACGATCAGTAGCTCGAATTTCCGCAAAACGGTGAAGCCTACGGCCGGCCCGCTGAAGGAACTCATGTGGCGGGCCGAATTCCAATTTGCAACGCGAAGGGAAAGTCAAATTTATGTCTGGTTCGATACAGCCTTTGCCGGTGACCTCCGATCTTGCCACTCTCGCCGCGGTAATGAACGCTAACGGTTTGGCGTCAGGGGAGTGGCAGGGACGGACGATCACGCTCGATCCTGGCGATGTCACCCCAGGCAGCGGCGGTTCGGTAACCGACGCCGAGGGGAACGTATACACACTTCCGCTGATGACTTCTACCAACAACGAATTCGGGCTTGCCTGGCCGGCTGGCGTGATTCAGGTGAATGGCGTTTCGTTTCCGGGTGCGGCATTCACAGACGCTATCCGCGTTGTTGACGGCGTTCTATACGCTGAGGATGCGAAGGGGTTCGGATGGTTAAGCTACCAAGGGACCAACATTGAGGGGGTCGCTCCTGGCGATCCTGGACCAGGCGATGGAACCACTGGTGGCACGCCGTCGTCCCCGCCTGTCCCACCTGTCAGCTCGGCTCCACCTGCATCTCCGGCAGGCGATGCAGGTGGTGGTACGCCGACCCCGTCCAATCCTTCCGAGAACATCATTACTGCGGGGGACGGTTCGACCCTGACCGATTCCGCTGGGAACGTCTTCTCGGTCGATGCGAACGGAAACGCGATCGAAAACGGTAGTCGCATAGTGGGTGGCTCTGGCACTTCGGCTCTCGCTTCCGTCAATGGGCAGATCGAGGGTCAGGACGCGCACTCGCAGCAATGGTTCACCTGGAATGGGTCAGTATGGATCCCAGGTGCTGCCGGCCCCGATCCTACGATCGTTGTTGGCCTTGGCGTCAATAAGGCGCTGACAGGCGGCGGCGGCAACATCTCATTCCTTCTCGATGGTGGTGGGCACACCGACACGATCACCGACTGGCAACCGAGCGATCATATCGAATTCCAAAACACAACGAAGAGTGCCGTGCTCACTGCGAACGATGTGGGAGGGTCTGCTGTTGTGACCTTTGGGAACGACACCGTAACACTGAACGGCGTTGCGGCGTCGTCGCTTAGTGCAAGCAATTTTGTGTTTCCTTCCGGCGATAACGTGCAGGTCATTATCAACGGCCACAGTTGATGACCGCTGAGCGCATCGAGCCGATTGTCATCGGCGCTTGTCGAGAATGCGGCGTTGGTTTCACGCTCGGTGCGCTCAGTGTCGCTGGCACTACTTGGGCAGATTGCGCCCGGGTTGTGGGTTCGGGATTCCCGCGGCTCGGGTTGCTGTGATTCGCGGCCGGTCGGCCGGGCAGAGGGCCGGCCCCTGGAGCAGCGCCGGCGAGGAAGGGCGGCTTAGGCCGTTCCTCCCGGCCTCGGGGTCACGACGGTTGGGACGCCCGATGACCCATGCCGGTTTGATGCTCACCACTGCATTGCGGAATGGACAAGCCACGAAGTGTGATGCGTTCTGCATCAGCATACCCTTCATGTTTGACTCTGTATGGACAAGTCCACGGATCATCCATGACGGGATTGCAGGCGAAGTGCTCTGCCAATATCCCGATTGTTGTATTGGCATTAGTGACTATGGTCGAGCTGAGCCCCTGGCCCCAGAAGCGCCACCCGTCGCGGCCTGACTCGCATTCTCGCGTCGCTTGGCGAATGGCCGCATACTGCGTTATCGAGCGAGTGCAATGCGACCAGTTTCGATATGGGCCTGAACAGAGGCACTGCCCCGTTCGCGCGCGTTGACAATGAGGGGAACATCGGCCTAAACTAAACTTCAATAAAAACAAATACTTAGGGAGTGACGTGGTCCGGCGAGCCCGTAGCTCAGTTGGTAGAGCACGAGACTTTTAATCTTGGGGTCGAGGGTTCGAGTCCCTCCGGGCTCACCAGTCTAACCTTTTGACAACACTCATGTTTTTCCTCCGAGACTAGGCGCACGGAAACGGCGAGCGCATTACAAACAGGACATTGGCAAAACGTAGGAGCGGAAGGGCTCCATTGTCTGGTTGAGCCAGCGGGGTTCACCCACGGCGAGCTACCCCGGCGGGCTCTGAAGGTCAGGCCGGAGGGAACGCTATCTGCTCCCGGTTGCCGTCGTCACGCGGCTGATGCTGGCAGCCAAGGGCATGACGCTGCCCGACCGGCGGACGTTCAAGCTGGCCAAGAGCCGGCTTCACAACGTGCCACTGGCGTTGGATCGGCGCGGAGTGACGATGAAGGTCGGGCGCGGTAATGCCACGCGGAGAGGGTTGCCCGTGTCCTCTGTCAGAACGTGCGATGGACGAACCTGAGCAGGAGGGACTTGCGACAATCGCAATAGGGCAATTGACCGGAGGTCGCCCGTTACTCTTTCTTCCATCGCAACGCCAGGTTGATCGGATTCCGGCCAACCAAAAATGCTATCCCCACCAACTCGCCCAGAATGGCTACGGCAATAAGCAACAGATGATGCATAGCATCCATCCCTTGTGAGAGTTCGCTGGTTGATCCCGTTCGGTGAATTCCGATCGCCTTTCGCAACATGCATGCTGCCGAAAAGCCAGGCAGAACCAACAACATTTTGCCACCGTTCGAAGCACAGCGGCATCCGATGCTTTGGCATGTGCGGTGAGCTATCGAGGAACGTCAGTCTCCGTTGCCCATCGGCGGAAATGCTGTCGGCGCCACAGCGCTTTTCGGCAGGTCGTCCTGTGCGGCTGGCGTATTGACACGACTCCGACACAATGCCCCGATAAGTGGATGCACATCATTGATATTCAGGGCCGCACATTTATCGCCCTTCGGAGGCTCGGGCCAAGATCGCGTGGTACTCGGCCAGTTTTTCATGCGGTCAGCCCGCATTGCCGCATGGCACTCTGTTCGATTGAACCTGGCAATAGCTCGGGGTGGGCGGAACCGCCCGCGGCTGAAGTCACTTGCTCTGTCTGCCTACAGCGGCTGCGGAGACTGGAGGCAAACGCGGTCCGCCCGAAGACCATAAAGGCCACATGGCCTTCTGCGTCCACTTACGCACGCGAAGGCCGCCGGCGCCACAGTGGATCGGAGGGCGTTTGAGGCGTGACGGTGATCGCGCGTACATTGGTATCGCGGGGGCGCTCTGACCAGCACAACTCCTGCTGCCGGCACCGCGTCTCACAGGTTCGGGCAGCGCCGTGTGGCGCTGCTGAGCCGGCGGCGTGCAGGGGTTGTCGTCGTCTACAAAGGGTGCAAGTTTGAAATGACGCGAGCATCCGCTCACAAAGATCCCATCACGTCGCGAGTTGCGTCGCTGCATCATTCTTCGAGGAAACAGCTGACCCACTTCTGGCTGTCTAACTCGGGTATTTTGGGCCAAACCGATGACGGGAATGTCCTTCTTTGATCTCGAAGTCGGCTATTGGAGGGAGCCCAAACGGTCGAATTTCCTGATGGTGCATTATAACGGCCTGCTTGATGAGCTCGATTGTGAAATGCGACGTGTGGCTGCATTTCTCGACATCGCCATCGACGAAGCGGTGTGGCCTTCCCTAGTGCAGGCGGCGCGATTTTCAGAGATGCGGGATGCGGCTGATTCGTTGATGCCTCATCTTCGGCTCACCCGGGCGGACGGTCCACGCAGCTTCTTCCACAAGGGAACTGTTGGCCGCTGGCGCGACATTCTGACACCTGATGACGTCACCATTTATGAAGACAAGGTTCGGGCTAAATTCACGCCGGCGCTGGCTGCATGGATCGAAGCCGACAGAAGGGTCGCCGGAGATCCACGCGTGAGTGCCGACTAGCTGTCTTCAGCGAACGACCGTCGCCCTAGATGCGATGCGCGCGGGTCTGTGGCTCGGTAGCTGCGTGGCTGTCGCTGCTTTGAGCAGGACCTGCATACGCTTTGCCAGCATGAGCACCAAGCAGGCAGTCGTCAATCTCCTGCTGCACCACGGGCACCGATCATTCTGCATTAGGTGCCTGGCACGAGCAGTCAAGGCGCGCACCGTGCCGCCCCGCGAGCGCGCCATGAAAGATCTGGGGGCCACGCGCGGCTACCGTGTTAAGGAAGGCGAGTGCAGCAACGGCGCGCTGATGACGATGACGAACCGCGCGCTGTGGACGGGCATGTGACGGCGCTGCTGGGGTCGGAGGGCGCCGCCAGCGCGGCATTGGCGGTCCTACGGCGACGACAAGCTGCCGAGCAGCCGGCCGGTGCGGAAGATCGTGCTGCGCGAGTGAGGGCGGTTCTGTCAGCCTGCTACAACCCACGGGCGATGGTTAGCAGGGTGGGGGAGCTCCGTTCGGGCATACTACAGTTGAACCGGGCGGCACGATGATTGTTGTATTGCGCGCCGGTGGCGGAGGGTTGCTACTGCTGATGCATCCCGTCAGACCACAAAGGAGCGCCAGTGAGAGCGTCACGATGCGCATTTGATCCCCCCAAATTGCTTGTCGCTGACTTAGCTCAGAATTCGACATCGGAACAGTGCGGATCGTCACATGAGAACTGCCGTCGTATATTGCTCCGATGATGCGCTCACGAGGTGGCGGCAGCCAACGCATCCTGGATTGGCTGCGCTGCCTGACAGCCCGAGGTCGATCCCTAGCTGCTCAACGGTGTGCTCATCGAGGCAATCGCGACCACTGTTAACAACCGCTTTCCAGATCCCCGAAGGCGTCAGATGGCCATCGAGACCGTCCGCCTGCTGCTGGAACGGCTTCAGG
>DATJJM010000012.1:0-18347 GCA_035492535.1 Acetobacteraceae bacterium | reverse complement strand
CCGGGACTGACGCATTGCCGGCACAGCCACGATGACCACACTGCTCCAATGCAACAATGTCACCATGCGTTTCGGCGGCCTGGTGGCGATCGGTGGCGTCGATCTGGCAGTCGAGGAGAACACAATCCATAGCGTGATCGGCCCGAATGGCGCGGGCAAGACCACGCTGTTCAACTGCATCACGCAGAACCTGCGGCCGACATCGGGGGAAGTCTGGTTCGGTGGAACGCGCATCGATGGCCTGAAGCCGGACCGCGTCGCAGCGGCAGGCATGAGCCGCACCTATCAGAACATCCGGCTGTTCCGGAATATCTCCGCCCTGGAGAACCTGCTGGTGGGGATGCATTTGCATCTACGCTCCACCTGGTTGGGCGCGATCCTGCATTCGCCTGCCACCATGCGCGACGAGCGCGAGGCGCATGAGGAAGCGCTTCGCCTGTTGCAATTCGTCGGACTGCGCGGACGCGGCGACATGATGGCGCGCAATCTTGCCTATGGCGAGCAGCGACGCCTGGAAATCGGCCGCGCTCTGGCCACCAAGCCCCGGCTGCTGCTGCTCGATGAGCCGACGGCGGGCATGAATCCGCACGAAACCTCCGAGATGATGGCATTCATCCAGCAGGTGCGCGAACGCTTCGGGATCACCATCATCCTGATCGAACACCAGATGCGTGTCGTGATGTCGATGTCGGATCGCGTGACGGTGCTGGACCACGGCGTGAAGATCGCCGAGGACGTGCCGGCGCGCGTGCAGCAAGACCCGGCGGTGATCGAGGCGTATCTTGGCAAGGCCGCGCGGCCAGCGGCGGAGTGACCGATGGCGCTGCTGGAGATCGACGATATTCATGTGTTCTACGACAAGATCGAGGCCCTGAAGGGCATTTCTCTTGTCGTTGACGAAGGCAAGATCATCACCTTGGTGGGTGGGAATGGCGCGGGTAAATCAACGACTCTGAGGGCGATTTCCGGCTTGCTGCATCCGCGTCACGGAACCATCCGCTTCGACGGACGCGTCTTGGCGGGACTGGGCGCGCACGATATCGCCTCGATCGGTGTGGTGCATGTCCCGGAGGGACGACGGATATTCGGGCGGCTGACGGTCAGCGAGAATCTGGATATGGGCGCATTCACGCGGAGCGACCGCCGGGCAATCGGCGAGGACAAGGAACAGATGCTCGTGCTGTTCCCGCGACTGCGCGAGCGTCTGAAGCAGGTGGCCGGCACGCTGTCGGGCGGCGAGCAGCAGATGCTGGCGGCGGCGCGTGCCTTGATGGCGCGGCCTCGGGTTCTGCTGATGGACGAGCCAAGCATGGGCCTTGCGCCGATGCTGGTGGAGCAGGTGTTCGAGACGATCAAGCGGATCAACGCGCAGGGGATGACAATCCTGCTGGTGGAGCAGAACGCGCCCATGGCGCTGGGAATCGCCGATCATGGCTACGTGCTGGAAAGCGGACGCATCGTGCTGGAAGGTCCCGGACGCGACCTGCTGGATGATGAGCGGGTGCAGCGGGCTTATCTGGGGTAGGCTGTTGTCGCGCGTGCAGCTTCACCCGGCTTTCGCCGGGTTCGCACTCACAGGGGCGGCGAGTATGGCCACCCGGTAGGCGTAGTTGATCTTGTCGCCAACCTTCTGGATCGGAATGCCGAGCCGATCATCCCCGGCGGACGCAGCGAACATCTCGATGATCTTCACATCGTCTCCCGGGTTCGGAAATGAACGAGCCAGCAGGTTCCTGATCTCATCGCGCAATTCGTAGAAGCTGGCGCCGGGCGCCGGCAGACCAACCGCGGGGAACAACGCCTTCAGTTCTGGCAACGTCAGGCACCGCACGTGCGACGGATCGCGCAGCTTTTCCGCGCGATTCCATTCTGCTGCCTTCGTTCGATCATCCGAGGCGTACATGTCCACTACAACCACGCGTCCACCAGGCGTGCAGACACGCACCATCTCCCGCAACACAACCAGCGGATCGAGGAAGTGATGCATCGAGAACCGGGTGACCACAATGTCGAACGTACCATCCGGATAGGGCAGCGCGGTGACGTCACCTCGATCCCACGTGGTATTCCCAACACCCTTCTCCGCCGCGTGCTCGCGCGCGCGGTCGAGCATCGCGGGGGTCATGTCGATGCCGGTCGCATGCCGCACATGCGGCGCGAAGGCGCATACAACGATTCCGCCGCCGCACGCGACATCCAGCACCGTATCGGCAGGCGACGGCGCCGCCGCGTCGACGATCATGCGCAGCGCGTTGGCATCCGTAATCGTGCCGGCGGTACTGAACGGCGTTGCCTGCCGCGTGAACTGATCCAGGATCCGGTCGTGATGGGCTGTGTCACTCATGGTGTTTCATCCCAGTCGGTAGGTACGCTGCGCTGTATCATGGAACAGGGCTCGCTTCTCTTCCGCCGATGCACCCGCGGCGATACGCTTGAACGCGTTCCATAGCGGAACCCACCCGATCCCCATTTTCTCCACCGGGTAGTTGCTTTCGAACATACAGCGTCGCGGCCCGAACTTTTCGATGCAGAACTCGATGTAGGGGCGCCACAGCGCCGCAAGTTCCTCCGACGAGACCGGGCGCTCGGCACCTTTGTAGTCGAACAGCGCCGCGCGCATCATCATGCCACCCAGTTTCATCGTCACATTGGGGCACTTCGCCAGTTCAGCGATGTTCGCCTTCCAGCCGGCATAGATCTCGTCACGCTTGCCCGCGTAGGGCCCGTAGCCCAGCACGCCACCGCAATGACCCATGATGATGTTCGCCATCGGGAAAGCGCGCGCCAGCTCGATGACATCGCCAAGCTGCGTGTGGAACGTCCACGCGTCCAGGGACAATCCCATAGCGCTCAGCCGGGCAAGGCCTGCCCGGAAATCAGCGCGCTTATAGATGTCCGGCCCGGGCGCTCCATTGCCGATGATCCCATCGGCGTCCCAGTTGCCGGAGTGCCGCACGCCACGGAACCGACCTCCACCGGCCCTGATCTGTGCCTCCAGCACCGCCTCGACCCGCTCACCCAGCGTCAGATCGGCATAGCCCACGATCCCTGCGGCCACCCGCGCGCTGCCGTACCCGCCGCTCTCACTCATTGCTGCGATACCGGCGACGAATTCCGTCTCACCGACCGGCCGCAGCTCCTCGGGTCCGGTTGCGCGATACATGGCGTGGCATTGTAGAAACACCGTAGCAACGACATTGTGACCGGACCGCAGGTCGGCGGCCAAATCCTGCAACAAGTATCGATGATCGGGACGCTGCCAAAGATGATGATGTGTATCGATGATCGGAAGGCCGGGATCCAGGACACTTTCCGGCTGCGCCTTCGCCAGCCATGCCTCATCTGGCGCGAAGATTCTGCCGAATTGAGTCACAGGCATGACAGTGCTCCCGACTTTTCTCGAGCAAGCGGCCTAGCACGTTCAAGTATATAGAGCGACGGCACGAGGACTGCATTTTTTCAACTCAACGCTGGCCAAATGGGTTAAATTTCAACTCGCGACGGCGTGATGGGGGACGTGACGCAACGCATGACCTGAAAGGAGGGCGCTATCAGCGCGACGCAGTTTCCGCCGAGAAACGGGGAGATTTCGGCGATTGGCCAGAGCCACGGGATCCGCCGGCTGGGACGGGTCGCTGTCGTCATCGCCACACTGGCGCTGATCACGCTGACCTGGCTGGGCACGCGTGACGCGATCCAAGCTCATCAGGCCGAAGCTGAGGCAAGGGTTCGAGCGGAGCTCCGGGCCAAGGCGATAACGTTCGAAGAACAGTCGCGTCGCGACCTGCTGTCTCTCGACCAGACACTTCGGATCCTGCAATACAATTGGCAACGGGACCCTACTGCGTTCGATCTGGCGACGCGTGCCGCCCAAGTCGTCGTGCTGAATGACTTCTCATTGCAGATCTTTATCGCCGACGAGCAGGGGACTGTGCGTGCCAGCACGCGGGCAGCGATCGTCGGCACGATGATCAGTCAACGCGACTACTTTCGTCACGAGGCATCGCTGCCGGCCGATGATGGCAAGATGTACATCGGCTCCCTGACGCAGGGACAGGTGACCCGGCAATGGCAACTCAACCTGGCGCGTCGGCTTGATCATGGCGATGGGACATTCGCCGGGATCATCGCCGCTTCATACGATCCCAATGCCCTGTCGCGATTCCATCTCGATGAAACAGCGACTGGGCGGGGGGTGATCGGTCTGGTGAGCATGAAGGACGGAAAGGCGTGGACGCTGACCGACCGGGCTCCGAGCGTTGCTGACATCGCGGGCACCCAGCTGTTTTCAGTCTTGCGAGAAGAGAACGAGGGAAGCTGGCGGGGGCGATCTGGATTGGATCGCGCCGATCGTTTGTACGCATTCGCAACTATACCCGACCGGGACTTGAAGGTTGTTGTTGGAATCGACCTTGCGGCAGCAATGCGCGGATCGACCGCCTGGGAATACAACGCAGTATTGTTTGCTGTTGGCACCTCAATCGTGCTGGTGCTGCTGGCCATCCTGTTGCTGCGCACCTTCGACGCAACGCGGCGGCGGCATCAAGCATTGGCACATGAGCGCGAAATCCTTGAGGCCGCGCTGACGGGCATGAGCGACGGCATCATGATGGTGGATCGCGATCTACGCCTGATGGCCTGGAACCAGCATTTTCCGGAATTCACCGGCGTGCCGAACGACATCCTTCATGTCGGGCTGCAGATGGAGGACATCCTGCGCAGCCAGGTGACAGCCGGCGAATTCGGCCCGGTGGAAATCGAAGCAGAAGTGTCGCGACGGATGACGCTCATCCGTTCCGGCGCAAGTATGGGCGCGATGGAACGGCCGCGACCAACCGGACGGCATATCGAGATCAGGCGCAACCCGTTACCAGGCGGCGGCTTTGTCACGCTTTACAGCGATGTCACCGCGCGCCGGCATGCCGAAGAGCGGCTGCGCCAGGCTCAGACGATGGCCGCCCTCGGGCGGCTGACCGCAGGCGTGGCACACGACTTCAACAACCTGCTGGTCTCGATAACCGGCAATGCTGACCTTTTGCAGGAACCGTTGGCGGAATCGCCCGAACTGGCGCAGCGGCTTGCGACGATCCTCCAGTCGGCGGACCGAGGCGCCGAATTGGTAAAGCGACTGCTGGCATTTGGTCGCAAGCAGGCACTGGCACCGACGCTGATCGATCTCAATCAACTGGTGGGCGGCATACGTAATCTTCTCGCCTCAACCTTGGGGCGTGGGATCATTGTGGTGACGGAATTGGCAGAAGGCCTGTGGCCGGTGATGGCCGATCAGGTGCAGGTGGAACATGTGGTTCTGAACCTGGCGATCAATGCGCGCGATGCGATGCCCGAGGGTGGCACGCTCACCATCACGACGGCGAACACGTCATTGGAGCAGGTTGGGATGGCCTCGCCCGATCTGCCGACCGGTGACTATGTGACCGTCTCCGTGGCGGACACCGGTACGGGCATGGGAAGGGAGGTGCTGCAAAACGCCTTCGAACCGTTCTTCACAACCAAGCCGCCTGGGCAGGGCTCGGGGCTGGGCCTCAGCCAGGTTTATGGCGTGGCACACCAGTCGGGCGGTGGTGTGCGCATCGACAGCGCGGTTGGGATCGGTACGACGGTCACGGTGTTCTTTCCTCGCGCTGAGACGATTGCTGAACCGGGGCTGGAACGCGCCGCGACCGCCATGGTGCCTGACCAGACTCCGCGTGCGTCGCGGACGATACTTGTGGTGGATGACGAACCGGAGTGCCGAGCCACTATCGCCGATATACTGACAACTTACGGGTTCACCGTGACTGTCGCGGCTGGCGGAGAGGAAGCGCTCAGCCTGCTGGACCGCGACATGCGCTTTGACCTGCTGCTGGCCGACTACACGATGCCTGGCATGACCGGGGTGGAATTGGCTCATGTCGTCCGGGCGCGTGGCGAAAGGATGCCGATTGTGTTCCTGACTGGTGGCGGTAGCGCTGGCGAATGGGTGTCTGGCGAGCGCTGGGTGCTGACGAAACCGTTTCTGACGCGAAGCCTGCTCGACATGGTGCGGGCGGCTCTCGACCACGCGCACCGCGGCAATGGGGCGCGTGACCCGGCATCACAGGATGCCTAAAGGCGCGTCAAAGTAACGATCGGTCACGATTGTTTTCGAAACTCGACGCGATCGGCACCCAGCAGCAATTTTGCGGCATAACCTTCATCATGCCAGGCACTCTGCCAATGTGCGTGACGATGGCTCAAGTCGGCTGATATCCACCAGCGCGCCGCGTAAGCACTAGGAGGCAGATCGTCGCCAATAATTCGCTCGATCTCCAGAAAGCTGAGTTCGACTGTTTCATCGTTTCGCTGTCGTAGATAGTCTTGCAATGGGCGATATTTGCTCACGCCAGGGGCTCCTCCCAAAGCGCAAGGCATCTCATGCAAAGCTTAACGCAGCCTTACTGTTCATATGGAGGAATTGTCAGGTTATTCCCTCTCGGGCAAGATTCTCGCGTGATGAAGAACTGGCCATCGCCATTTTGTTCCTGTAGTAAAGCCACTACCGTAAATAGAGGTAGATCAAATGGATGAAACCGGGAGGCCGGAAGCGGTTCTGAGATTGACCGCTCAGATCGTCGCAGCCCATGTCGAGCACAACTCAGTTCAGGCTGAGGCGCTCCCGGGACTGATCGAGAAAGTCTATCATACGCTGCGTGATGTCGGCCAGGCAGCCATTGAGATACCGAAACCTTCCCCCGCAGTACCGATCAAACAATCGGTCAAGGCGGACTTCATCGTTTGCCTGGAGGATGGCAAGAAGCTGAAGATGCTGAAGCGTCACCTGATGACATCGTATAATATGACGCCGGCGCAGTATCGCACGCGGTGGGGATTGCCGGCGGACTATCCGATGGTGGCGCCGAATTACGCCAAAGTCCGCTCCTCGCTGGCGAAGGAGATCGGTCTCGGACGGAAGTCGGACGAGCCTCCGGCGCGGGCGGTGGTAAAGCGGCGCGGGCCGAAGGCGGCGACGCGCGGTCGGCGCGCCCGCGGCTGACAGACAGGCTGATCAGGATTATCGGGCCAGCGCGCCGTTGATCTCGCTTGTCAGCACGTCGAGATCGACTGGCTTGTAGATGATCGGACCGGGGAGCGGTCCGGAACGGGCGACGAAGCCGTAGTAGGCTGTCAGGAAGATAACCGGGATGTTCGGCATGCGCGCCAGCGCTTCGTTGGCGAAGGTGAGACCATCGGGCTGGCCTTCTGGCATGACGAGATCGACGATCATCAGGTCGAGGCTGGGCTGCGTCGTGAGTGCGGCCAGCGCATCGGCGGTCCCTTGCGCGACAAACACGCGGTGGCCGGTCTCCGTAAGATGCTGCTGGATGACTGCACCAACCGCTGCATCGTCATCCACCACCAGGATCGTCGCCATGAGGCCTTCCTACTGCGCCACAGTCCTGCGCGGTTCCGTCGGCTGGACAATCGCATAAGAATTCCCTGGTCCCACGTCACGACTGGGTGACGCACAACCGCAAAATCCGGTCGTGGTTCGTGCGAAATATCAATGGGCTGCCATTCGCCACGTGCAGCCGTCCACGCTTGCACCCGGTAATCAGAGATGGTTCAAGGCACGGTTCGGCCAGAAGGATCGGTCAACGCGGCCGGCCCTTGGGGAGAGGGCGGACGATACCCCGCCACCTGGGTCGTTGCAGTGCAGCAAAGCGGGCGCTAACGTGGCAGTTTGCGGCTCAGCCAGGCAGCAGGCTGGCTGTCGCGTGGCCGGTAAATACGGGGGCAGTGAAGGCCAATGATGGGATCCCAAGCGGGACCGGGACTGTACGATCCACGCAACGAGCACGACTCGTGCGGCGTGGGCTTCGTTGCCAACATCAAAGGCCGAAAGTCGCACGATATCATCACGCGTGGTCTGCAGATCCTGGTTAACCTCGACCACCGGGGCGCAGTTGGCGCCGACCCGCTTGTCGGCGACGGGGCAGGCTGCCTGATACAGATGCCGGATAAGCTCCTGCGGTCCTGGGCTGACGAAAGTGGGCTGAAGCTGCCGGACCCCGGGCGGTATGCCGTGGCAATGTGCTTCCTGCCGCAGGACGCTGAATCGCGTAACTACGCGATGAAGCTGTTTGAGCACTATATTACCGCTGAGGGACAGTCATTGCTTGGCTGGCGCGACGTGCCGACGGACCTCAAGGGTCTCGGTAAACGCGTGATTGAAACGATGCCCGTGATTCGACAGGCGGTCGTCGTCGCCAGTCCGAAAGTGAAGGATCAGGATGCATTCGAGCGAAAGATCCTCACTATTCGCAAGCAGACACTGAACAATCTGCGCAGCATAGAAGCGCAGCGGAAACTACCTGGCCTGAGCCAGCTCTACATGCCGTCATTTTCGACACGCACAGTGGTCTACAAGGGCTTGTTGCTGGCGCCGCAGGTGGGCACCTTCTACCAGGACCTGCGGAATCCGCTTACGCAGTCGGCGCTGGCGCTGGTGCATCAGCGCTTTTCCACCAACACATTCCCGTCGTGGCGGCTGGCGCATCCCTATCGCTTCCTCGCGCATAACGGCGAGATCAACACGGTCCGCGGCAACGTGAACTGGATGCATGCGCGGCGGCACTCGATGGCATCGGAACTGATCGGGCCCGATCTGGACAAGATGTGGCCGCTGATCCCGTCGACCGGCCAGTCGGACACCGCATGTATCGACAACGCACTGGAAATACTTGTCGCGGGCGGCTACTCGCTGGCGCATGCCATGATGATGCTGATCCCGGAAGCGTGGGCCGAAAACCCATTGATGGATCCGGAGCGGCGCGCCTTCTACGAATACTATGCCGCGCTGATGGAACCGTGGGACGGCCCGGCCTCGATTGCGTTCACCGACGGACGGCAGATCGGCGCGACGCTGGATCGCAATGGGCTGCGACCGGCGCGGTATATCGTGACCGACGACGACCACGTGATCATGGCGTCGGAGGCGGGCGTGCTGCCGGTGCCGGAAGAGCGCATCGTGCACAAGTGGCGGTTGCAGCCCGGCAAGATGCTGCTGATCGACTTTGAGGAAGGCCGCATCATCAGCGACGACGAGATCAAGCAGAAGCTCGCGCGCAAGCATCCGTATTCCGAGTGGCTGAAGGCCACGCAGGTGCAGCTGGAGGAGCTGGCAGAACCGTCTGACTCGCCCGGCCTGATGCTGGAGCTGCCGCCGCCTCGGCCGAACGACGCCGAGGCGCTGCTGAACCAGCAGCAGGCATTCGGGTATACGCAGGAGGATATACAGTTCTTCCTGGAGCCGATGGCGCAGGTGGCAGAGGATCCTGTCGGCTCGATGGGCACCGATACGCCGATTGCGGTGCTGTCGAGCAAGCCGAAGCTGCTATATAACTACTTCAAGCAGAATTTTGCCCAGGTGACGAACCCGCCGATCGATCCGATCCGCGAGTCGCTGGTGATGTCACTGGTGTCGATGATCGGGCCGCGACCCAATCTGCTGGGGCATCACGCGGGCAGCCATTACCGGCTGGAAGTGGCGCAGCCCATCCTGACCAATACGGATCTGGAGAAGGTGCGCGCCATTTCGTCGCTGGTGGGCGATGCGTTCCGCACCAAGACCATCGATACGACATGGTCGGCTGGCGAGGGCGTCGCCGGGATGGCGCGTGCAGTCGATCGTATTTGCGCGATCGCAACCGATGCCGTGCTGGATGGCTACAACATTCTGATCCTGTCGGATCGCGCGGTTGGTCCGGCGCGCATTCCGATGCCGGCGCTGCTTGCGACGGCGGCGGTGCATCATCACCTGATCCGCCGTGGCCTGCGCACCAGCACGGGCCTTGTGGTGGAAACCGGCGAAGCACGCGAGGTCCACCATTTCTGCGTACTGGCGGGCTATGGCGCAGAGGCGATCAATCCGTACCTGGCGTTCGAGACTCTGGAGCAGATCCGCGAGCAGGACGGCCTGAAGCTGAAACCGTACGAAGTCCAAAAGAACTACCTGAAAGCGATCGGCAAGGGCATTCTGAAAGTGATGTCCAAGATGGGCATCTCCACCTATCAGTCCTACTGCGGCGCGCAGATCTTCGATGCGATTGGCCTGTCCACCGACTTCGTCGAGAAGTGCTTCACTGGGACGGCCAGCACGATCGAAGGCGCGGGCTTTGATGAAATCGCGCGCGAATGCGTTCAGCGGCACCAGGACGCCTATAGCGACAATCCGCTATACGAGGGAATGCTCGATGCCGGCGGCGACTACGCGTTCCGCCTGCGCGGTGAGGACCACGCCTGGACGCCCGACACGGTGGGCAAGCTCCAGCACGCTGTGCGCGGCAGTTCGCGCCAGGACTTCACCGCCTACACCGACGTGATCAACGATCAGAGCAAGCGGCTGCTGACGTTGCGCGGACTGATGGAGCTGAAGTTCGCCGATACTCCGGTGCCGCTGGAAGAAGTGGAACCGGCGTCGGAGATCGTGAAGCGATTCGCGACCGGCGCGATGAGCTTTGGCTCGATCTCCCGCGAGGCGCACACCACGCTGGCGATTGCGATGAACCGCATTGGCGGGCGTTCGAACACCGGCGAGGGCGGCGAGGAGTCCGATCGCTACAAGCCGCTGCCGAACGGAGATTCGATGCGATCGGCAATCAAGCAGGTCGCATCGGGGCGGTTCGGTGTCACCATTGAGTACCTGGTGAATGCGGACGATCTTCAGATCAAGATGGCGCAGGGGGCGAAACCCGGCGAAGGCGGACAGTTGCCAGGCCGCAAGGTGGACAAGAACATCGCTCGTGTGCGGTTCTCCACGCCGGGCGTGGGGCTGATCTCGCCGCCGCCGCATCACGACATCTACTCGATCGAGGATCTGGCGCAGCTCATCTACGACCTGAAGAACGCCAATCCCACGGCACGTATCTCGGTGAAGCTTGTGTCGGAGGTGGGTGTCGGCACGGTCGCAGCCGGTGTCGCGAAGGCACGTTCCGATCATGTGACGATCTCCGGCTTCGAGGGTGGCACCGGCGCGTCGCCGCTCACGTCACTGACGCATGCCGGATCGCCCTGGGAGATTGGCCTGGCGGAAACGCAGCAGACGCTGGTGCTGAATGGCCTGCGCGGCCGCATCGCCGTGCAGGTGGATGGCGGGCTGCGTACCGGGCGCGATGTCGTGGTGGGGGCGCTGCTGGGCGCCGAAGAGTTCGGCTTCTCTACGGCGCCGCTGATCGCCGCGGGCTGCATCATGATGCGCAAGTGCCATCTGAACACCTGCCCGGTCGGCGTCGCCACGCAGGACCCGGTGCTGCGCAAGAAGTTCACCGGCCAGCCGGAGCACGTGATCAACTTCTTCTTCTATATCGCGGAAGAAGTGCGCGAGCTGATGGCGAAGCTGGGGTTCCGTACCTTCACGGAGATGGTGGGACAGGTCGGCAAGCTGGATATGAAGCAGGCGATCGACCATTGGAAGGCCAAGGGCGTCGATCTCAGCCGTATCCTGTACCAGGTGCCGGCGCGCGAAGGCGTGGCGATCTTCAACTGCGAGAAGCAGCAGCATCACCTCAACCGCGCGATGGACAACGAGCTGATCGAGCTCGCCGAGCCTGCGTTGCAACGTGCCGAACCGGTTCGCATCGAGCGCGACATCCGCAACGTGCACCGCACCGTCGGCGCGATGCTGTCGGGCGAGGTGGCGAAACGCTACGGCCATACGGGTCTGCCGGAGGACACCATCCAGATCGGCCTGCGCGGCAATGCCGGCGGCAGTTTCGGTGCGTTCCTGGCGCGCGGCATCGCGCTGGAGCTGACCGGTGACGCCAACGACTATGTTGGCAAGGGCCTGTCCGGCGGCCGCGTGGTGGTGAAGCAGCCACCGGTGAACCGTGAGCCGACCGAGAACATCATCGTTGGCAACACGGTGCTCTATGGCGCGATCGCCGGCGAGGCGTATTTCCAGGGCGTCGCGGGCGAACGCTTCGCCGTGCGCAATTCCGGTGCGGCGGCCGTGGTGGAAGGCTGCGGTGACCACGGTTGTGAATACATGACCGGGGGCGTCGTGGTCGTGCTGGGCGAGACCGGACGCAACTTCGCGGCCGGCATGTCGGGCGGCGTTGCGTATGTCTACGACCCGAAGCGCCACTTCGAGAGCCTGTGCAACCTCGCCGATGTCGAGCTGGAACCGATCCGGCTGACAGATGCCGCGAGCGATGATCCGGAACGGCCGCGGCAGCGTTCGGCATCGGTGGAGGACAGCGGCATGGGCGACCTGCTCCGCTTCGATGCGGAACGGCTGCGCGTGCTGGTGGAAAAACACCTGCTGTACACGGGCAGTGCGCGGGCACGCGAACTGCTGGATGATTGGGACAATGCGTTGGCTTGCTTCGTGAAGGTGATGCCGCTCGACTTCCGGCGTGCGTTACTCGATCTGCGCGCCGAACGTCAGGCGGCAAAGGCCGCCGCCGCGGAGTAACCGATGGGCAAAGTCACTGGTTTCCTAGAAATCGAGCGGCACGATCGCGGCTACGATAAACCGGACGTGCGGCGCAAGACGTGGACCGAGTTCCTCAAGGCGCTGCCGGAGAACGAGCTGTCCGAGCAGGCGGCGCGGTGCATGGATTGCGGCATCCCGTTCTGCCACAACGGCTGTCCGGTCAACAATCTGATCCCGGACTGGAACCACCTCGCCTATCGGCACCAGTGGAAGAGCGCGATCCGGGTGCTGCATTCCACCAACAACTTCCCGGAGTTCACCGGCCGAGTCTGCCCCGCTCCCTGCGAGGCAGCCTGCACGCTGAACATCGATGACAATCCTGTAACGATCAAAACGATCGAGTGTGCCATCGTCGATCGCGCGTGGGAGGAAGGCTGGATCCTTCCGCATCCGCCGTCTCAGCGCACGGGCAAGCGGGTGGCGGTCGTGGGATCCGGACCGGCGGGCATGGCGGCCTCGCAGCAGCTTGCGCGCGCCGGGCATACCGTCACGTTATTAGAAAAGAACGATCGCATCGGTGGCCTGCTGCGCTACGGCATTCCCGACTTCAAGATGGCAAAGCATCTGATCGATCGCCGGATCGATCAGATGACCGCAGAGGGCGTCGTTTTCCGCACCGGGATCGAAGTCGGTGTCACTTTGCCGGTGGAGGCGCTGCTGCGCGACTTCGACGCCGTGGTGCTGTCCGGTGGAGCCGAATGGCCGCGCGACCTTGAAGTACCGGGGCGCGAGCTGGATGGCGTGCACTACGCGATGGATTTCCTCACCCAGCAGAACAGGCGCGGCGCCGGCGATGACGAAGCGCGTGCGACGATGGGCCGCAACACCATCACCGCGAAAGGCAAGCATGTGGTGGTGATCGGTGGCGGTGACACCGGTTCGGATTGCATCGGTACCTCGGTGCGCCAGGGCGCTGCTTCCGTCACCCAACTGGAAATCCTGCCGAAGCCGCCGGAGCACGAGAACAAGGCGCTGACCTGGCCTGACTGGCCGCTGAAGCTGCGCACCTCGCACGCCCATGAGGAAGGTGCGGACCGCGACTGGGCGGTGCTGACCAAGCGCGCGGTTGGCGAGGCCGGCAAGCTTCAGGCGATCGAGTGCGTGCGCGTTGAGTGGGCGAAAGGCGCCGATGGCCGCTTTGCCATGCAGGAGATGCCGGACAGCCAGTTCCACCTGAAGGCCGATCTGGTGCTGCTGGCGATGGGGTTCCTGGGGCCCCACAAGCCGGGGATGCTGGAGCAGTCGCGGGTGGCGCTTGATCCGCGCGGCAACGTGCTGGCGAACACCGACGATTATCGCACGTCGGTGGACAAGGTGTTCGCGGCTGGCGACATGCGTCGTGGCCAGTCGCTGGTGGTGTGGGCGATCCGCGAGGGACGTCAATGCGCCCGCGCGGTGGATGAGTACCTGATGGGAACGAGCACGCTGCCACGATAGGTGTGGCTTCCCTGTGGTCATGGCGGCGTGGGTCCGCCGTCCATTCCATCAAGAAAGGACGTGGATGCCCACCTTCGTCGACATGACGGTCGGCCGTTAGGCCATCGTCACATCGACCATCGTGTCGTTGAAGCACGCTCCCTCCGCCAGGTCGGCGCGCATATCCGCGGAGACCAGGGCGGAAATCGTCTGCCCGGTCCGGCTGGTGACAATCCATGCGCCCTTTTCGCTGGCTACCACGCCAGGCGCCACGGCATCCGTGATATCGAGCGGCAGTATCACATCACCACGCTCGTTCCATACCTTCACTACGGCGCCATCCGTCAGGCTGCGTGCCGCGGCATCCCGCGGGTGCATCATCAGTCGAGGCGAGTCCTTGTCGAACCCCAGCGTCGATGAAATCCGCTTGTCGGACGCGGGCGAAATTAACATCAGCGGATAGGCGCTCACTCGCTCACGCCATGTCGGCACCCGTGCCGTTTCGCCCCAGCGCTTGGCCAACGTATCCGACCGAAGCTCGATGCGGCCCGATGGCGTGGCCGGGAACACGTTCTCGAACAGCACCAGCGGCTTGTCGTCCTTTCCCAGCATCTGCGTCGCGCGCTCGGTGGAGATCGTGCTGATGCGGACACCGCCCAGATCAACCGCATCATCCATCAATGCCTCGTCTGAAGCGGCGAAGCAGGAGTCATTGAACCCGAAGCGCGTGGCAAGGCGGCGGAAGATTTCGGTATTCGGCAGCGACTCGCCAAGCGGCGGGATCACCGCCTCGGCCCGCTGCAGCCAGTGGTGTCCATACGATGCGTATAGATCGGCGTATTCGAAATGCGTCGCCCCCGGCAGCACGATGTCGCAATACGCCATGCTCTCGTTCATCGCGACGTCCAGCCCGACGGTGAACACATCCTCGCGCGCCAGGCCGCGGCGCATGCGGTTCTGGTCCGGATGAACCACCAGTGGGTTGTGGTTGTAGATGAACACGGCGCGCAGCGGCGGATCGATGTCGTCCTCGACCAGGTGCCGGCCCATGTCCAGAATGTTCAGCGTGCGCGTGCCAGGCGGCGCGAGATCGGGCCTCTGCAGCTTTGCCACCGTCTTGGGGAAAGCGTTGCCCGCGCCCAGCACCAAACCACTGCCATTGCCCAACCGGCCAAGCAGCGCCGGCAGCGCGATCAGCGCACGGATCGAACTGCCGCCGTTGCGCCCTCGCTCCAGCCCATTCCCCGGCGCAAATACCAGCGGATCCGCGTCGGCGAGCCACTGAGCGAAGGTGGTGATGTCATCAGCCCGCACGCCGCAGGCCTCGGCAGCACGCGCCACCGGCCATTCGCGTGCCGATGCCATGAAATCATCGAAGCCGAGCACGTGCTGCTCGATGAAAGCTGCATCGAACATGCCCATGCGTTCGAGCTCGGTCGCCAGGGCCCATGCCAGTAGCACATCGGTTCCAGGCAGGGGGGCGAGGTGCAGATCCGCCTGTTCGGCGATCTTGGTGCGCAACGGGTCCACCACCACCAGCCGGCCGCCCTTCCGCATCGCCCGACGCACGTTGCGTACCAGATGCAGGTTGGTCACGGTGGCGTTGTTGCCCCACACCACATTCAGCTTCGCATCCGCGGCGAAATCTGGTGGGCAGCCAGGCACCGCGCCATAGGTGCCGCTCCATGCTTCACTGCGTACGCCGCCGCACATTGAGCGGCGGTAGAGCTGCGACGCGCCCAGCTTGTGGAAGAACCGCGACGACATGCTGTCGCCCGCCAGCATGCCGTGCGGCCCTGCATAGTTCAGCGGCGCCACCGTCTGCGGGCCCCAGCGATCCATCGCCGCCGTGAAGCGGTCGTGGATGGTATCGAGCGCTTCGGACCAGGTGATGCGTTCGAACGAGCCGGCGCCTTTCGGACCCGTGCGGCGCAGCGGATGCAGGATACGCTGCGGGCCATGCACGAAAGCGCCCATCTCACGCGCCACCTTGTTGCAGATGACACCCTCGGTATACGGCAGCGCTTCCGAGCCACGGACCTTGGTGATCCGGTCGTCCTCGACAGTGACGCTCAGGCTGCAGGTGTCCGGGCAGTCAAGCGTGCATACGCTGGCGCGTTCCATGGGCAGACTCCTTATCAGCCGGATATATAGCATGGGGCCGCATCCGATGGCAGGAATGCGCGGCATTTCCCTGGACAAACAGTGGCCGGAAGCGGCAGTGGTGTGATGTCAGCTGGCTCGAATGGACTGCGATCGCTCGCTTTCGAGCCGCGTTAGCAATGCCATAACCCGCGGCGTGCAAAATCACGGCATGCCGTATTTCTACGGTGCAGTATCGATCGAAACGATATTGGCGGACCTGGTGGCCGCGCTGGATCGGGTCGAGCTGGGCGTCGTCCTGCTTGATCGCGACCTGCGCGCATGTTTCGTCAATCAGCGTTTCGCCGACATGTGGTCAGGCCCACGCGAAGCGCTGACAACCGGCCTTCGTTTCCGCGCGCTGCTGGAGCTTGGCGCCGACGGCGTCTGCTACGACGTCCCAGCGGATCAGTTCGCCGCCTACCTGGACGAGCGCGAAGCCGCGGTTCGCGAGGGGACGGCGGCGCCGGTCAAGGTCAATCTCCGCGATGGGCGGCTCCTGTTGTTCCGCTGCGTCCGGTGCCCGGGCGGCGGCCGCCTGATTACCTATGCCGACATCACGCCCCTGAAGGAAGAGGAAGAGGCGTACCTCCGGGCCTGCGCTGAGGCTGAGTCAGCAAGCGCAGAACAACGGTTCATCGCAGAAACCCTCGAGGAGCAAGCCTCGCAACTGGTGACGCTGGCGGAATCGGCAGATGAAAACGCGCGCCGCGTCGAACGCATGAATCGGCTGCTGAAGCATGAAATGGCCGAGCGGCGGCAACTGGAAGCGCGTCTGCGCCACATGGCCAGCATCGACGGGCTTACCGGGACGCTGAACCACGCGCGGTTCCTGACGGTCGCGCAGCGCGCCCTGGGGAAGGCGCGCCGCGCCGGTCAGGGGATCGTGCTGCTGATGCTGGATATCGACCATTTCAAGCATATCAACGATCAGTTCGGACATTCCGCCGGCGATGCGGCCTTGAAGCACTTCGTCAGCCGTCTGCGCGCGGGGATCCGCGAGCATGACCTGATTGGCCGGCTGGGCGGCGAGGAATTCGCCATCATGCTGCAAGGGATCGACAAGGCGCGGGGGTTCGAGGTTGCTGAACGCTTGCGAATGCTCGTGGCGGAAGCACCGCTTCAGCAAGCGAGCCATACGATCGCATTTACGGTGAGCATCGGGCTAGCGACCCCACGTGATAGCGACAAGTCGATCGCGCAGACGCTGGCACGGGCGGACGCCAGGCTTTACACCGCCAAGAAGGCGGGACGAAACCAGGTTTGGGCGACGGACGACCCATTGGTCGTCGAGGCAGCGGTAAGCAACGATTGACTGGTCGCGACTCGACGGCGATTGCGAACGCGGCAGAATCGCGTGGACAATGACGCCCATGACAACGATCCAGTATGTTGCCGTTCCTGGCTATCCGGCGCCACATTCCCCCTACTCGCACGCGGTCGTCGCCAACGGCTTTGTCTTCGTCTCTGGCCAGATACCGGTGAAGCCGGGAGGCGGCCCCACCGACATCGCCGGCGCCACGATGCAGGAGCAGACGCGCCAGGCGCTGCGCAACGTCGACACCATACTCAGGGCCGCCGGCAGTGCGCTCGACCGTGCGGTGAAGATCACCGTGCTGCTCGCGCGGCCTGATCTGTACCGCGAAATGAACGAGGCGTACGCCGAGTTCTTCCCCGGGCCGAAACCAGCGCGGACCATGGCCCGCTTCGGCGCAGAGATCCCCGGCGTGCTCGTCGCTATCGACGCCGTGGCGCTCCTCTGAGCCTGCCGGACCCTGACATTCCGTCCGTTTGACACGTCACCGTGGCTGATCCTGAATTGGCGGCATGATCTTACTGAACGCCGAGCGGGCCTTTGTGGCGCAGGCTGACCGCACCAGCTTCGCGGACGCCGCACAATGACCAACTGGATCGAGACCTATCGCGGCGCGGTACCGCCCTGGCAATGTGACGTCACCGAGCATTTCACCATCGCCTACTACTTTGACCGGCTCGAGGAGGCGGAAGCCAATCTCGCGGACCAGCTTGGCCTGAACGAGCTGCCAACGCGCACCGACCTCAATCGCCGGATCGATGCCCGGTTCGAGCGTGAACTGCGCGAAGGCGCCAGCTTTCAGGTCGAGAGCGCGGCACTCAAGCTGGACGGTGGTCTGCGCCTGGGCCATCGCTTCGTCGATTCCGCGAACGGCGCGGTGGTGAGCTGGTTCGACGAACATTGGGAGCTACCTGCACCACTGACATCCCAACAGCGTACCGCGATCGAACCTCGCCTGGCCGAGTGGAACGGCCCGTCCACCGAAAGCCGCCCCGAGCCGCA
>DATJJM010000011.1:0-45139 GCA_035492535.1 Acetobacteraceae bacterium | reverse complement strand
GCAGGATGGCCCGGAAACCGCAGACCAGCTCAGCAAATCGGCGAGTCTGTTCGCCACTGATGTGACGCATGCCTTTGAGTCATACGGCAGCGTGGCACTCAACGGCTCGATGTCTCCTGGCAAGTCAACGGTTGCTTAACCGGCGGGGTGTATTTCAGGGCGGCCTGGAGATCGCGGCGCGGGAGTTGCCGTCATGAGCGGTATCGTCAGCGGCATGGACTACAGCCTGCTGTTCGCGGCCGGGAGCACGTCCGCTTCCGAGATCGACACGGCAATGCTGAACACGCTGTACAGTGGTGCCTCCACATCGTCGCGGTCGACTTCCACGTTTGCTTCATCCGGCGATCCGCTGACCGACCTGGTTTTGGCGCAGAAGCAGGAAGCCACCGACGTGGCACAGGTTGCAAAGCAGCCCGTTGTGCGAAGCGCGATTTCACAGTTCCAGTCTGCGGTGGCAAACGCGCCTGATCTCCAGACCGCACTGGCAAATCCGGCCGTTCAGAAGGTGTTACTCACAGCCAGCGGATTATCGAATTACATCGGCCAGACCGCCTTTGTGCAGAAACTGTTCATGTCCGACCCGTCGGACCCGAAGTCGCTGGTCAACAAATTCGGCAATGCCCTGTGGATGAACACCGTACTGAACTACAATTTCGCGAAGAATGGCCTGGCATCGCTGCAAGATCCGAAGATGGTCGCTTCGCTCACGAATGGCTATGCCGAGATGGAATGGCGAAGTTCGCTGGACAAGGCAACACCAGGGCTTTCGAACGCGCTGACGTTTTTGAACCAGGCCAGCTCGATCAAGTCACCCAGCGACATCCTGAGCAACATGGTGAACTTCCTGGTCATCACCACCGCGCTGGGCATTCCTACTGCGATCGTTAACCAGGACACCCCGGCCCAGACAGCCGCCATCACCACGCATCTCGACATATCGAAGTTGCAGGACCGGCACTTCGTCACCAGCCTGACGGATCAGTACCTGCTGATCATGAAGATGAACAAGTCGTCCAGCTCCACAAGCAGCGGACTGGACGACCTGGCGACGAAGGCGAGCAGCCTGGTCGTGTAGCGCGAGCTAGTTCTCGCCCGGATCAGCGCTCAGCCCCGCTGCTGTGATCCCGGCTATCGCGGCCGCCTCGTCGTTGTCGGAGGTGTCGCCGGAAATGCCCACGGCGCCGATGACCTCCTTGTCTGCTGCGCGTATCAACACGCCACCTGGCACCGGCACCAGCATGCCACCCACGGCGTGCGTGACGGCGGCGATGAAGTGCGGCGTCGTGGCGGCACGTTTGGCCAGGGAGCGCGATCCGATCCCGAACGACAGCGCACCATAGGCCTTCCCCGTGGCGATCTCGGCACGCCGCAGGCTGGTGCCATCCTGCGCCGCGAAGGCCTTCAGCGCACCGCGCGCATCCAGCACCGCCACCGCAAGTGGCTGCAACTTTTGCTCGGTGCCGTGGCGGAGCGCGGTGGTCACGATTGCCTGGGCCTGCTCAAGGGTAAGGGAGGACATACGCTGCTATCCTTCTGGCTGGTGGGCGCATAGTGATAGGGCGCGACGAGTGCCTGCGCGAATCTGGCAGTGTGATCGCCACTGGCCGCGCACGGATTGCACCAGAACCGCCGCATCATGAAAGAAAGTTCAGCCGGACCTTCCATACCCTCCAGATGACTGGAACGGCCGCGCGCCGTGTGGAAGGAATCAATGCGACCGCGGCCCACTACTGGCAGGATCGTAGGCGGCATTCTTGTCATCATCCTCTCGGCCGTGGGGGCCGATGCGCAGCCGGCGGTTCCGGTTGTCGCCAACACGGTGAAGAGTGGCGACGTGCCGATCTATCTCACCGGTATCGGCCATGTGCAGGCCTACAACACAGTGACCGTGCGGAGTCAGATCCAGGGGCAGATCACACAGATTGCCTTCACCGAAGGACAGGCCGTCCACATCGGTGACCTGCTGGCACAGATTGATCCAAGGCCGTATCAGGCGACGCTCGATCAGACGATCGCCAACCGCAACCGTGACCAGGCGGACCTTGGCAACGCGCAGGCGAATCTGAACCGCAACCTGCCGTTGCTGTCGCAAGGCTTCGCCACGCAGCAGCTCGTGGACAACGAGCGGGCACAAATCGCTGAACTCACGGCCGCGGTGCAGTCCGACGAGGCGGCAATCGAGGCGGCACAGGTGCAGCTCAGCTATACGCGGCTGACCTCGCCGATCAACGGGGTCACCGGCATTCGACAGATCGATATCGGCAACATCATCCATCCGACTGATGCGAACGGCCTTGTCGTCGTCACCCAGCTTCAGCCGATCTCGGTCATCTTCACATTGCCACAGACCGATCTGATGCGTCTTCAGCAGCACATGGCGCATGGCTCGCTTACTGTAGTCGCTTATGGCCAGGACAGACAGACGCAGCTCGATCAGGGCACGCTGCTGCTGCTTGACAATCAGATCGACCAGGCAACCGGTACGTTGCAGCTGAAGGCCAACTTTCCCAATGCATCTGGCCGGTTGTGGCCCGGCGAGTTGGTCAACGCGCGTCTGCTGATCGACACCCGCCATGACGGTCTCACCATCGCTTCGACTGCAGTGCAGGAGGGGCCGGAAGGCAAGTATGTGTTCGTGGTGATGCCGGACAATTCGGTGGCGATTCGCAGCATCGCCACCACACATCTGAGCGATGGCATTGATCTGGTCGACAGCGGACTGAGCGCCGGAGAACAGGTTGTCGTCGAGGGTCAGTCGCGTCTGCAATCGGGCAGCCACGTTACCATCCTCACGGGCAAGGCGGCGAAATCTTTCGCGGCAGAGAACACGCAAGCCGTGCCGTGAACCTGTCGGCCCTCTGCATCAACCGGCCGTTCGCCACTGCGCTGTTGATGGTTGGACTGCTGCTGTGCGGCCTCGTCAGCTATCCGCTTCTGCCGGTGTCGCCGTTACCGGACGTGAATTTTCCCACTATCAGTGTTACCGCACAATTGCCTGGCGCCGATCCCCAGACCATGGCGTCGTCGGTGGCGACGCCGCTGGAGGAGCAGTTCGGCCAGATCCCCGACATTGTACAGATGACGTCATCGAGCACCCTTGGCTACAGCACGATCACCCTGCAATTCGGACTCCAACGAAACATCGACGGGGCTGCGGCCGACGTGCTCGCGGCGATCAACGCGGCAGGCGGGCAGTTGCCGCCGAACATGACCTATCCACCGACAATACGAAAGGTGAACCCGGCAGATACGCCGGTTCTGGTACTGGCGGTCACCTCCGATACAGTACCTCTCACCACTGTGGATGCTTACGCCGAGAATATTCTGCTGGAAAAAATCTCACAGGTTCCGGGTGTGGGACTTGTCGGCATCGGCGGGCAGCAGAAGCCCGCAATCCGCATCCAGGTTGATCCCCTCGCGCTGGCCGCGCGCGGCCTCAGCCTGGAGATGGTGCGCAGCGTGATAGGCGACGCGAATGTCAATCTGCCGAAGGGCACGCTCAACAGTCCGCGTGTCAGCTATACGCTCAACACCAATGACCAGCTCCTGCAACCCGATCAGTACGCCAATCTGATCATCGCCTACCAGCATGGCTCGCCAGTGCGCGTGCGAGACGTCGGCCGTGCGGTCAGCGGGCCGGAGAACAACCTGCTTGCGGGTTGGGAGAATGAAAAGCGGGCGATCATCCTGGCAGTCCAGCGCGAGGCTGGCGCCAACGTTGTTTCGACGGTGGATGCGGTGAAGGCGGCTCTGCCGCGATTGCAGGCATCGATCCCGCCGACCATCCGAGTCAGCATCTTGTCCGATCGCACGCAGACCATCCGTGCGTCGATCGCCGACGTGCAGTCCACGCTGCTGCTGAGCGTGGCGCTTGTGGTGATGGTGATCTTCCTGTTCCTGCGCAACCTCTGGGCTACCATCATACCGGCCGTTACGATACCGCTCGCGCTCATCGGCACGTTTGCGGTGCTGTATGTGCTGGGATACAGCCTCGACAATCTATCGCTGATGGCTCTGACCATCGCGGTTGGTTTCGTGGTCGATGACGCCGTGGTGGTGATCGAGAACGTTGTGCGCTACCTGGAGGAAGGTCTCAGCCCCTTGCAGGCCACATTGAAAGGGGCAGGTGAGATCGGCTTCACCATCATCTCCATCACGCTGTCGCTGATCGCCGTGTTCATCCCGCTGTTCTTGATGCCGGGCTACGTCGGACTGCTGTTCCGTGAGTTCGCCGTCACCATCAGTGTCGCATTGGTGCTGTCGCTGTTGATCTCCCTGACGCTCACACCGGTTATGTGCTCGCGGCTGCTGCGGCCGGCGGCAAAGCAGCATGGCCGGCCTTACCTGCTGTTCGAGGCCGGTTTCGACCACTTGCTGGGGCTCTATTCACGTAGCCTGCGGCGGGCACTGAAGCATCGCTTCATCACCCTGATGGTGATGTTCGGCACCATCGTCGTCACCGGCTATCTCTACGTCATCATCCCCAAAGGCTTTTTCCCGCAGCAGGACACCGGCATGATCATCGCGATCGCCGAGGCGGCACAGGACGTTTCCTTCACCGGGATGAGCGAACGCATGGAAGCCGTGGTTCGCGTGGTGCTGAAGGATCCGGCCGTCGCCTCGGTCGGCTCGCAGATCGGCGCGACCGGTGGCAGCACGCTGAATGACGGCCGCAGGTTCATCGCGCTGAAACCGGAAAGTGGGCGCACCGCCAGTGCCGACGAGATCATCGCCAGGCTGGGGCCGAAACTTGCCGGACTGGAAGGCGTCAAGGTGTTTATGCAGGCGGCGCAGGATATCACCATCGGCGCCCGGGTATCGCGTACTCAATATCAATATACGCTTGTCGATGCGGATGCCGGCGAGCTGGCGCACTGGGCGCCGATGTTCCAGGAGAAGCTGAAGACCATTCCCGGAATCACCGATGTCGCATCCGACCAGGCCGATCAGGGACGGCTGCTCGACATCACGGTCAACCGTGATGCGGCGTCGAGCTATGGGATCCTGCCCGCGGCGGTGGACAACACGCTGGACGACGCGTTCGGCCAGCGCATCGTCTCGACGATGTTCGAGCCACTGAACCAGTACCACGTGATCCTGGAAGTCGAGCAGGCATTCCAGACGGGCCCCGATGCGTTGAAGAACCTTTATGTCGGTACACCGACCGGGCAGCAGGTGCCGATCACCGCGCTGGTCAATGTAGCGAGCATGGCGACTCCGATTGCGATCAACCATCAGGGGCAGTTTCCTTCGGTGACGCTGTCATTCAATCTGAAGCCCGGAACGTCGATCGGCGAAGCGGTGGACGCGATCCGTGCGCTGGAGCAGCAGCTCGGCAAACCTGCGTCGCTCACCACCAGTTTCCAGGGCAACGCTCAGGCCTTCGAGTCGTCCTTGTCGAAGGAGCCGATCCTGATCGCGGCGGCGCTCGTGGTGATCTATATCATACTAGGCGTGCTGTACGAGAGCGCGGTGCATCCTATCACCATCCTCTCGACGTTGCCCTCGGCGGGGATTGGTGCGCTGCTGATGCTGATGGCGTTCCACTTTGACCTGAGTGTGATCGCGCTGATCGGCATCATCCTCCTGATCGGGATAGTGAAGAAGAACGGCATCATGCTGGTGGACTTCGCACTGGATGCCGAACGCAATGAAGGCATGGCGCCGGAGGACGCGATCTACCAGGCCTGCCTGCTGCGCTTCCGGCCGATCCTGATGACGACGACGGCGGCACTGCTCGGTGGCGTGCCGTTGATGCTCGGCACCGGTACCGGGTCGGAAATTCGCCAGCCGCTCGGTTATACGATCGTGGGTGGGCTGATGCTGTCGCAGTTGCTAACGCTGTACACGACGCCGGTGGTGTACCTGTATCTGGACCGGCTCGGTGCACGTCTGATGGCGCGGACCCGCCCGGCGATGACGAAGAAAGAAGGCGTTCGCGCGTAAGTCATTCTGATTGCCTCTCGCTCGCCGCTTATGGCACACAGCGCCGCATGCTGAGTCGCCGCCTTTTACTCACTGCTGCTCTCTCCACCGCCGCCGCCGCGCCCGGCAGTTTCCAAACCTTCCTGGCCGATTTGCGCGCTCAGGCGCGTCGCGCCGGTATTTCTGCCGCGACGCTGGACCGGGCCCTGGCCGGCCTGCAACCCAATCAGAAAGTGCTAGAGCGAGACCAGCATCAGCCGGAATTCACCCTGACCTGGGCGAAGTATCGGGCGATGCTGATCACCGATCAGCGCATCGCCAACGGTCGTGCCGCCTATCAGCAGAACCGCGCGCTGTTCGCCCGGGTGCGGGACGCTTATGGCGTTGATCCTGGCGTTATCATCGGCATCTGGGGTCTCGAATCGAGTTTCGGCACCGGCATGGGCGACTTCCACGTCATTGAAGCGCTTGCCACGCTCGCCTGGGAAGGCCGGCGCGCCAGCTTCTTCCGTGGCGAGTTGATAGCCGCACTGCATATCCTGGACCATGGTGACGTGACGCCGGCACGCATGCTCGGCTCTTACGCTGGCGCGATGGGACAGCCGCAGTTCATGCCGAGCTCGTATCTGCGCTACGCGGTGGACTTCGAGGGAACCGGCAAGCGCGACATCTGGACCAGCAAGGCCGACGTCCTGGCCTCGATCGCCAACTATCTCAAGCAGTCTGGCTGGCGCAGCGGCGAGCCGTGGGGCGAACAGGTGCGGGCGCAGCAGCAAGGCATGACAGGCAAGCTGGTGCAGCCGGACGGCCCCGGCGGCGAATCGTTCGTGGTGTTTGGCAATTTCAATGCGATTCGTCGCTACAACCCATCTGACTACTATGCGCTGGCGGTCGGTCTGCTCGGCGACGCAGTGATCGGGTGAAACGCGCACTCGTAGTGGTCCTGACCAGCCTGCTGGCTTGCTGCCAACAGGTGACACCCAGTCCGCACTACGTTCTTGGTGCCCCGTATCAGGCCGGCGGCGTCTGGTACTATCCGCGGGAGGATTTTTCGCTGCGGCAGACGGGGCTGGCGAGCGTCTATGGATCCGGCCACCCCGACCTGACCGCTGACGGCGAAGCCTTCGACCAGTCTGTGCTCGCGGCAGGGCATCAGACCGTACAGCTCCCCGCCATTGCGCGCGTCACCAATCTGGAGAACGGGCGCCAGGTCGTCGTGCGCATCAACGACCGTGGCCCGGCGACACCGCATCGGGTGCTGGAGGTGACGCGGCGAACGGCGAACCTGCTTGGGTTCCCGCCGAACGGTGTCGTGCGGGTGCGCGTGGAGGTGCTGGCGGACCAGAGCCAGGCCGCGGTCGATGCCGTGCCTGGCGCACCCGCCTTGCAAATCATCGCCGCGCCGCGCGGCGAGGTGACGAAAAGCGATCTCCCTGCTCCTGGCAGCGCGGCCCCGATGCCGGCAGTCGTGGCGCCGAAGGTCGCTGCGTCCGCTGTCGTCTCGTCGAGTGCGCCGCCGCTGCGCCTGCCGGAGGTTGTCTCGCAGGGCCAACCTGATCCGGGAACGCTCTATGTGGAGCTCAGCGATTTCCAGAACTACCGATATGCCAACATGCAGCGTGCCCGAGTCGCGGGATTGGGTGCCAGGATCGACACCCGCCACGAGAACGCTGCCCTGGTCTACCGCGTGCTGATCGGTCCCATTAACACTGTGCAGCAGGCTGACTCTGTGCTGGACCAAGTGCTCGCCGCGGGAGTAACCGATGCGAGGATTGTGGTGGAATAGGAGTCGAGTCTGGCCATGCTCACCCGTCGTTCTGCCTTGCTGGCGTCTGCCTGTTTCATTGGCGCAGGCATGCCGGCTTTCGCCCAGCCGCGTCGTCCCCAGCCTGCGCAACGCCCCGCCGGCGCACGTGGCAAGAAGGATCAGGCGGCGGTACCGACGGATCCGGCGACCACGCCGATCGGACCGGTGGATACCGCCGCGCGCTGGGCCTTTGGCCAGGACTACAACACGGGCGCCACGTTGCTGGAGAAGGCCGCAGACGACCACATGCCGCCGTCGTCGATGACCAAGCTGATGACGATTTATCTCGTCTACGAGCGGTTGAAGCAGGGCAAACTCAAACTCAATGACCAGTTGCTGGTCAGCGAGAAGGCTTGGCGCATGGGCGGCTCCAAGATGTTCGTCCAGGTCGGCACGCAGGTTGACGTGGAGGACCTGATCCGGGGTCTCATTGTCGATTCGGGCAACGATGCCTGCATCGTGTTGGCGGAAGGAATTGCCGGCTCGGAAGAGCAGTTTGTCGAGATGATGAACGCCAAGGCCAAGCTGTTCGGCATGACCAACACGAACTACCGGAACTGCACTGGCTGGCCCGACCCCGACCAATACATGAGCGCCCGCGACATCGCCACGCTGGCGCGCCATATCATCATGGATTTCCCACAGTACTACCATTACGACTCGGAAAAGACATTCAAATACAACAACATCGAGCAGGAGAACCGCAATCCTCTGGTGCAGCGTGGTTCGGCGGACGGGTTGAAGACCGGTCACACCGAGGCGGGCGGCTACGGCGTCGTGGCCAGCACGCTGCGCGGCAACCGCCGGGTCATCCTCGTGCTGAACGGCATGACCAGCATGCACCAGCGCTTCGAGGAGAGCGAGCGGCTGATGGACTGGGCGTTCGCCAATTTTGAGGACGTGACGCTGTTCACCGCCGGCGATGTGGTGGAGCGCGTGCCGGTGTGGCTCGGCACCAGCCCGACGGTATCGCTGGTCGGGGGACGTGACCTGACCGTAACGATGCCGCGGAGCTGGCGGAACAGTGCATCGATCAAGGTGAGCTACGACGCACCGATCCAGGCACCGGTCGCCAAGGGGACGCCTCTGGGCAAGCTGGTGGTGTCGGGGCGGGGGGTGCCGAACATGGATGTGCTGCTGCTAGCGGGCGAGGACGTGTCACGCCTCAGCCTGCCTGGTCGCGCGATCGCGGTGCTGTCGCACTACGTGACGGGTGGCTAGCTTCATCACGCTGGAAGGTGGCGAGGGGGCCGGCAAGTCCACCCAGGCGCGACTCCTCGCTGATGCGCTGGTCAGCCTCGGCGCCCCGGTATTGCGGACGCGAGAGCCGGGTGGTGCGCCGGGTGCCGAGCACTTGCGGGGGCTGCTGTTGGGCAGCGAGATCGAATGGTCCGCGCCGGCGGAGACGCTGCTGCACTTTGCCGCGCGGGCCGAACATGTGGCGAAGACCATCCGGCCGGCGCTGGATGCCGGCATGTGGGTGGTGTGCGACAGGTTCTATGACTCGACCCTGGCGTATCAAGGCTATGGGCAGGGGGCAGACCGGGCGACGATAGCGGCATTGATCGGGCTGCTGGGCATCGTGCCTGATGTGACGCTCGTGCTGGACGTTTCCGAGGCGGTCGCCGTGGAGCGGCAGTTGCGGCGCGGCATGGACGCTGATCGCTACGAGCGACTCGATGCTCTGTTCCACGCGAGGGTGCGGCAGGGCTTCCGCGATATTGCCGCGGCTGCGCCGGAGCGCTGCGTGCTGATCGATGCAAATCGTACCGAGGCCGAGGTACACGCGGCAATCATGCAGGCGCTGCGGGCGAAGGTTCCGGTACCAGGCTGACTCTTATTGCGAGCGGAACGAAGCAATCTCGACCGCTGCTGCCACAAACGTATCGACATCCTGTTCCGTGGTGCAGAACGAGGTGACCAGCCGCACGACGGAGCCCGTGACACCATCAGGTGCGGCCCAGCGATAGAACTCAAATCCATCGGCGAACAACGCATCGATCAGCCGCTCGGGCATCTCGACGAACAGTTCGTTTGCCTGTGCCTTCTGTACCAGCCGGACGCCAGGTACCGCGGCCAGTCCGGCGCCCAGCCTCGATGCCATCCTGTTGGCATGATGCGCGTTCCGCAGCCACAGGCCGTCTTCAAGATACGCGATGAGCTGCGCGCTGAGGAACCGCATCTTCGACCACAAATGCCCGCCACGCTTGCGGCGCGACTCAAATTCCGCGGCGCGGGTGCGATCGAAGAAGACCACAGCCTCGGCCGCCATCGCGCCGTTCTTGGTGGCGCCGAGGCACAGGACATCGACGCCAGCCTTCCACGTGATCTCGGCCGGACTGCACCCAAGATGCGCGATCGCATTGGCGAGGCGCGATCCGTCCATATGCACGGCAAGGCCGTGCGCGTGTGCCGCTTCCGCCAGCGCCTCGACCTCGCCGGGCGTATAGACAGTGCCCCATTCGGTGGACTGCGTCAGGCTAAGCGCCGCTGGCCTGACATGATGCACGCCCATGTCCTTCGCGAATTGCAGCGGGGCCTCGAGCTGTGCGGGCGTCAGCTTGCCGTCGGACGTGGGCAACCCGATGACCTTCGCGCCGCCGGAATAAAATTCCGGTGCGCCGCATTCGTCTGTCACGATGTGCGCTGTCTCGTGGCCGTACACGGCGCCGTAGGGAGGCACCAGCGTTGCCAATGCAAGCGAATTGGCCGCAGTGCCGGTGGTCACCGGATAGATCGCCAGCTCGGTCTCAAAGACCGACGATGCGACACTCTGCAAACGGTCCGTAAACGGATCGTCTCCATACGAATGGAGTGACCCGCTGTTCGCCGCGATGATCGCCGCGATGATCTCGGGTGCGGCAGGAGTGACGTTATCACTGCCGAAATTGCGTCCCGTCTGGCTCATCGCTGCTGCTCCTTCACCGCGCGCCTGATATAGCGAAGCGGTGTCGGCACCGGTCAAGCTGTCCGATGGTTCAACTCGATGGCCAGGTCAGTTCCGATACGAGCTTGTACGGGTAGTCCGGTTCCTTGTAGCCATGCGGCTTTTGCCGATCGGGTAGCTTCACCTTTTCCCGTGGCAGGTCCTTATAAGGAATGTGCTTGAGCAGGTGCGATATCACGTTCAGGCGTGCCCGCTTCTTATCGTTCGAACGCACAACGTACCATGGCGCCCATGATGTGTCGGTAGCCTCGAACATCTCGTCGCGTGCCCGCGAGTAGTCGTACCAGCGGCTATACGATTTCAAATCCATCGGCGACAGCTTCCAGGTCTTCCGGCCATCGTCGATGCGAGCCGTCAGCCGGCGCGTCTGCTCGTGCTCGCTGACTTCCAACCAGTACTTCAGCAGGATGATGCCGGATTCGACGAACGCCTTCTCGACGGCCGGAGCCAATTCCAGAAAGCGCTTCGCCTGCTCGTCCGTGCAGAAGCCCATAACTCTTTCAACGCCAGCCCGGTTGTACCAGCTCCGATCGAAGATCACGACTTCTCCGGCGGCGGGCAGATGCGAAATGTATCGCTGAATATACATCTGCGATTTCTCCCGATCGGTCGGTGCCGGCAGGGCGACGACGCGGAAAACGCGTGGGCTGACGCGTTCGGTGATCGCCTTGATGGTGCCGCCTTTGCCTGCGCCATCGCGACCCTCGAACACGATGCAGACTTTCAGGCCGCTATGAGCCACCCATCTCTGGACCTTGACGAGCTCGACATGAAGCCGTGTCAGTTCCCGCAGATAATCCTTGTTGCGTAATTTGCTGTCGGGCTCGGTGGCACTGTCGTTGTTCGCTGCTTTTTTGGACTTCTTGGTTTCACCCATTGTGAATGTCCGCCTCTCGGGTGTTTGCGCTGAGCCGGGCCAGGTTACACCAGTGCGACCGGCCGTACCGGCGATCCCGTGGCACCGCGGAACTTGGTCGGCAACAGGATGAAGCAGAAGCTGGCCACGCCGTCGCGCGCCAGTTCGTCAAGCGCCAGGTTCTCGATCAGATAGACGCCGGCCTCCGCAAGCGCATGCTGATGCACCGGCATCGAGATGCCATGGTTCGGGTTGGGCAGCACCTCGACCGCCATGTTGTCGCAGCCGATGGCGACCACGCCGCGCTCGATCAGCCATTGCGCGCCAGGCAGATCGATGCCGGGCTCGCCTTGCAGATACCTGGGATTGTCGATGCCGAAATAACGGCCCCAACCGGTGCGGATCAGCGCGATATCGCCTGGTTCGATTGCCACCCTGGCAGCGCGCGACAGTTCCTCAGGCGTGACGACGCGGCCGGGGTTCAGGTGCTGCCCGCCATCGCAGCCCGACACATCCAGCAGCACCGCGCGGGTGATCATCGGTGGAGCGTGCTCGATGCCGAGGCGCTCCAGTCCCCAGTCGGTCACCGTATCAGCCGCAGAAAGACCGTTGTACAGGCGATCGCCTTTCGAGAAGTGGCCCAGCGCGTCGATATGGGTGCCGACATGCGCGGTCATCTCGATGCGTTCCACGTTGGCGCCCGCGTCGTTGCTGGCGCCGAGCGCGCGTCGTCGTTTGATCGAGTCACGCCACGAGGCCCAGATGGACAGCAGGAAGGGAGTCTGGTTCGGCGCCATGAACGGCGCCCCCATGCTGATCTCATGGCTCACGTCATACACGCGGCCTTCGCGCACCGATGCCAGCGCGGCAAGGCGCATTTCCGCTGTCAGCAGGTTGGCCGCGCCGATCTGATCGGTTGGCCCCCAGCGCGAGTGGTCATGGGTGGTCATTGTTTCCTCCGCAGAAAGCGACCGAAGGCAGCCAGGCTGATGTCGGAGACGTGGTGTTCCATGCCCTCGGCGTCCTGTTCGGCAGCCTCGGCCGGGACGCCAACGGCAAGCAACAGGTCCACCACGACGCGGTGTCTGGCGCGGACGCGCTCGGCCAGCTTCTCGCCGGCTTCGGTCAGAAATACGCCGCGATAGGGTTTCGCCACAGCCAGCCCTTCGCGCTTCAGGCGGCCGATCGTCTTGATGGCCGTGGCGTGGGAAACGCCGAGGCGGCGGGCGATGTCGGTGGGGCGCGCCTCGCCGCCGTCGGCAAGCAGGTCGGAGATCAGTTCGACATAGTCCTCGCTGAGTGCGCTGGACTGCGCAGTACGCGCCTTGCCGAACCGCTTCGCCTGGGTGGGTTCAGCGGGCATCTCGATGCGGCGGGTGCTGGGCCCTGGGCTGGCCAAGGCGACTCCTGCTCTGGCGGCTGATTCAATCCAGATATGGCACCGGGATGCCGGCAGTCTGCAAGAGCAGGACAAGGTTCAGCGCCAGCACGACGGTGGCGGCGGCGGTCGTGCTGACTTGGATGAGCCGGCGGTTGGCAAAGTCGCCCATCACGTCACGGCGCCCGGACAGCACAAGCAGGGCGATCATCGGCATCGGCAGCACCAGGCTCAGGACCACCTGGCTCCACACCAGTGCCTCCGTCGGATTGATCCCGATTGCAACAACGATCGTGGCCGGGATCATGGTGGCGACGCGTCGCACCCACATCGGGATGCGGAAATGCACGAAGTCCTGCATGATTGTCTGGCCAGCCATCGTACCGACGACGGAACTGGAAATGCCGGATGCGAGCAGCGAAGCCATAAAGACCGCACCGGCGCCAACGCCGAGCAGTGGCACCAGCGTATGGTAGGCAGTCTCGATCGAGGCAATGTCGGCATGATCCTGGTGAAAAACCGTGGCAGCCATTGCCAGCATCGCCATGTTGACCAGCCCGGCGACGCCCAGCGCCAGCAGGACCTCGCGATTGGAAAATCTGAGGATGCGGCGCCGTTCGGCGTCGGTGCGTGCTGGCATGCGTTGCTGTGTCAGGCTCGAGTGCAAGTAGATCGCGTGCGGCATCACGGTGGCTCCAATGATGCCGACCGCCAGCATGACGCTGTCCGGCCCAGCCAGTTGCGGCACGACGGAATGGTAAGCGAACAAGCGCCAATTGGGCGGAGCGACGAACAACTCGATCACGTAGCAGACGACGATGACGGCGATGAAGGCGGCAATCAGCATCTCGATCGGCCGAAAGCCGCGGCCTTGCAGGAGCAGCATTGCGTAAGTGACGGTGAAGGTGATCAGCAGGCCGGGCAGCAGCGGAAGGCCGAACAAAAGGCTGAGTCCGATTGCGGCGCCCAGCGATTCGGCAAGGTCGGTCGCCATCGCGGCGATCTCGGAGACAACCCACATGGTGTAGACCAGCGGGCGCGGGAAATGGGTGCGGCAAAGCTGGGCGAGACTCTGGCCGGTCACGATGCCCAGCTTGGCGGACAGCGCCTGGAACAGCATGGCGACGATATTGGCCAGCACGACGACCCACAGCAGCAGATAGCCGAACTGTGCGCCGCCCTGGATGTTGGTGGCGAAGTTGCCGGGGTCCATGTAGGCGATCGAGGCAATCACCGCGGGACCGGCAAACGGCAGGAAGGCGCGCAGGCCCCGGCGCTTGCCACTGATGGCCTCGCGGCCAGCAGTGACGGCACGATCAGTCATGCTGACGCTCATGGAGCCGTGACCATACTGTGAACCCGCTCCCACAGAATGTAGCCTTGGCTACAACTTGGAGCATTAGATAAGACGCGGGGTGTGGGTGTCAACCACGACGTGAACGTGCGCTTGTGGAGGCCTATTCTTCCGCCGGTTCCCGCATTGCTTCGGCCGCTCGGCGCAGGCGCCGGAAACTCCGCACACTGAATGGCAGCAGGGCCAAATAGATCAGATCGCCAGCGGCGAGGGCCAACCAGGGGTCGGCCACCAGCACCGCGATGAACGTGCCGGTGCCAAGCAGCAGGGGCAGCACGTACTCGTACGGCACCTTGAAATTCTTGAAACTCCAGATCGGCAGCGTGGAGACCAGCAGGAGTGCCGTGCCGATCAGAACGAAAGCGCAGAATAATGGGTACTGCACGGCCGCGAGCAGCCAGTCCCAGCCCATCGACCGGGCTTCCAGCCCGAGGAACAGCGGGAACAGTGCGAGGGCGGCGCCAGCGGGCGCGGGCACGCCCGTGAAGAAGTTGTAGGCGTAGGCGGGCCCGGGCGCGCTATCCAGCGACGCGTTGAAGCGTGCAAGCCGCAGCGCCATGCACACGGCGAACATCAGGCAGGGCGTGTAGCCGAAGCCCCCCGCTCGTTGCAGCGACCACAGATACAGCGTGAACGCCGGGGCAACCCCGAAGCACAGGAAATCGGTCAGACTGTCGAACTCGGCGCCGAAGCGGGTCGTGGCGTTCAGCAGGCGGGCCAGACGTCCGTCCAGCCCATCGATCGCTCCAGCCACAACGATCGCAACCGCGGCGGCGCCAAAGCGCCCCTCCAGTGCCAGGCGCAGCGAGGTCAGGCCGGCGCATAACCCCATCAGCGTGAGCAGATTAGGGATGATGCGGTTGAAGGATTGTCCCTTGAAGCGTGGCCGGGCACGGGGCCTCAGGCGCCGGAACCTGGTCATCGGCGAGACGCGCGTGCCGCCTGGCCATTCGGGGCGCGGCGCGCCGCTCATCCGCCCAACTCCGCGATCACGGTCTCGCCGCCGATCATCGTCTGGCCAACCGCGACCAGCGGTCGGACCCCTTCCGGCAGATAAAGATCAGCGCGGCTGCCAAACCGGATAATCCCGAATCGCTGCCCTGCGTGAACCGTATCGCCTTCGCGCACATCGCAAACGATGCGGCGGGCCACCAGACCGGCAATCTGCACCACAGCGATCTCGCGACCATCGCCAAGTCGGAGTGCAATCGCGTTGCGCTCGTTCTCGTCGCTGGCCTTGTCGCTGCTGGCATTCAGAAAGGTGCCGTGTCGGTACGCGATGCGGGTGACGATGCCATCCACGGGGATCCGGTTCACATGCACATTGACGAGGGAAAGGAAGGTGCTGACCCGCCAGCGTGGCATAGCGCCGAGGCCCAGCTCGGCGGGGGGCACCGCGGGCAGGATGGCCATCACGCGGCCATCCGCCGGGGCGACGACGGTACCGGCTCGGCCAGGAGCCACCCGCTCCGGATCCCGGAAGAAGAACAGGCAGAACAGGGTGAAGATCAGACCCAGCCAGGCCAGCCAGTGCGCCAGCAGCAAACCAATCACCACCACGACGATGCCGCCCAGAATGAACGGCCGTCCGGCGGGATGCGGCGGGGCCAGAATGTGGCCTATGTCGTCTGCGAGCGCCATGTGCGTTGCGGTTTATGGAAGCTTCACTTTGGGCCGGCAAGATGAGCGGCGTGTACGGAGCGCTCGCCATGCCGTTTGATGCGCCGTTCAAACTTGGCCCATTCACTGTCGATTCGACCGGGCGTCTGGCGCCGCTGGCCCCAGATGTTCCGCCGGTGTTCCTGTTTCGCTGGCATGGTCGCCTGGTTCGAGCCAGGCTCGCACAGCAGTCCGAGCCAGCCGAAAGCTTGACTTTGCTGGCCGAAATCGCGCTCGGGCGAGTACCCAGCACCGCCGGAATTTACGACGAAACGGTGCGTCCCCGCAGCTTCGCACTGGTGCGCTGGTTATCCCGGGCGGTGCCGGCGGGCTGGCACCTCTATTTGGCCCCCGATCATCAGATCTGGCTGAACGTTGAAAAGCCCATTGGCGTGCCAATCACCGCTGCGGCGCTGCTGACCTGGGTCACCTGTCTCGCCATGGAACTCGGCCCGTACCTCGATCTGATGGACGAGACGGGGGCCACCGCCTGACCAACGGTGAGAACTGCCCGGCCAGACCCACTGCACACGCGCGAGACGGCGCGCAGCCGGCCGCGGCACGGGTATAGCCAGTGCAGCTTTGTCAACCGGTGACGCGGCGGTCGTGGTGCGTCAGGTTCGCCTCGGGCAGGAGGTGGGAACACTACACGTGAGCGAAGCGACAGTGCCGGTGCGTATCTGGGACATCCCGATTCGCCTGTTCCATTGGGCCATCGTGATCATCCTCGCGACAAGCTGGATCTCCGAGGAACAGGGGTGGATGGAGCTGCATTTCCTGGCAGGCTACAGCCTGCTTGCGCTGCTGCTGTTCCGGCTCGCCTGGGGGTTCGTCGGCAGCCACACGGCGCGGTTCACCAGCTTCCTGCGCAGCCCGCTTACCGTGGTGCGTTACATTTCGCGTCTGCATCGGCGTGAACCAGACACTGAACTCGGTCACAATGCTGCCGGCGGATGGATGGCGCTGGTGATGCTGGTGCTGCTGGCGGTCCAGGTTGGCACTGGCCTGTGTGCCAACGATGATGTCATGAACGAGGGGCCGCTGTTCAACTACGTCGGCAAGGACTGGAGCGACTGGCTGTCGCACATCCATGCAGTCAATTTCACCCTGATCCAGATCGTGGCCTCGTTGCACGTACTGGCCATCCTCGCCTACGCGCTGGTGAAGAAGCACGATCTGGTGCGGCCGATGGTCACCGGACTCAAGCGGCTGCCGATCGGGACGACGCCGCCAAGACTTGCCAGTCCGCTGCTTGCGCTGCTGCTGTTCGCGATCGCGATTGCGGCGGTTGCCCTGTTGGTGACCCGGGCTTAGGCGGCCAGCTTCGCGGCAAAGCGCTGGCGGCGCCACTGCATCAGTTGCCAGGCGGCCTTCGCCGACAAGTCGGACAAGCGGCCGCGTGGCTTCAGGCCCACGGCCTTGAAGATCATGCCCATGCCGCGCTCGATGTGGCGGAAGCGGTAGAAGGCCATCGCGCGCGCCATGTAGGCGGCGGAGCAGCGGTCGTGCTCGTAGGCGGTATCGTCGGGTTCGTTGCCGCAGTGCCAGGCATAGGCGAGCTCGTCGTCCTCGCTTTCGCCGATGCGGCCTGCCGCGATGCGCAGGCGCCGCAAGAGGCTGATGTTCTCGCGTGCCAGGTAGCGGCGCATGTGGTCGTAGAACAGCTTGAAGTGGCGGAACTCGTCGGCGGCGATGTGGCGACAGATCTGCTTCAGCACCGGCTCGCCGGTCGCCTCGCCCAGCGCGGTATAGTAGCTGGAGGTGCCGGTTTCCACCATGCAGCGCGCGATCAGCTCACCGGTGCGTGAGCCGCGCACCGAGGCCTCAGCGTCGAGCGGCAGCTTGTAGCCGGCCTTGTAGCGGGCGAACGCTGATTGGTAGTCCCAGGAGGGGTCGGCCAGCATCGCCCATTTGCCGAGCGCGTTGCCATGCTGGACTTCCTCGTCGGCCCAGGAGTCGGCGGCCTGGCGGAAGTCGGGGTCATCGCCGAACACGCGGTTGAGGTAGACGGCGTAGTCGGTGCCGTTGCGCTCCACCATGGCGGCCGCCTTGACCAGGGGAACGAGATCGGGATCGACCTTGGCGGGATCAAAACGGCCCCAGGCCACATCCTCGATGCGCCAATGCTTCATCGTGAGTTCCGCACAGTTGGACGCAGCAGCGGGAAGCTGCCACGGGTCGGCGGGATTCGAAAGGGTGGGGTGCTTCTCATAGGGTGGGGGGTAATGAGCACAGCAATCCGGTGCATCATCAACGAGTTGGACATCGGCACGTCACTCTGCGCGGCAGACGGGATCAGCGGCCGGTCAGCAGGGCATCCACCGCTTCGATCAGCGCTTGCGCCGACTGCACGCGCTCCAGCGCCAGTTCCTCGGCGACGACATCGTTGCCGTCCACCTGGGCCAGCGCTTCCTGCGCGGTGGCAAGGCGGCGTTCGCCTTCCTCGCGCGACAAGTCGGCTGGGGCCAGCACTTCGTTGGCCAGCACGGTGCAGCGCTCCGGCGTGACTTCGGCGAAGCCGCCCGCAACGTACATCTGGTCGGTGACCCGTTCGCCCTCATAGAGGGCGATGACGCCGCCGCGCAGCATGACGATGGCGGGCGAGTGGCCTTCCAGCACGCCCATGTCGCCCTCGGAGGCGGGGATCACCACCATGTCGACCGGGCGCGACAGCAGCAGGCGCTCCGGGGTTACGATTTCCAGGTTCACGGGCATGGTTTTGCTCGTCGCCTTACGACTTCAAACCTTCGGCCTTCTTCACCGCGTCCTCGATCGTCCCGACCATGTAGAACGCCGCCTCCGGCAGATGGTCGTACTCACCCGAACACACCGCCTTGAAGCTGCGGATCGTGTCGGCGATCGGCACGAACACACCCGGGAAGCCCGTGAACACCTCCGCCACGTGGAACGGCTGCGACAGGAAGCGCTGAAGCTTGCGCGCGCGGGCGACGACGAGCTTGTCCTCTTCCGAGAGCTCGTCCATGCCAAGGATCGCGATGATGTCCTGCAGCGACTTGTAGGTCTGCAGGATCCGCTGCGTCTCGCGCGCAACCTGGTAGTGCTCGTCGCCCACGATGCGTGGATCCAGCGAACGGGACGTGGAGTCGAGCGGGTCCACCGCGGGATAGATGCCCAGCTCGGCGATCTGGCGGCTCAGCACCGTTGTCGCGTCCAGGTGGGCGAACGACGTGGCAGGCGCCGGGTCGGTCAAGTCGTCGGCGGGCACATAGATTGCCTGCACGCTGGTGATCGAGCCCTTCTTGGTGGACGTGATGCGCTCCTGCAGCGCGCCCATGTCGGTGGCGAGCGTCGGCTGATAGCCCACCGCCGAGGGGATACGGCCCAGCAGCGCCGACACCTCGGCGCCCGCCTGGGTGAAGCGGAAGATGTTGTCCACGAAGAACAGCACGTCCTGGCCTTCCTCGTCGCGGAAGTATTCGGCCAGGGTCAGGCCAGACAGGCCGACGCGGGCGCGGGCACCCGGCGGCTCGTTCATCTGGCCGTACATCAGCGCCACCTTGGAGCCTTCGACGATCTTGTGGTTGTCCATCCGGATAACACCGGCGTCGATCATCTCGTGGTAAAGGTCGTTGCCCTCGCGGGTGCGCTCGCCCACGCCGGCGAACACCGACACGCCGCCATGCGCCTTGGCGATGTTGTTGATCAGCTCCTGGATGATCACGGTCTTGCCCACGCCGGCACCGCCGAACAGGCCGACCTTGCCGCCCTTCAGGTAGGGCGCCAGCAGATCCACCACCTTGATGCCGGTGACGAGGATTTCCGCCGTGGTGGCCTGTTCCTCGAAGGACGGCGCGTCACGGTGGATCGGATAACGGATCTTCGTGTTGACCGGGCCCTGCTCGTCGATCGGCTCGCCGATCACGTTGAGGATGCGGCCAAGCGTTTCGGGGCCGACAGGGACGGTGATCGGTCCGCCGGTGTCCACCACTTCCTGCCCGCGTACCAGGCCATCGGTGCTGTCCATCGCGATGCAGCGCACGGTGCGCTCGCCGAGTTCCTGGGCGACCTCCAGCACCAGCGTGTGCTCGGACAGCCTGGTGTGCAGCGCGTTCTGAATGAACGGCAGCTCGCCGTCGAACTGCACGTCCACGACGGCGCCCTGCACCTGGGTCACCCTGCCGACGATGTTGCTTGCCATATCTCTTCTGCCCCTGTCAGACGGCTTCAGCGCCGGAAATGATTTCGATGAGTTCCTTGGTGATGTTGGCCTGGCGCGCGCGGTTGTAGTTCAGCGTCAGGCGCTTGATCATGTCGCCGGCGTTGCGCGTGGCGTTGTCCATCGCGGTCATGCGTGCGCCATGCTCGCCGGCAGCGCTCTCCAGCAGCGCGCGGAAGATCGCGATGGCCAGGGCCTGCGGCAGAAGCCGGGTAAGGATGGTCTCCTCGTCCGGCTCGAATTCGTACGTGGCGCCGCCAAGATCGACCGCCTCGCCTTCCGGCGGGGGCGGCGCGGGGATCAGCTGCTGCTCGGTGACGATCTGCGAGATCACCGAACGGAAGCGGTTGTAGATCAGGATGCAGACGTCGACCTCGCCCGCGGCCAGCATGGTCGTGATGCGAACGCCGATGTCCTCGGCATCGCTGAATTCCAGGCGGCGTTTCCCCGCGAAGGAGATGTCGCCGGTGATGCGGCTGGCCAGCTCACGGCGCAGGTAGTCGCGGCCCTTGCGGCCGACAGGCAGGATCTTGACGGTCTTGCCCTCGGCCTCCAGGCGGCGCGCAAGCGTGCGGGTCGCGCGGCCGATACTGGCGTTGAACGCGCCGGCGAGGCCTCGGTCAGCAGTGACTGGGACCAGCAGGTAGTTCTGCTGCTTGCCGGTGCCGGCGAGCAGGGCAGGGGCGGTCGGCATGTCGGACACCGAGGCGGCCAGCGCGCGCAGCATGCGCTCCATGCGCTCGGCATAGGGCCGCGCGGCTTCCGCCTGTGCCTGGGCGCGGCGCAACTTCGACGCCGCCACCATCTTCATGGCGGAGGTGATCTTCTGCGTCGACTTCACGCTGTTGATGCGTGTGCGGAGGTCTTTCAGGCTAGGCATGACAAACCCTGTGCTTTGCCGACATGACGGTCGGGGGAACCGGAGTCACTACCCGAAGCTTTTCGCGAAGTTGTCCATGAAGGTGACCAGCTTCGTCTCTGTCTCCGGTTTGATCTCCAGATCGGTGCGGATCGCATCCAGGATCGCCGGCTCGCGCGACTTCAGCTCCGACAGCACGCCGGCCTCGAAGCGGCCCACCTGGTTGAGGTCGATCTTGTCGAGATAGCCGCGCACACCGGCGAAGATCGCCACCACCTGTTCCTCGATCGGAACCGGCTTGAACTGCGGCTGCTTCAGCAGTTCGGTCAGGCGGGAGCCGCGGGCCAGCAACTGCTGGGTGGATGCATCCAGGTCCGATGCGAACTGCGCGAAGGCGGCCATCTCGCGGTACTGGGCCAGCTCCAGCTTGATGCGGCCGGCGACCTGCTTCATCGCGCGCACCTGCGCGGCGGAGCCCACGCGCGACACCGAGATGCCGACATTCACCGCGGGACGGATGCCGCGGAAGAACAGCTCGGTCTCCAGGAAGATCTGGCCATCGGTGATGGAGATGACGTTGGTCGGAATGTAGGCCGACACGTCGCCGGCCTGCGTCTCGATCACCGGCAGCGCGGTGAGCGAGCCAAGCCCATACTCCTCGCTCATCTTCGCCGCGCGCTCGAGCAGGCGCGAGTGCAGGTAGAACACGTCGCCGGGATACGCCTCGCGTCCCGGCGGACGGCGGAGCAGCAGCGACATCTGGCGATACGCGACGGCCTGCTTCGACAGGTCATCATAGAAAATCACCGCGTGGCGGCCGTTGTCGCGGAAGAACTCGCCCATCGTGCAGCCGGTGTAGGGCGCCAGGAACTGCATCGGCGCCGGGTCAGACGCGGTGGCCGCGACCACGATGGAGTATTCCATCGCGCCGTATTCCTCCAGCGTCTGCACCAGCTGTGCCACGGTGGAGCGCTTTTGGCCGACCGCGACGTAGATGCAGTACAGCTTCTTGCTCTCATCGGTGCCGGCGTTGATCTGCTTCTGGTTGATGATCGTGTCGATGATCACGGCGGTCTTGCCGGTCTGACGGTCGCCGATGATCAGCTCGCGCTGGCCGCGTCCGATCGGGATCAGCGCGTCGATCGCCTTCAGCCCCGTCTGCATCGGTTCGTGCACCGACTTGCGGGGAATGATGCCGGGCGCCTTCACCTCGACGCGGCGGCGTTCCGTCGTGGCGATCGGGCCCTTGTTGTCGATCGGATTGCCGAGCCCATCCACCACGCGGCCGAGCAGTGCGTTGCCCACCGGGACGTCCACGATGGAGCCGGTGCGGCTGACGGTGTCGCCTTCGCGGATCTGCCTGTCGTCGCCGAAGATCACAACGCCGACATTGTCGGTTTCCAGGTTCAGAGCCATGCCGCGCAGGCCGGCGCCGGGGAACTCGACCATCTCGCCGGCCATGACGTTCTGCAGCCCGAAAACGCGGGCGATGCCGTCACCGACGGACAGCACCTGGCCGGTCTCGGCGACGTTGGCTTCCGTGTCGAACGCGGCGATCTGTTTCTTGAGGATCTCCGAGATCTCGGCGGGGCGGATCTCCATCAGGCGGCTCCCTTCATGGCGTACTGCAGGCGCTGAAGCCGTGACTTCAGCGAGGTGTCGTAGAGGCGTGCGCCGATCCGGACGACAAGGCCGCCGAGCAGATCGGGTTCCACGCGTTCGTGGATGTTGACGTTGCCGTAGCCGGCCTCGATCAGCCGGGCGCGAAGCTGCTGGCGCTGCACGTCGGTCAGCGGATGCGCGGTGGCGACGTCCGCGGTGACAATGCCACGGCGTTCGGCGACCAGATGGGCGAAGGCGTGCACGATAGCCGGCAGGTTGCGGAGGCGGCGGTTGGCGGACACGACACCGACGAAGTCGCGTACCACCTTGGAATAGCCCTCCTGCTCCAGGACCGCCTGCGCCGCCTTGGTCGCCTGGTTCACGTCGATCAGCGGGGAGTCCAGCAGACGGCGGAGATCGGCGCTGGCCTCGATCGTGCGGCCGAGGGTCTCCATTTCCGAGACCACCTGGTCGAGGGCATGCTGATCCTCGGCAAGGGAGTAGAGAGCGGCAGCGTAGCGGTCGGCCAGGCCGCCGCCCGAAGTGATCGTCGTAGCGCCAGAGGCCACGTGGCGTTCCCTATGCGTTGGCCGCGCCAGAGCGCGGGCGTGAAATGGGGGCCGGCCGGGGTCGGCTGGCGGCGCGGGGCCTGTAGCATGGGGTCTGGTGCGGGGCAACACGGGGTCCCGACGGTTTGTGGAGGAATGTTCATCCTGATCGTTTGCCCATTGTTCGGGCGGATGGCAGGCTCCGTGATGCCAAACGGGTCAATCACGCGACAGCGGATGAGGGGTGGCGTGCGGTGATCCTGGTACGCCCCTTGCCTGTGCTGGCCAGCCAAACGGAGAGGGGGAATTGTCATGCCACGCAGGATTGCTCGCCGGACAGCATTGCGCCTGGCCGGCGTCGCGGCGGGATCGGGCGCCATCAGCGGGTTTCCGACCATCTGGGCGCAGAACATCAAGAACGTGACGCTGCGGCAGTTCGGCACGGGCGTGTCCAACCTGAACGCCATCGCCGACAAGGTGAAGCAGGACCTCGGCTTCACGCTCGAGATGACCGCGCTGGATACCGATGCGGTGGTGCAGAAGGCGGTGACGCAGCCGAAGTCCTATGACGTGGCCGATATCGAATACTTCTCCTGCAAGAAGGTGTTCCCCACCGGTGTGCTGCAGCCGATGGATACCAGGAAGATCAAGAACTACGAGAAGATCGTGCCGATCTTCATCACCGGCAAGCTGACGCCGGCATCGACGATCGCGCAGGGAACGGCGCCGCATACGGTGGGCTTCGTCGAGGCGAAGGGCTCGACGAAATTCTCGCCGCATCCGACCGAGTGGATGACGCTGATCCCCACCATCTACAATGCCGATACGCTGGGCATACGGCCCGATCTGGTGGGTCGGCCAATCACCAGCTGGAAGGACCTGGTCGATCCGGCGTTCAAGGGAAAGGCGGCGATCCTGTCGATCCCGGGCATCGGGATCATGGATGCGGCGATGGTGATGGAGTCGCTGGGTCGGATCAAATACGGCGACAAGGGCAACATGACGAAGCCCGAGATCGACAAGACCATCGCCTTCCTGATCGAGACGAAGAAGGCAGGTCAGTTCCGCGCGTTCTGGAAATCGTTCGACGAGAGTGTGAACCTGATGTCGTCAGGGGAGGTGATCATCCAGTCGATGTGGTCGCCGGCGGTGGCGGCGGTGCGATCGAAGGGCATTCCGTGCAAATACCAGCCGCTCGCCGAGGGATATCGCGCGTGGGGTGGCGGGCTGGGGCTCGCCAAGCATCTGAGCGGGCTGGAGCTGGATGCGGCCTACGACTACATCAACTGGTACCTGTCGGGCTGGGTGGGCGCCTATCTGAACCGGCAAGGCTACTACAGCGCCGTGCTGGAGACGGCCCAGAAATTCATGACGCCGGATGAGTGGGGCTACTGGATGGAGGGCAAACCTGCGAAAGCGGACATCCTCAGCCCCGAGGGCAAGGTGATGGAGAAGGCCGGCAGCGTGCGCGACGGCGGCTCCTTCTATGAGCGGATGGGGCATGTGGCGTGTTGGAACTCGGTGATGACCGAGGACCGCTACATGGTCCAGAAATGGAACGAGTTCATCGTGGCGTGAGGCTGCGCGACGGCTGGACGCTGCTGCAGGCACTGCCGCTCGCCGCGGTGCTCGCCGTCTTCCTGGTGGTGCCGATGATCACGCTGATCGTGGTCAGCTTCTTCGACTATGACAGCGTGCAGATCATCCCCGGCTTCGTGCTGACCAACTATCGCGACGTGCTGTTCTCGGCCACCACGTGGTGGACCTATCTCGATACGCTGAAGTTCACCGTGACGGTGTGGGCGATCACGTTGTTCATCGGGTTCTGGGTAGCGTATTTCCTCACCTTCGTCGTGCAGAGCCGCGCCTGGCAGATGACATGGTTCCTGGTGTGCACGGTGCCATTCCTGACCTCCAACATCATCCGCATGATCTCCTGGGTGCCCTTCCTGGGACGCAATGGGCTGCTGAACTCGGCGCTGCTGCGGATCGGCGTGATCCACGCGCCGCTGGAGTTCCTGCTGTTCTCCAACTTCGCGGTCGTGCTGGCGTTCGTGCATTTGTATACACTGTTCATGGTGGCGCCGATCTTCAACACGATGGTGCGGATCGACCGGCGGCTGATCGAGGCGGCGACCGATGCGGGATGCGGCGCCTGGCGCGTGATCGTCGAGGTCATCGTTCCGCTGTGCAAGCCGGGGATCGCGATCGGCTCGATCTTCGTGGTGACTCTGGTGATGGGCGACTTCATCACCGTGCGGCTGATGAGCGGGGGACAGAGCGCCTCGGTGGGGCTGATGATCAGCAACGAGGTGTCGCTGCTGCAATACCCGGCCGCCTGTGCCAATGCGGTGGTGCTGCTGGCGGTCGTGCTGCTGATGGTCGCGGCGATCGTACGCGTTGTCGACGTTCGCAAGGAGCTGTAGGTGCCCGGACGATACGGACGGCTGGCTCTGTGCGTGTTCTTTGGGGCCTTCGTGCTGTTCCTGTACGGGCCGACGCTGACCATCATGATCCTGTCGTTCCAGGGGCCGGATGGCGGCCTGACGTTCCCGATGAACGGCGTCTCGCTGCACTGGTTCGTGCGGCTGTTCCAGCGGCAGGCGGTGGGGGATATCGGCAGCGCGCTGCGGCGGTCCGTGATGCTCGGGCTGATGGTGATGGCTGCGACGGTGGTGGTCTCGGTCGCGGCGGGGATGGCGTTCCGCAAGCGGTTCCCCGGCGCAGGCATGTTGTTCACACTCACCGTTGCCAGCCTGATCGTGCCCTCGATCCTGGTGAGCCTCGGCGTGGGCCTGCTGTTCAGCCTGGCAGGCTGGGACCCCGATTGGTACAGCTCGGCATTCGGGGCGCAGCTGACTTGGACCCTGCCGTTTGGCCTGCTGATCATGTTCGCCGTGCTGAACCGGTTCGACCGGCGGTGGGAGGAGGCTGCGCGCGATCTCGGCGCGAGCCCCGGGCAGGTATTCCGCCATGTGGTACTGCCGATCCTGGCGCCCGGGATCGTGGGGATCGCGCTGTTCGGGTTCACTCTGTCGTACGACGAGTTTGCACGGACGCTGCTGACGGCGGGCAGCAGCAACACGCTGCCGCTGGAGATTTTCGGCATGACCACGAACATCACCACGCCGGTGCTTTATGCGCTGGGCACGCTGACGACGTACCTGTCGGCGGGGGTGATCGTGGTGGCGCTGGTCGGGGTGGGCGTGTTGCGGGGCAGGCTGCGCAAGAACGCCGGGTGACAGCCCAGCAGATCGCGCGCGGTCAAGCAGGAACGTAGGTCAACCTGATCACGTCCTCACCCATTTGATCGCTGGCCACAAGGCGAAGCGGCGGCCGGGGGCCGGCGAAGAACGGCTGGCCGCGACCCAGCACGACGGGATGGAGGTAAAGTCGATACTCATCGATGAGACCAAAGTCGGTCAGGCTTCGCGCCAGGTCTGGTCCGGCGACGGCAATCTCCCCACCGTGCTGAGCCTTCAGTCCGCGCATCGCGGTCTCGATGTCAGGTCCGACAAGCGTGGCGTTGGGGCCGACCGATGTGAGCGAACGCGATACGACCCATTTCGGTTTGCTCCGCCACGCCACGGCGAAGTCGCGCTGCTCGGCGGCCCATTCGGGACGGTCTTCATCCCAGTAGCGCATGACCTCGTATATGCGGCGACCGTACACACTGCCGGTCAGGCCGCGCACCTGTTCAATGAAGTGACGGAAGAGCGCGGGACCTGGCGCAAACGCCATGTGGTCGACGTAGCCGTCGAGGGATTGGTTCATTCCAAAGACGAGCCTCGCCATATGACAAATCTCCACTCCAGGGCCTTCAGAATAGCGCGGAATTGCGGCTTGCACCGCCTGAGGGGAGAACGGGCTGCCGCGGGAAGGCAAACTCGGACCATGTTACAGGGTTGGGGCAATGACCTGTATCAAGGCGCGGTGATTCTGCCCTGGTTACCCTGCCTCGTATGAAACGTCTCGCCGCCCTCGTGGTCGCCGTCGTCGTTATCGGTGGGCTGATCTGGTTCGCCTGGCATCGGATCGAGGCGACCGCCCCGCCCGGCACGCTGTACGGCAACGTGGAAATCCGCCAGGTGGATCTGTCGTTCAACGCCGAAGGCACTGTCGCCACGATGACAAAGCGTGAGGGTGACAAGGTGAAGCAAGGCGAAACCATCGCCGCCCTGGACCCTGCAACATATCAAAGCGCCTACGAACTCGCAGCGGCACGCCGCGACGCCGCCAAGGCGCAGCTCGATGTGCTGCTGGCAGGGACACGGTCCGAGGATATCGATGAAGCGCGCGCCAACCTCGCCGCCGCGCAGGCTTCGCTGGCCAACGCGGAGGCAAGCTTCGAACGCCAGAAGGGTCTCGCCGCCACCAATGCGACGACGAAGCAGCTTCTGGATGACGCGCGCATGGCCTTGGATTCCGGCCGCGCCAAGGTGGATCAGATGCAGGTGCGTCTCACGAGGGCGCTGAACGGCCCACGTCCCGAGGACATCGAAGCGGCTCGCGCCCAGCTGCGTGCCGCGGAAGCCACGGTCGATCTGTCGCGCACGCAACTGGAGCGCACGAAGCTGATGGCGCCGGCGAACGGCACGGTCATGACCCGCGTCATCGAGCCCGGCACTGTCGTGCTGCCCGCCGCCAGCATCTATGCGATGGCACTGGACGATGAGGTCTGGGTGCGCGCCTTTGCCCCCGAGCCTCTGTTGTCACGCGTCGCGCCGGGGACTGAGGTGACGCTGACCACCGACGGCACGCGCAAGTCATATCGTGGCCGCATCGGTTATGTTTCGCCCGCAGCTGAATTCACCCCCAAGACCGTTGAAACCCCGGAGCTTCGCACGCAGCTTGTCTATCGGCTGCGCATCCGGGTGGAGAACCCCGATAACGGCGTCCGCCAGGGCATGCCGATGACCATCACGCTGCCGCCCGTGCAATGACGGTCGCCGTCGTCGAGGATCTGCGCCACGTCTTCCCCGGTCATCACGTGGCACTGGACGGTGTGGCGGCGAACATCCAGCCGGGGATGATCACCGGACTTGTCGGGCCGGATGGCGCGGGAAAGACCACACTGCTGCGGCTGATCGCCGGGCTGCTGCGGCCGACGAGCGGCCGTGTCGTCGTGTTCGGCCACGACATGACCACAGACGCGGCGGCCGCGCATCCGGCGATTGGCTACATGCCGCAGCGCTTTGGTCTCTATGAGGACCTCAGCGTTGCGGAGAACCTCGATCTGTTCGCGGATCTGCATGCCATGCCCGCGACATTGCGCCGCGAGCGGGTGACGCGGCTGCTGAGCTTCACCGGCCTCGGGCCGTTCACGGGCCGGTTGGCGGGCCAACTGTCGGGTGGCATGAAACAGAAGCTCGGGCTGGCGTGCGCGTTGCTGTCCCGGCCTCGGCTGCTGCTGCTGGATGAGCCCTCGGTGGGCGTCGATCCGGCGTCACGGCGCGAGCTTTGGGCCATCGTGTCGGCGATGCTGGAGGAAGGACGCGCCGACGGCATGGCCGCGGTGTGGGCCACCGCCTATCTCGATGAGGCCGAGCGGTGCGGCCACGTCCTGCTGTTGCATGAGGGGCGGCTGCTCGCACAGGGCCCGCCGGCCGACTTCCTGGCACCGATGCAGGGCAGGGTGGTCCGCCTCGCGGTTCCGGCCGGGTCGCGGCGTGCCGCGGCACGGCATGCGGCGTCGGACCCCGCGGTGCTGGACGCGCTGGTGGCAGGAGACGCGCTGCGGATCGTGCTGCGCGAGGGGGCGGCGCCGGCGCTTGGCGGCGAGATGCTGGAGCCCGTCGCGCCACGGTTTGAAGATGCGTTTGTTGCGAGATTGGCGGCGACCCCTCCCCCCAACCCCCTCCCGCAAGGGGAGGGGGAGTCCGGCTTGTTGTCCTCTCCCTCCCCTCGCGGGAGGGGGCTGGGGGGAGGGGGGCCCTCCATCACCGTCTCTGACCTCGTCCGCCGCTTCGGCAGCTTCACCGCCGTTGACCATGTCAGCTTCGCGGTTCAGCGCGGCGAGATATTCGGCCTGCTCGGCCCGAACGGCGCCGGCAAGTCCACCATCTTTCGCATGCTGTGCGGTCTGCTTCGCCCTTCCGCCGGCCAGGCCCGAGTCGCCGGTGCCGATCTTCTGCGCGCGCCGGCAGAGGCCCGGTCCCGTATCGGCTATATGGCGCAGCGCTTTTCCCTCTACTCAGAACTGTCGGTCAGCGAAAACCTGCGCTTCTTCGCTCGGGTCTACGGCCTGGGCCGGTCGTCGCAGGTCCACGCTATCGATGCCGCTCTGTCCGGCTTCGACCTCGCCGGTGCCGCCGCCACGGTGGCAGGCGAACTGCCGTTGGGGCTGAAGCAACGCCTGGCGCTCGCGGCCGCGCTGCTGCATGGCCCTGACATCCTGTTCCTCGACGAACCGACCTCGGGCGTCGATCCGTTGACCCGCCGCGACTTCTGGGCGCGCATCGGCACACTGGCGGACGCCGGCGTCACGATCCTGGTCACCAGCCACTTCATGGATGAAGCGGAATATTGCGACCGCCTCGGCATCGTCAGCCAGGGTAAACTGGTGGCCGTCGATACCCCCGCCGCGTTGCGCGCCCGCGTGCGCACGCCGGCACTCCCCGACCCAACGCTGGAAGACGCCTTCATCGCGCTGGTCCAGGCCGCATGATGTCCACCCTCATGCGCATGCGCGGTCTGATCCGCAAGGAGATCAAGCACGTCCTGCGCGATCCATCGGCGATCCTGATCGCGTTCCTGCTTCCCGTCGTGCTGCTGGTCACCAACGGCTTCGGTATCTCGCTCGACGCCCGGGAGATGAAACTCGCGGTGGTCATCATGGCACCGGAGGAAACTGCGCGCGGCATGCTACAGGCACTCGATGCCTCGCCGTATCTGGCCGTGCAGCGCGCCCTCAGCGCGCGGGAAGCCGGGCAGGCTCTCACCGAGGGCCGCGTGCGCGGCGCGTTGATCGTCCGCGACGACTACTCCCAGCGGCTCAGCCGGGTCGCGGCATGGCCCGCACAGGCACAGCTCCTGGCCAACGCAACCGACCCGAACACGGCGCGTCTGATGGAAGGCTACGTCGCTGGCGCGTTGCAGGTCTGGCTGACTGGCCAAGGCGCAGAGAAGCGTCAGCCCCCCGTGGCCGGCATCGACCTGCAGTACCGTGACTGGTTCAACCCGGAGCTTCGTTCTGCCGATTTCATCGTTCCGGGAATCATCGCCATGGTCATGACGATGGCCGGCACTCTGCTGACGGCCAGCAGCGTCTCGCGCGAATGGGAGCACGGAACGATGGAGAGCATGCTCGCCTCGCCCGCGCGCATGTCGGAACTGATCCTGGCGCGCCTGATCTGCAATTTCGCACTCGGCATCGGCAGCATGATCATGTCGGTGTTGATCGCGACGGTGGTGTTCGACGTACCCTACCGCGGCGGCATCATGGCCTTGTCAGCCGCTGTCTCGCTGTTCCTGCTGTTCGCCCTTGGCCTTGGCCTGTTCATCTCCACCCTGGCGCGCAATCAGTTCATCGCCGGGCAGCTTTCGTTCCTCACCACCATGATGCCGGCGATGATGCTCTCCGGCATGCTGTTCGACATCGCCGCGATGCCGCACTGGCTCCAGTTCGTCACCTACTTCGTGCCCGCTCGCTATCTGGTCTCCATCCTGCAAACTCTGTTCCTCGCGGGTGACGTGTGGCCGGTGATCCTGCCGAACCTGGCCGGTCTCGTTGCCGCCGCCATCGTCACCCTGACAGCCACGCTGCTGGTCACCCGGCGGAGACTCGACTGATGTGGCGCCGCGTCTTCGCATTGGTCGCGAAAGAGCTTGTTGGGCTCTGGAAGGATCCGAAAACCCGTTTCGTCATCCTGGTGCCGCCACTGGTTCAGGTCGTGTTGTTCGCCTATGCCGCGACCTATGACGTGACCAATGTCCCGATCGGTATCTGGAACGACGACGGAGGCGCGCAGTCGGCGGAACTGGTGCGCCGCTTCGCCGGTTCGCCGGCGTTCCATATCGTCGCATCCTTCCAGGCGCCGGCCGAGGCCCGCGATGCCGTCAATGCCAAGCAGGTCGCCGCAGTGCTGCATGTGCCGCAGGATTTTTCCGCCGACGTGCTCGCCGGCCGCATGGCGCAGGTGCAGGTCCTGCTGGACGCCCGCCGTTCGAACTCGGCACTGATGGCGCAGGCCTATGCGGCAAGCATCGTCGGCACTTACGTACAGGACCTGCATCCGGGTCAAAGGCCGCCGCTCGTCATGCTGACACGCGACTGGTTCAATCCGACGCTGGAAAGCACGTGGTTCATCCTGCCGGGCCTGGTCTGCATCCTGTCGATGATCATGGCGCTGCTGATCAGTTCGCTGTCGCTGGCGCGCGAACGCGAGCTTGGCACGTTCGAGCAGTTGCTGGTGACACCGCTGCGCCCGGCCGAAATCCTGATTGGCAAGGCGCTCCCCGGCATCATCGTGGGCATGATCGACGCGAACCTGGTCATTGCCGCGGCGCTGCTCTGGTTCCGGCTGCCGTTCCGCGGTGACGCACTGCTGCTCGAAGCGATGCTGGTGCTGTATACACTGGCCGGCGTCGGCATCGGTCTCGTGCTGTCCGCATTTGCCCGCACCCAGCAGCAGGCGATGCTGGGCGTGTTCGTCTTTGCCTCGCCGATGATCGTGCTGTCCGGCTATGCCGCGCCGGTCGAGAATATGCCGCCGCTGGCCGAACTGATCAGCCGCATCGATCCGATACGCTATATGCTGGTGATCGCGCGCGGCCTGTTCCTCCAGGACATCCCGCTTGACGTGGTGCTGAGCCAGGCCTGGCCGATGGCGTTGATCGCGGCGGGCACACTCGCCGCGGCAGGCTTCGCGGTGCGGCGGGCTCTGAGCTAGGATCGCTCCGACGTCCGGAGGAAACCCATGAACGATGCACCGACCCTCGACGCTCCGTCACTCGACGGCAAGGCGATCGCCGAGCTGTCCGAGCAGCTCAACCAGCTGCTCCACCTGCGCACGTTTCCCATCGGTATGAAGCTGTTCGAGGACCTGGAGGCGATGGCCAACGTGCCCGGCCTGCGCCGTCCGCCCAAAGGCCGAACCTTCTCCACCTGCCAACTGGTGACGCAGTCCCGCATGGCGGGCTTCACGCTCGGGATCACGACCGAGAACATCCCGTCGTTCTCGTCCTGCTCCAGCGTGATCGGCCTCGACGAGGTGGGTGAGATCTACACCTCCGGCCGCAAGATGGAGGGTGTGTGGTTCGAGAACAGGGAGGCGGCAGCCGCGCACCAGGCCGGCATGTCGCGCGTGCCGGCGGGGCGGTATCACGGCCTGGTGGTGGCACCTCTGCGCACCGCGCGGCTTGACCCACCCGATGTCTGCCTGTTCTACGGCAACCCGGCGCAGATGATCCTGTTCATCAACGGCCTGCAATGGCGTAGCTACAGGCGTTATGACTTCTCCATCACCGGCGAGAGTGCATGCGCCGATTCATGGGGCCATGCGCTGAAGACGCGCGAAGTGTCGTTGTCCATCCCCTGCTACGCGGAGCGCCGCTACGGCGGCGTGGCCGATGACGAGATGCTGATGGCGTGTCCGCCCGAAGACCTGGCACGCGCGGTCACCGGGCTGCAGGGTCTGTCCAAAGCCGGGCTGCGCTATCCGATCATGCCGTTCGGGCCGCAGGCGGAGCCGGGCGAGGGGATGGCGAAGAGCTATTCCGGCAAGAGCTGACGCGACAGGCAGCTCGGGGGCCCTATGCCGTCGCCACCATGAACAGCCGCTGGAATGGCAGCAGCGTGGTGCCGTCGGCGCGCTGCGGATAGTGCGGCCGCATGGCGTCGCTATAGGCCTGACGGAACGAGTCTTTCAGGTCGCCCGGCAGCCGGTCGAGGAAGGCGCGCAGACTGCTGCCCGATGCCCATTCCGTCACGGCATTTTCGCCGGACAACGCGTGCAGATACGTCGTCTGCCAGATATCCAGCGACGCAACGCGTGGCCGCAACAGATCCCAGTAGTCCTGCGGGGACAGGATGCCGGGGGCCGAACTCACACCGCGCAGATGGTCCGCCCACGGCGCCTGCTGCGACAGCTCATACGGCGCCGTCCGCAAAGGGGTTTCGTGCATCGCCGGCATCTGCACGGCAAAGACACCGCCCGGCTTCACAAACCCCAGCAGCCGGGGGAACAGCGTTGCGTGCTGATCCACCCATTGCAGCGCGGCATTGGAATACAGCAGATCGACTGGCTCGCCCGGTTCCCACCGGAAGAAATCACCGCGTTCGAACCGGCATCCGGGCACTGTGGTCCGCGCCTTCTCGAGCATGCTTGCCGACCCATCGACGCCCACCACGTCGGCCTCGGGAAACCGCTCGTGCAGGACCGCGGTGACATTGCCCGCGCCGCACCCCAGGTCCACCACACGCCGGGGTGCCTCCAATCCCACCTGCGCCAGCAGATCTAGTGCCGGTCGCAGCCGCTCGCCGGCGAAGCGCAGGTACTGACCTGGATCCCAGACTGCGGCAGCGCGGGCCATCTCAGCCGTGCAGCCCGTCGATCCGGTCGAAATGCCGCTTGATGAGGATGAACGCATAGATGACTGCGCCGACGAACAGCATCAGACCGAGCGCGTACATGTTCTCGCCGCCCGACGCCGCGAGCAGCAGCCCGATCACCCCCACCACGCATGTCACAGCGAGCACAAACCATTGTCCGAGCGACACGTCCACCCTCCCGTTGCGCTTTCGTCCTATACGTCGGCGGCCGCTGGCGGGGCAATCCGAGGTGCCGGTGGCTCCGCGGGTGCGGCCGGTGTCGCGACGCGCAAGGTCAGCCGGAAGGTTGTGCCACCAGCGCCGGTGTCGATCAGCTCGATGTCGCCGCCATGCGCGACCATCAGATCGCGAGCGATCGCCAGTCCAAGCCCAGCGCCGCCGCGCGTGGCGCTGCCGGCGAAGGGGCGGAACAGCTCGGCGCGCACGGCTTCAGGCAGGCCGGGACCGTCGTCACAGATATCCACGGATACGATGGGGTTCTGCTGCTGCGTGGTAACCTGAATCGTTCGTGCACCCGCCTCGACCGCGTTGCGCAGCAGGTTTGCCAGCACGCGGAACAGCTGGATGCGATCGGCGTTCACCAGGATCGACAGATCGACAGCATTGTGGAGGCGAAAGGCGCTGCTCAAAGGACGGGCGGTATCCGCTGCTTCCTCCACCAACGGCGCGAGCTCCACGGGAGCCAGTGCAAGCGGCGGAGGACCTTCGCGTGCATAGTCCAGGGTCCGGCGAACCAGATCCGTGGCTCGATCCACCGCCAGCGCCAACGTCTCGCCCGCGCGCTGCACCTTCGGATCGGCATTGAGTTGCAGGCGTTCGGCGGTCAGCAGTGCCGGCGTGAGGATGCCACGCAGGTCATGGCTCACTTTCGCGACCACGGTGCCGAGCGCCGCCAGGCGCGCGTTGCGCCACAGCGCGGCGTGCAGCTCCTGCTGCATGGCGGCCAGCTCGCGGCCGGCGACCGACATCTCATCGTCCGACAGCACGGTCACCAGATCAGGGTCGAGGGGTGCGGTATGCTCTGGGTTGGTTCGGAATGCGGCGATACTCCGGGTGATCCGGCGCATCGGGCGAACCAGCAGAAGCAGCACGGCCAGGTAGACCAGACCACCGGTGACGCCGGCGATCAGGAGCGCGAGGACGGCAAAATCGGCGGCGAACTGGCGCAGCGCAACGCTGAGCGACGCCTCACTGACAAACACCTCGATCTGGTCCTGACGGTAGAAGGTATTCGGCGCCCGCACGTTGACCAGCCTGGCCTCCTTAAAGAACAGGGCACGCATGGAGCGGCGGATTCTCGTGAGCAGGCTCTCGGTCTCCGGATCAATCGTCACCGGCGGCGGCTGACCGACATCGCCGACGGTTACCGTCGAGCCGTCCGCCAAGGTCATGCGGATCGCCCGGTTTCCGGACAGGCGGAGCAATTCGTTGGCCTTGTCCTCGTTGATCGCGTTGCCGACAGCCGCCACCGTGGCGATCGAGGCGTCTTCCAGGTGGTTGTCCAACCAATTCCGCCGCTCGTGGGCAATCAGCGGCAGGAAAACAACGACTTCCGTCAGCAGGACCGCAAGGGTGGCGACCAGCCAGAGACGGCCCGACAGGCTCTGGCGGGGCCGCACGCGCTGAGGTTCGACGCGCAGGTTCGGCATGGCGGCAAATTGGGTTGAAATCACGTCTACGGCAACCGGGTCAGCAACCGAATCAGTGCCCTGGTGCGGGGAGCGAACAACTTCGCAACGAAGAAGGCGCCGGCAGCCCGTTTGGCGGCCTCGGAGCGGGTGGGATACGGAATGATCATGCCGGCCAGCGCGCTGAGCCGGGTACGCTGGGCAATGGCGAGGACCCAGAGCCCGATCATCTCGCCGGCGTTCGGCGCCAGGATGCCGGCGCCGATGACGCGGCGGCCCGTCACCACGAGTTTGACCAGGCCGGCAGCATCGCGTTCCGTCGCCGCCCGGTCATTGTCCGCGAGCGGCCAGCGCAGCACGCTGACCCGGTGTCCGGCCGCGCGCGCCTCGGCCTCTGTGAGGCCAGCCTGCGCGAGTTCCGGCAGGGTGTAGGTCACGCGTGGCAGCGAGGCATAATCGATGCGGGCCGGCAGCCGGAACAGTGCCCGGCGAATGACGATGCCGGCATGATAGGAGCCGACATGGGTGAAGGCGCGCGGGCCAATGCCCACGGGCGCAGCAATGTCGCCAACGGCATAGACGCGGCGGTTGCTGACGCTGCGCAGGCCATGATCGGTGATGATGCCGGCCTCGTTCGATCGGACGTTGCCGGCCGGGAGATCGAGGGCCTCGAGGTTCGGCCGCCGGCCAGTCGCAACCAGCAGATGCGTCCCCTCGATCCGGCGGCCGTCCGCAAGCAGCAGAGCGGGGCCGGATTCCACCGCCGCAACGGTCACGCCTTCCAGTAGACGGATGCCGCGCGCGCTCAGCGACTCGCGCAGGCCTGAGACGAGGTCAGGATCCTCCTTCGCGGCGATGGTGGCGGCCTCGATCACGGTCACCCGGGACCCGAGCCCGGCGAAGGCGTCGGCCATCTCCAGGCCGATCGGGCCGCCACCCAGGATCAACAGGTGCCCGGGCCGCTCGACCAGGTCGAACAACGTCGCGTTGGTGAGGAACGGAACCCGGTCCAGGCTGGGAATCGGCGGTACCGCGGCGGTGCCGCCGGCGGCGACGACGATACGGCGCGCGGTGATCCTCCGGCTTCCCACGCCGAGCGTGTCGGGGGCGAGGAAGCGCGCCTCATCGCGCAGCACCGTGGCGCCAAGGGCGGTGAAGCGTGCTTCCGAATCGGTGGGCGCGATGCCGCTGATCACGCCATGGACGTGCTCCCGCACGGCCGGCCAATCGATCTGCGGCTCGGGCAGACGCACGCCGAATCGCCCGGCGCCCCGTCCAGCGATGGCGGCATGCGAGGCAGCGAGGAGCGCCTTGCTGGGGACGCAGCCGAAGTTCAGGCAGTCGCCTCCCATGCGGTCACGCTCGATGAGTGCCACGCGCAGGCCGAGCTGGGCGGCCACTGCGGTCACCGACAGGCCTGCGGCGCCGGCACCAATCACGGCCAGGTCGAAATCAGGCATCCCTGCGCTTCCAGCGACGCCAGGCGACGGGGAGCAGGGCGAGCGCAGCAGCGCCGATGAGCGGCCCGAGGATGCCCGGAGTGAACAGCAGCGACAGATCCGGCACCCCGCCCGTCGCCAGCACCCTGCCGACACCTGCGCCGATCGAGGCGTAGACGAACGTGGCCGGAATGATGCCGAGGACGGTCGCAGCGGCGAACGGCAGCAGCCGCATACCGCTGAGCGCGGCCGCGATGTTCACCAGCCAGAACGGAAAGACGGGGACGAGGCGGACGGCCAGCAGATACGAGAACCCGTTATGCTCGAGTTCAGCGCGCAGCCGCTCGACCAGCCGCCCGCCATGGGCTGCCACCGCGCGGGCGAGATGGTGGCGGATGGCAAGGAACAGCACCACGGCGCCGATCGAGGAACCGATGATCGCGAGCGTGCCGCCGAGCAGCGTGCCGAACAGCAGGCCACCGGCAACCGTGACGACCGCGGCCTCGGGCAATGAGAGGGCGACGACACCGATGTAGATCAGCGCATAGAGGGACGGGCCGAGCAGGGGATGTGCCTGGACCCAGGCCTCGAGCGCCATCTGGTGCCGCGCGAGCGTGCCCCAGCCGAGCCACTGCCCGACACCGCCGAGCCATGCGGCGATCAATGCGGTCAACAGCAGCAGGGGCGGCCAGAACCGGCGCGCGAGAGTTGTCAGGCGAGCTTGCAATGTCTTCCCGCTCACTGTCCCGTGGCAATCCTGCGGCGTCGGGCAGGCACGGAAATGCCCGGGAGACGGGCTCCCTGGCAGATTTCACGCGATCGACGCGACGACTTATCAGGCGAGGACCCGTTGCGAGTCCAGCGCCCCGATGTGATTGACGGCCCCGAACGGCCCCCCTATAAGCCGGCGCCTGCGCGGGGCAGAGGGCCTGTCGGCGCGCCGCGTTGACGCGGTCATCGGGCAGCATCGGAGTATCGACTGTGAAGCGCACCTATCAACCGTCCAAGCTGGTCCGCAAGCGGCGGCATGGCTTCCGCGCCCGGATGGCCACGGTCGGTGGCCGCAAGGTGCTGGCAAACCGCCGGGCGAAGGGCCGCAAGCGGCTCTCGGCCTGAACCGACGGCCCGCATGGCTGCGACCGGCCGTCTGACCTCGCGGGCGGAATTTCAGCGTGCGGCGGCGAAGGGGCGGAAGGCGCCGATGCCAGGCGTGGTATTGCAGGCATTGCCGCGCGACGACGAGGGACCCGCCAGGCTTGGTTTCACTGTCACGAAGAAGATCGGCAACGCTGTGATCCGCAACCGCACCCGCCGCCGTCTGAAGGAAGCCGCCCGGCTGGTCCTGGCGAAACACCCGGTCTGCGGAGCCGATGTGGTGCTGATCGGACGTGCCGGCACGGTGGGCAGGGATTTCGCCGCATTGCAAGACGATGTGCGACGCGCCCTGGTGAAAGTCGGCCTGGCATGACCCCGGCCGCGCACATCGCCGTTGGCGCCGTGCGCGCCTACCAGTGGACAATCCGCCCGGTGATCGGGGCAAATTGCCGCTTCCTGCCAAGTTGCAGCGACTATGCGATCGAGGCATTCCGGACCCACGGGGCTGTCCGTGGCAGCGGTCTGGCCGCGCGGCGCATCCTGCGCTGTAACCCATGGTGCGAGGGCGGCTACGATCCGGTCCCCCCGTGCGACTGCCAGGCGCGGCGATACCAGGCGGGGCGATAATGGACCAGCAACGGCTTATCATCGCGATCGCGATCTCGGTCGCCATCCTGCTCGGCTTCCAACTGCTGATTGCGCCGCATCTGCCGCAACCGCCCAAGCCGGAACCGGCGCAGGTGGCCAACACCAACGCGCCACCGCAGTCACCGTTGGCGCCACCTCAGGGCTCGCCGGTCAGCAACGTGCCGGTGGTGCCGAAGAACGTGCCCAGGGTGAAGATCGCCGCGCAGGACGTGAGCGGCTCGATCAGCCTGCTCGGCGCGCGGCTCGATGATCTGGTCCTGACCAAGTATCGCGAGACGCTGGCCCCGGACTCGCCCCATGTGCGGCTGCTGGAACCCTTGTCGGATCCCGAGCCCTACTATGTGCAATACGGCTGGAGCGCGGCGCCGGGCGCGCAGGTGAAGCTGCCGGGCAATGATACGGTCTGGAAAGCGTCCGCCGAAACACTGAGCACCGGTCATCCGGTGACACTGTCGTGGGACAACGGCGAAGGACTGACGTTCCAGATCGTGTTCTCGGTCGACGACAATTACATGTTCACGGTGCAGCAGTCGGCGCGCAATACGGGCGGCGCACCGGTCACGCTGTATCCCTGGTCGCGCGTGCGGCGCGACTACACGCCGGAGACATCAGGCTATTACATCCTGTTCGAGGGCATGCTCGGCATCGTGGACAACACGCTGCAGGAGATGACCTACTCCAGTGCCAAGAGCGAGACCGAGAAGTCGAAAACCGACATCGCCTTTACGTCTGGGTCATCGGGCGGCTGGGCAGGCTTCACGGACAAGTACTGGCTGACTGCGCTGATTCCCGCCCAGTCGGTGCCGGCCACTGTCAACTTCACCCACATCAAGGAGAACGGTGACCACTACCAGGTGGATTACCTCACCAAGCAGCCGGAGACGCTCGCGCCGAACGGCGACGCGATGCTGGAATCGCATCTGTTTGCCGGCGCCAAGATCGTCTCGCTGCTGCAAAGCTACGAGTCGCGCCTGCAGATCCCACGCTTCGATTATGCGGTGGACTGGGGCTACTTCTGGTTCCTGACGCGGCCGATTTTCACGGCGATCGACTGGCTGAACAGTCTGCTCGGCAATTTCGGTCTCGCGATCATGGCATTCACCCTGGGCGTGAAGCTGCTGTTCTTCCCGCTGGCGAATTATTCGTATCGCTCGATGAGCAAGATGCGGCTGCTCGCTCCGCGGATGCAGCAGATGCGCGAGCGCTTCAAGGACGAGCCGCAGCGCATGCAGCAGGAAATGATGGCAATGTACCGGGCCGAGAAGGTGAACCCGGCGTCGGGCTGCCTGCCGATGGTGGTGCAGATCCCGGTGTTCTTCTCGCTCTACAAGGTGATCTTCGTCACGATCGAGATGCGCCAGGCGCCATTCTTCGGCTGGATCCATGATCTGTCGCAGATCGACCCCACCAACATTTTCAACCTGTTCGGGCTGATCCCGTTCGATCCCGGCGCCATCTCACCGTTCCTGCACATGGGCGCCTGGCCGCTGATCATGGGCCTGACGATGTTCCTCCAGCAGAAGCTGAACCCGCCGCCGCCCGATCCGGTGCAGGCGCGCATGTTCCAGTTCATGCCGATCATCTTCACGTTCATGATGGCGCACTTCCCGGCGGGACTGATCATCTACTGGAGCTGGAACAATCTGCTGTCCATCGCACAGCAGTGGTTGATCATGCGGCGCACGCACCTGTCGCGCCCGGGGCTCGCCCGCACCTGACCGACGAGCAGGCTGCCCTCATCGAGGCGGGGCGCAAGCTGTTCGCCTCGGAATGCCGGTTCGTATATGCAGCGCAACGGCTGGACCAGTTGCCGCCGGCCGCCGGGCCGGAGGTGGCGTTCGCCGGCCGCTCCAATGTGGGGAAATCGTCGCTGCTGAATGCGCTGACCGGGCGGCTGGCACTGGCGCGGGTGTCGCAGGAGCCGGGGCGGACGCGGCAGCTGAACTTCTTCGATCTCGGCGGCCGGCTGACGCTGGTGGACATGCCGGGCTACGGCTACGCGCGCGCCGGCCGGTCGGTGAAGGAGGACTGGCAGGGGATGATGTTCGACTACCTGCGCGGGCGGCCGACCTTGCGCCGTGTGCTGCTGCTGCTGGACGCACGGATCGAGATCAAGTCGGCGGATACTGCCGTGATGGACCTGCTGGACCGGGCGGCCGTGACGTTCCAGTTGGTGCTGACCAAGGGGGACGGAGTGAAGCCGGATGCCCTGGAGCGGAAGCAGGCGGCGGTCGCGGCGCTGGCACGACAGCATGCCGCGGCACACCCTGAGGTGATGGTGACGAGCAGCGAGACCGGGGAGGGGATCGAGCTGTTGCGGGCGGAGATCGCGGCGCTGTCAAACTGAAGCCGATCCGCGCCGGATCACGGTCGCTTGAAAAACGAATCGGCGGCGGAGCGATGGCCCTGCTTGCGCTCGATATCGGCCTCGACGCGCGTGATCTCCGCCTTCAACTCGTCGATATACTCGCGCAGTTCCGCGATCCCCAGAGTATCCAGCACCAGCTTTTGCAGCCGCGCCGGCTTGCGGATTGGCGCGTCGTCCTCGTCCATCATGGTCCACCTCCCGTCTCGCTGGTTCCAGCATAAACCGTGCCGGAACCCTTGACCCACACCTGACCGGTTGTCATATCCGGCGCCCGGCCCGCCCGCACCCTCAGGCGCGCGCCGCGGCCGAAGGAAGACCATGCCATGACCCTGCCATTGATGCCCAAGGCCACCGCCGTGTGGCTGATCGAGAAGACCGCGCTCACCTTCACCCAGATTGCCGAATTCTGCGGCATGCACCCGCTGGAGGTGCAGGCGATCGCGGACGGCGAGGTCGCGCAAGGCATCGTCGGCTACGACCCGGTCGCGAACGGTCAGATCACCGCCGAGGAAATCCGGAAAGGCGAAGCGGATCCGGAGTACCGGCTGAAGCTGGCACCGACGGCACTGCCGATTCCCAAGCGCCTGCGCGGTTCGCGCTACACGCCGGTTGCCAAGCGCAATGACCGCCCCGATGGCATTGCGTTCCTGCTGCGGAACTACCCGCAGCTCACGGAGGCGCAGGTCTCCAAGCTGCTGGGCACGACGAAGGACACGATCCAGAAGGTGCGCGAGCGCTCCCACTGGAACAGCGCCAACATCAAGCCGCGCGATCCGGTGATCCTTGGCCTGTGCAGCCAGACTGACCTGAACGCCGCGGTGGGGCTTGCCAACGAACGCCTGGAGCGCGAGGGACGAGCCATTCCGCCCCCGCCGGTGCCTGAGGCTGACGAGGTGATGTAGCCGGTCAGGCCGGCACGATCACTCGTTGTGGGTGCGGAGGCGCTCCATCTCCTCCTTGACCCGCAGCTTCTCGATCTTCAGGCGGGTGAGCATCTCGCTGTCCGGGCGAGGTCGCTGATCCTCATCGAGGATGCGCATCTCCAGCGATGCATGGCGTTCCTTCAGTGCATCGAGACGGGCCTGCAGGTTCATCAACCTTCCTCCGCTCAAAGTCAGCGAGCGAGGCATGGTAACCCGATTGACACGAAAGCGGCCATGACAAAAACGCCATCCAGGGACTCGGTCGGCGCGTCAGATTTGTGTTATTGAGGGGATCATGCTGACGGATCGCGACTCGCTGCTGCGCAAGCTGCACGAACTCCGCAGCGAGCATCGCGACCTCGATACGGTGATCGCGCGCCTCGCGGAGCAGGGTGCGGCGGACCAGTTGCACCTTCAGCGGCTGAAGAAGCGCAAGCTGATGCTGAAGGACGAGATTGCCTGGCTGGAGAGTCGGCTCATCCCGGACAACATCGCCTGATGGAGCCGCTCGTTGGCATCATCATGGGCAGCCAGTCGGATTGGGACACGCTGCGGCATGCGGCGGACCTGCTGGAGCGGATGGGCGTGCCGCATGAAACACGGATCGTGTCGGCCCATCGTACGCCGGACCGGCTGCGCGATTACGCGACAGGCGCACGGGCCCGTGGGCTGAAGGTTATCATCGCGGGTGCTGGCGGGGCCGCGCATCTGCCCGGGATGTGTGCTGCCTGGACGCCTCTGCCGGTGCTTGGGGTGCCGGTCGAATCCCATAGTCTCAAAGGGATGGATAGCCTTCTTTCGATCGTGCAGATGCCGGCCGGGATCCCGGTTGGCGCGCTTGCGATCGGGCGGGCTGGTGCGGTGAACGCAGCCCTGCTGGCGCTGTCGATCCTGGCGATCGGGGATCCGCTGCTGGCGGCCAGGCTGGATGCTTTACGTGCGGAACAGACTGCGGCGGTGGCGGACGCTCCGACCGACCCTGCATGAGCGGGTTCCCACTGCCACCTGGCTCGACGATCGGGCTGGTGGGAGGCGGCCAGCTTGGCCGCATGTCGGCGCTTGCGGCGGCGCGGCTCGGCTACAAGTGCCACATCCTGACACGCGAACCCGGCAGCCCTGCGACGCAGGTCTCCGCCGGGGTGACGATCAGCGACTACCAGGAACCGACGAGCCTTCGGGCGTTCGCGGCGGCGGTGGATGTCATCAGCTTCGAATTTGAGAATGTCAGCGCGGAAGGGCTTGACCTTCTTGCTTCCTTGAAGCCCGTGCGTCCCTCGCCGGCGATCCTGCGCACCAGTCAGGACCGGGTGGTGGAGAAATCGTTCCTGAATGGGGCGGGTGTGCCGACGGCACCGTGGATGGCGGTCGAGGATTTGGACGGATTGCGGGAGGCAGCGGGGCGGATCGGGCTGCCGGCGGTGCTGAAGACGACGAGGCTCGGGTACGATGGCAAGGGGCAGGCGATGCTGCGGCGGTCGGAGGATCTGCCGGCGGCGTTCGCGGCTTTGGCGCCGAAGCCACTGATCCTGGAAGGTTTTATCGACTTCGCGCAGGAGATCAGCGTCGTCGTGGCGCGCGGTGAGGACGGCAGCTACTCGGCCTTCGACACGGTCGAGAACCGGCACAGCAACCACATCCTGGACGTGACCCTGGCGCCGGCGCGGATTCCCGAGTCGGTTGACCGCCAGGCCCAGGCGATCGCGCGCCGGGTGGCCGACGAGCTTGCACTGGTCGGGTTGCTGGCGGTGGAGATGTTCGTCGATAGCCGCGGGCGGGTGCTGGTGAACGAGATCGCGCCCCGGCCGCACAATTCGGGTCACTGGACGATCGATGCTTGCCCGGCGAGTCAGTTCGAGCTCCACATCCGCTCGATTGCCGGCCTGCCGCTGCCCCCGGCGGTCCGCCATTCGGATGCTGTCATGAAGAACCTTGTGGGGCCGGAGGAGACGGCGCTGTGGCCGGCCATCCTGGGGGCGCCGGGGCTGATCCCGCATCTGTATGGCAAGGCGGAGGCCCGGTCCGGGCGGAAGATGGGGCACGTGACGCGGCTGTTCCCCCGTGGTTCGCTGCCGGGTGAGTTCGGCATTGCCTCGGCGCTGGGGCCAACCGCGCCGCGCGGCGATGGTGCATGCTGACCCTGCTGGCATCGACCCGCCGCCGGGAGTACGACTGCGGTACACAGGGAGGGTGAAGAAAGATGATCAATCTGCACGACATTCGTTATGCGCGGCTTGGCACGCCCGACCTCGAGACGGCGATCACCTTCGCCACCGACATTGTCGGTCTGCAACTGGTGGCGCGCGAGGGCAGGACAGCGTATTTCCGCAGCGACAAGGTGGATGTGCGCGGCGATACGCGTGACCATACGCTTGTGTATTTCGAAGGTGATCCGGCCGATCAGACCATCGGGCTCGAGCTGATCGATCCGGATGATCTGGATGAGGTTGCGGCGGAACTGGAGCGTGCGGAGCGGCCGATCCATTGGGGTACGCGCGACGAATGCGATGCGCGGCGGACCCGGGCGTTCATCGTGTCATCCGATCCGAGCGGCAACAAGATCGAGATCCTGGCGCGTCCGCACAACAGCGGCGTGCGGTTCTTTCCCGGGCGCGATGTCGGCATCACCAATTTCAGCCACGTGGCGCTGTTCAGCACCGATACGAAGCGGGACACGCAGTTCTGGACGCGGCTGGTGAATGCGCGTGTGTCGGACTGGCTGGGGGATGCGACATTCCTGCGGATCGGAACAGTGCATCACTCGGTGGTGCTGATGCCTTCGACGCGGCCTGGGATCCAGCATATCAACCATCAGGTCGAGGACATCGACGATGTCATGCGGTCTTACTACTGGCTGAAGCAGCAAGGCGTGAAGATCGTCTATGGACCCGGGCGGCATCCGATCTCGACGGCGATCATGGTGTATTTCGAGGGACCGGATGGGATGGTCTACGAGTACTCCACCGGCGTGAAGCACATCCTGCCGGATCAGGAGGCGACATATCGGCCGCGGCAGTTCTCGGTGGAAGGCTACAACGGGGATATGTGGGGCTCATTCGCCGACACCGAGGGGTTACCACGGGAGCCAAGAACGGGACGGCGGATGCGACTGGTGGTTTAAGCGAAGAAGAATCTAACACGGATTACACGGATTGGAGCACGGATTACACGGAAAGGATTATGGGCGCTTCGCGCCGAACTTTGAGATAACTCCGCGCAGCGCTCAATTATTCTATTCCGTGTAATCTGTGTTAAATCTTACGGACTAACCCAGCGCTGCGACGCCGGGGAGCGTCTTGCCTTCGAGCCACTCCAGGAACGCACCGCCAGCGGTCGAGACGTAGCTCATCTTGTCCAGCACCCCGGCGTGGCGAAGC
>DATJJM010000010.1:0-8575 GCA_035492535.1 Acetobacteraceae bacterium | reverse complement strand
GCGACGATGGACTTCCGTGCCGGCCCGCCAGCGCAGGCAGTGCAGACCGTGACGATCAGCGGCAAGACGACCGCGGCACAGCTTGCAAGCGCCGGCCTGGACACGACATCGGTGGTATCCGGTCCGATGGAATTGAATGCGACGCTGACGGAGCGGCGCAATGGGTTGGGCGAGCTTGCCATAGCCTCGGACCTCACAGCGGCAGAACTGACTGTAACGGCGCTGGCGTGGCGCAAGCCTGGCAACGCCGCGGCCAAAGCCTCCGCACGCCTGACGCTCGATCATGACCGCCTGGCAAGGTTGGACACGGTGCAGGTCGATGGAGATGGCCTGACGGTGCGAGGCCGTGGGACGTTCAACGGCGGCAAACTGACGGAGGTACAGTTCGATCGGCTGGTTCTCGGGCGCACCTCGGCGGATGCGGTGGTACGTCTGCCGGCGAGCAGTTCGGCGCCGATCATGGTGATCTGCAACGGCGCCGTGATTGATCTGGCTGCTCGCTTGGAACGGAGCACTCCGCCCCACAAGCCGGAGACTACGGAGCCGCCGCGCGGACCGCCCTGGATTGTGGATGCGAAATTCAACAGAGTTCTGTTGGCCCGCGGAGCGACACTGGGCGGCGTTGTCCTGCATGCGGAGAATGACGGGCGCGTGTTCAGGCAACTGCGTCTGGAGGGCCAGACGAGTGCCCAAAAGCCTATCCTGTTGCAGATTGTTCCAGATGGTGCTGGGCGGCGTCTTGCTGTGAGCGCGGCGGATGCCGGCGAACTGCTGCGGGGGCTGGACTACGTAAAGACGATGCAGGGCGGGAAACTGTCGATCCAAGGTCATTTCGATGACACGCAGCCCCGTCGTCCATTGATTGGTACGGCGAACCTCGAAGACTTCCGCATCCAGAATGCACCCGCGCTTGGCAAGCTGTTGCAGGCCATGACCCTTTACGGGCTGGTCGAGGTGATGCGAGGTCCTGGTCTTGGCTTCACGCAGATGGAGGCGCCATTCCGATTGACCGATGACTCCCTCGCCATCGACAATGCGCGGGCGTTCAGCTCGTCGCTCGGCCTGACGGCGAAAGGGCGAATCGACCTCGATGCGCAGGTGATCGAAATGGAGGGCACCATAGTGCCAGCCTATTTCTTCAATTCACTGCTCGGGAATATTCCGCTGGTCGGCAAGCTATTCAGTCCGGAGAAGGGCGGCGGCGTATTTGCAGCCAGCTATACTGTGCGTGGTGCGGTGGATGATCCGCAGGTGTCGGTGAACCCGCTGGCCGCGCTGACACCGGGGTTCTTGCGCGGGCTATTCCGGCTGTTTTGACGCTTATCGGTTCAGCGACTGCATGAAGCTCTGCCGATCGGCGTCGCGTTCGATATGCGTCGCCAGGGCGCGCCAGAATTCCTCTGGCGAACTTGCGTGTTCGGTGGTCCGCTTCACCAATATCCGGGCGATGGGACCGAGATAGCGGGTAAGCTCCCGTTCTGCCCGTTGCACGAGATCAGGGGCAACAGCGGCGCGCGGTTGGTTCGACGTTGTTGGTGCCGCTGGACCGTCCAGACGGCGCTCGATGATGGTGTGGAGTTCCTCCAGGGAACCGGCCTGCCGTGCGGCGCTTTGCACCAGATGCCGCGCCAGTGGACCAACGCGCTCCGCCAGCTTTCGCTCGATTGTGTTGAGTGTCTCGACGCTGAACTCGGCAGCGGCGCGAGGCATGACGACAGTCCTGTCGCTGTCCACCTGCGGCGATTGCCGCAGCGCCGCTGCCATGTCCGCCGCTGATGAGAAGCGCTCCTGGGGCTCCTTTGCCAACGCGCGATGCACCGCCGCAACCAGTGTCACAGGCAGGCCTGGGCACTTCGTCCCAAGGTCAGGAGCCGGCTCGTTGATCAGCCGATAGGTGATCTCGGTCATGCTCCGACCAGTGAATGGGCGTTCGCCGCTCAGCAGTTCATAGAGCACGATCCCCGTGGAGAAAATGTCGCTGCGCGCATCCACCACGTAGCCCCGGCACTGTTCGGGCGACATGTAGCTTGGCGTTCCGATCACTGAGCCGCTCTGCGTCAGCGCGGAACTGTCGAGGCGGGAGATGCCGAAATCCGTGACCTTCACCCGCCCGTCTGCCAGTAGCAGGATATTTGCGGGTTTCACGTCGCGATGCACGATGCCGAGCGCGTGCGCACAGCCCAGGGCATCCAATACCTGTCCGATCACGGCGATGGCCGCGGCAGGCGCGAATCGGCCAGACTGGGCCAGCACCTGGCTGAGGTTACGGCCGTCAACATACTCCATCGCAAGGAATGGATTGCCCTCGTACACGGCGAAATCGTAGATCGCGACGATATTCGGGTGTGCACAGCGGCCGGCGGCCCGTGCCTCATGCTGGAAGCGTTCGAGATAGTCCGCCTGCTCCTCACTGCTGAACAGATCCGTGCGGATCAGCTTGATCGCGACCTCCCTGTCGATGACCGGATCGTGCGCCTGATAAATCACGCCCATGGCCCCGCGACCGAGCAGACGCTCTATGCGATAACGGCCAATCGCGGCGGGCAGCGCCTCGGAAATGTCAACCCTCCAGCAGCTTCATCGCGTTCGCCAGACTGCGACGCATGCGATTGAACGAACCGGCCAATGACGCGATTTCGTCCTTCCCATGCTCCTCGAATTCCGGTGCGTCCATCTTGCCCAGGCTCACTTCGGCGGCAATCGCCGACATCCGCCGGATGGGCCTTACGATCACGTAGTGAAGCAGCCAGTTCATCAGCAGGATGGTGACAGCGAACACCGCGATCAGCACGATCAAATTGATCTTGAATGCCTCGTTAGCGCGATCCAGCGCGACACTCATCGGCACGGAGACGATCTGCGCGCCGATCACGTCGCCGAGCTTCCAGCCAAAGCCATTTGCGGTGCCATAGAGATCGATCATCGAGGCAGGCGCCGCCGACGGCGTGGAATGGCAGGTCAGGCATGCCTTGTCGGTGATACGGATCGGTCGCGAGAAAGACAGGATCGGTCCGGTCGTCGTGTCACGCATGCTGGTGAATTCGGCGAGCGAGGGATTATGGTTGAATTCGGCGATGATGTCGCTTTCCCAGTCCGTGGCCTTGTCGGCCGGATTGGTCGGGTTCAGGGCCGGTTCCTTGTAGCTGTAGTCCGGGAATTGCTTGGCAATCGCGCGCAGGTTGGTCTGCGCCGCCCAGGACGGTACGGTGTGCGGCAGGAACCGTGTCTTGATCTGGTCGGCCAGCAGCGGCTCGATCTCGTTGTTGGTGTAATTGCGGATGGCTGAGGCCATCGCCATCATGATGTTGGCCTCCAGCAACACCTCGCGGCGCGCGTTCTCATGTGTGATGCGCCAGGACAGGCCCGCGGCAAGAGCCAGGCCCACCAAGAGGGCGACCAGCATCACCAGGTTGAACTTGCCTTTCAGGCCCATGCAGGTTGCTCCGCAGGCACGGCCATCATTGGTTGCCGACCAATTTGGTCGCTTGTTGGGAGGTAAGCCTACCGGTCATGGGTGCGCCTATTTCGTGCTGGTAGCGGCGGATCGCGGCACGCGTGTCCGGGCCAAAGACCCCGTCCACCTGGCCATCGTAGTAGCCAAGCTTGCCTAGTAGTTGTTGCATCAGGCGACGGTCGCCATCCGACATCTGCTCATCGGCCGGCACTGTCATGGTCAGCGGAGTGAGTGGCGGAGGGGCCACGGCAGCCAGTGAATTTGGCGCTGGCGGCGCGTTGGGGGGCGGTGTTCCGGTCAGGTAGCCCGACGCGTCCGGCACATGAAGTGCGTCCACCGTGAGGGCTCTCATCGCAAGGTCCTGTTGGAGCGTAGCCAGCAACGGGGCAGTCTGGAGCGCTGGGTTCTTCAACTGCGCCGCCAGCGAACTGGCGAGAACAGTCGGCGCCTGGGATTGCCCGATCTGACTGGCCACGATCAGAGCTGTGCGATCTGGGAGGTTCTGCACCTCAGGGTTAAGGCCAATCGCTGAAGGCGCACCCGGCGTGGGGGCTAGTAAGGCGTCGATCACGATCATCGTGGTGCCCGCCTTGCCTCGCACGAGCGCATCCAGCACCGACTTCGCCAAGATGCCCTGGGTCAGAACATCTGCCGGGCGGGTTATGTTGGCGGAAACCGGCAGCAAGAACGTCCGATTATTGTATGCCGTGCCGTAGCTGCAGACATAGATCAAGGTCGTGGCATCGGGCGCGCTTCCCAGCTTCGTCGCGAACTCATGGATCGCGCCATCCATGGCGCCGCTGGACGCATCCTCCCGTTCGACGACATCGAAGCCGGCACCCCGCGCGGCAGCAGCCACTGCGTGCGAGGACTGGAGACATGCGGGAAGCGGCGGCAGCGTCGCGTAGGTTCCATTGCCGACGATCAGCGCGATGTGGGCCGGCGTCGCCGCTGGCGCCAGCGCCGGCAGCAACAGGCTGCCAAGCATGGCCCCGAAGAACGCCGTAGCGAATCTGGCGGACATTATTTGTTCCGTTCGCACACTGGGCGCGGCAGGACGCCCGCCCCGCTTGACCGCAGGTTGTCGCACCGCTTGGCTACTGGCCGCAACCCAAAGAAAGGGAACGCCATGGCCAGCAAACTGCCGGTCGCAATCGTCTTCGACACATTCGGGACCATAGTGGATTGGCGCAGCAGCCTGATCGCGGAACTGACCGCGTTCGGACGCGAGCGCGGCATCAGTGCCGATTGGACCGCGCTGGTCGATGCTTGGCGCGGCGCCTATCACCCCTCGATGGATCGCGTCCGCAAAGGCGAGCAGCCGTGGACCACACTGGACAATCTGCACCGCGCATCGCTCGACAAGCTGGTTGCCGATTTCGGTATCAAGGGGCTGACGGAAGCTGATCTGCGCCACATCAACCTGGGCTGGCATCGGCTGAAGCCATGGCCCGATGCGATCCCGGGCCTGACACGCCTCAAGCGGAATTTCATCATCGGACCGCTATCCAATGGGAATCTGGCGCTGCTGACCAAGATGGCAAAGAATGCGGGCATTCCGTGGGACGTCGTGTTCGGCTCGGACCTCTTCGGCCATTTCAAGCCGGATCCGGAAACCTATCTGGGGGTCGCCAGACTTCTGGACCTGGAACCGGGGCAGGTGATGCTGGGGGCGGCACACAACAATGACCTTGCGAACGCGCGCAAATGCGGGCTGATGACCGGCTTCTTCCCGCGCCCGACGGAATATGGGCCACACCAGAAGCGCGACTATGCCGCCGAGCAGGACTGGGATGTGGTGGCGACTGATCTCGAGGATATGGCGACGAAGCTCGGGTGCTAGACACTCGTCCGCGTGCCAGCCTCGTCGCCGAGATGACCGTCCGTCAATGCGGCAGCGGCTAGGCTTTTACGCGTAGCCGCTGACCTCACTGCTTATCTCCTCGTCGGTCATGAACGGCATTCGAGCCCAGAATGCCGTGTTGCCACGCGGCTTCGCGTCTATGCTTTCGGTCTTCAGCAGCTTGGTGAAGGCGTGCAGCTTGCCGGGAGGTGCGACCGCGACAGGCGGCTGGTTGCCGGAAAAGCGATAGATATACGGGTTTGTCGTGGTGTGACCGGCGTTCTCGTGAGCATACACGGTCGCTTGCATGTCCGTCAGCTCGTTGGCGAGCCGGGCGGCAAAGCAGCCGCCCTGAGTATTTCTCTGTCCGCACAGACAGGCATAGAGCACGATTGTCACGCCCGGGACGCAGTTGGCCCGGATCAGATTTGCGAAATCAACAAGCTTGCCCGTGTAGATGTCTGCGGACACCAGGCCCGTGGGCCAGCCGTGCCCGAAGTAGATGACCGCGTCCAACTGGGCATCGGCGACGCTGACCGCGTGGTTGATCTGCCCCATGATGGCATCAAACTCGTCAGACGCATGGGCATGGTTGTTGAATTTGAGCGTGGTGACAGTGCCGGTCTTCGAGTAGAGCTTGTCGTAGGCGGCCATATACGGGTGGAACGCGCCTGTCGCGTCGTATGACGCATGTACCACCCCTTTGCTATCCTTGTGGGGAGGATGGTTGAACATGGGCGCAAAGCAGAAGCTGTTGCTCGGAGGAGTCATCTCGCTGGCCTCATGACGATCAATTCCTTGTCCTTTGCTCATGGACACGAACGATCTACGTGATGCTGCGAGGCAACGAAAGTGACGAGGTTCACACCAGCGGCCGAAGCAGCCGGGCGCTCCTTTCTTTGTGAACGACGACCCCATCCCTTGCTGTCTGGAACAGATCGCGTGATGCTCTGCGCTGCCATGGGGGAAACGCAATGCCATCTGATCTGCAAGACATCGAAGCCGCTCTGCAAACGTATTTCGACGGCATGTACGAAGGCGACGCCGACAAGCTCGGCCGCGTCTTCCATGAAGTCGCCCACCTGTTCGGAGTGACTGACGGCAAACTCACCGACTGGTCGCGCGAGTACTGGTTCGACCTGGTGCGCAACCGCAAGTCACCGCAACAGCAGGATCTTAGGCGGCATGACTGGGTGGTGCAGATCGATCGCTCCGGCCCCAGCACGGCGTTCGCCAAGGTGCATTGCCAGATCCCGCCGCGCTACTTCACCGATTATCTGACCTTCGTGAAGCTGGCCGATGGCTGGCGGATTGTCTCCAAAACCTTCCACACGGAGACGCGCTGAAGCAATGGACTGGGATTACATCATCGTTGGCGGAGGATCCGCCGGATCGGTGCTCGCGAATCGACTCTCGGCACGGTCATCGAACAAGGTGCTGCTGCTGGAGGCAGGGCAGGATACGCCGCATGGCAAGGTGCCGGCGGCGATTCTCGATTCCTACCCGGGCACCGCGTACCTCAATCCGGCCTTCACCTGGAACAAGCTGAAGGTCACCACGGAGGTCATTCCGCACAATCGTCCCAATGAGCCACGCCCGCCGTTGCGCACCTATGAGCAGGCGCGTGTGCTGGGAGGCGGGTCATCGATCAACGGCCAGCTCGCCAATCGCGGCGCACCAACCGACTACGACGAGTGGCATTCGCGCGGTGCAACCGGTTGGAACTGGGACAACGTGCTGCCCTTCTTCAAGAAGGTCGAGCGCGACATGGACTTCGACGGGCCGTGGCACGGCAATGAAGGCCGCATCCCGGTGCGCCGCATCTTCCCCGATCTGTGGCCCGAACACGCGAAGGCCGCGGCGGAAACCTTCAAGGCCGCAGGCTACAAGTTCCTGATCGACCAGAATGCCGAATTCGAGGAAGGCTACTTCCCGATCACGATTTCCAACGTCTACGAGCGACGCGTATCGGCGGCGATCGGCTATCTCGATCCTGGCACGCGGCTGCGCGACAACCTGACGATTTCGACCGACACTCAGGTCTCCATGCTGCTTTTCGACGGGCTGCGGTGTGTTGGCGTGAAGGCGCTGGTCGCCGGGCGAGAAACAGAATTTCGCGGCAGGGAGATTATCCTTTCGTCCGGCGCAATCCATTCTCCTGCGCATCTGCTGCGCGCCGGCACCGGGCCCACGGCGCACCTGCGCGATATGGGGATCGAGGTCCGCGCGGCAGTGCCAGGCGTGGGACAGCGGCTGCAGGACCATCCCGCTGTGGCAGTCGCCGCATTCATCAAACCGTTCGCGCGCATCATCCATGATTACTCGCGGCGGCACATCTATCTGGCGCTGCGCTATTCGTCCAAACTCGACGGCATTCCGCCCGGCGACATGTTCACCGTGGTCACCAACAAGACCTCTTGGCACGCCGTGGGTGAGCAGATCGGCTCGTTCATCATCACGGTTTACAAAACGTATTCCGAGACCGGCGAGGTGAAGCTTGCCTCGCGCAATTGGCAGGACGAGCCCATCGTCGACTTCAACCTACTGTCGGACCAGCGCGACCTGGAGCGGATGATGGACGGGGTCCGCCGCTTCGGCGCAATGCACCTGACGCCGACGATGCAGGCCGTGACGACCGATGCGTTCCCGGCCAGCTACAGCGACAAGGTCCGGCAGGTCGGACTCGTGAGCAAGAAGAACAAGTGGATCACGGATGCGCTGGCCAAGGCATTGGACGGACCGGCGTCGCTGCGCAGCTATCTGATCCGCACGCTGGTGATGGAGGGGGTCACGCTGGGCGACCTGATGCGCGACGACGAGGCGCTGGAGACGTTCGTGCGCAAGGCGGCGGTGGGAGTGTGGCATGCGTCCTGCACATGCCGGATGGGCAGCGAGGACGATCCGATGGCGGTGACCGACCCGGCAGGACGGGTGCGTGCAGTGGACGGGCTGCGCGTCGTGGACGCCTCGATTTTTCCGGTGGTGCCGTGCGCGAACACCAATTTCCCGGTGCTGATGACCTCGGAGAAGTGTGCGGACGCGATTTTGGCGGGGGCGTAGGGGGTTTCCAAGCCCCCCGGCAGTTGGTATAGGGCCCGCCCTTGGCGGGCGCATAGCTCAGTTGGTAGAGCAGCTGACTCTTAATCAGCGGGTCCAAGGTTCGAGTCCTTGTGCGCCCACCAGTAGAACATACTGAAATATCACTAGTTTTCCTACCACGGACGACAGCCGGATGCGGCCCATTGTGCAAACAGGACATTGACGGGACCGCGAGGCGG
>DATJJM010000009.1:0-6932 GCA_035492535.1 Acetobacteraceae bacterium | reverse complement strand
GTGCATCAGCCGGCAGCGCGCCTGGGGTGTGCCGATCACCGTGTTCGTCGATAAGCGCACCGGGGAGCCATTGCGCGATCCCGCGGTGGTGGATCGGATCGTCGCCGCGTTCGAGGCGGAGGGGGCGGATAGCTGGTACTCTTCGCCGGCTTCGCGGTTCCTCGGGAATGACTACAACCCCGACGACTACGACCAGGTGATGGACATCGTGGATGTGTGGTTCGAGTCGGGCTCGACGCACGCGTTCACGCTGGAGGCTCGGAACCTGCCGTGGCCGGCGGACCTGTACCTGGAAGGGTCGGACCAGCATCGCGGATGGTTTCAGTCGTCGCTGCTGGAGGCGGTCGGGACGCGCGGCGTGGCACCGTTCAAGGCGGTGCTGACCGATGGGTTCGTGATGGACGAGCAGGGACGCAAGATGTCGAAGTCCCTGGGCAACGTCACCGCACCTCAGGAGGTCGCGGACAAGTACGGCGTCGATATCCTGCGGCTGTGGGTGATGATGTCGGATACCTCCGAGGACCTGCGGATTGGTCCGGAGATCCTGAAGCAGCAGGTGGAGCTGTACCGGCGCCTGCGCAATACGCTGCGGTGGGTGCTGGGGAGCCTGGCCGGGTTCGAGGAGAGCGAGCGGGTTCCGTATGCCGAGATGCCGGAGCTTGAGAAGTGGGTGCTGCACCGGCTGACGGAGTTCGATGCGCGGGTGCGGGCCTCGGTGCAGAGCTATGACTGGACCGGGGTGTATCCGGATCTGCACAATTTCTGCGCCACGGATCTTTCGGCGTTCTACTTCGATGTGCGGAAGGACGCGATCTATTGCGACCGGCCGGATTCACTGCGGCGGCGTGCGGCCCGGACGGTGCTGGATCATCTGCACCGGTGCCTGACGACGTGGTTGGCGCCGGTGCTGTGCTTCACCGCAGAAGAGGCCTGGTGCGCGCGGTTCGGTGAACAGGACAGCGTGCATCTGCAATTGTTCGCCGAGGTTCCGGCGGAGTGGCGGGACGACGCGCTGGCGGCGCGGTGGGAGACGATACGCGCCATCCGGCGGCGGATCACGGTGCCGATCGAGGAGGCAAGGCGGGCGAATACGCTGGGGTCTTCTTTGCAGGCGTCGGTCGTGCTGCCGCTGATGCCGGAACATGAGCTGCTGCTGAGCGAGGAGCAGTGGGCGGAGATCGCCATCGTGTCCGATGTGCGGATGGCGTCGGATCCCGAGGAGCCGGCGGCGGCCATCAGCGTGGCACCGGGGGAGAAGTGTGCGAGGTGCTGGCGGGTGCTGACCGAGGTGGGGACGCAGGCCGGCCATCCCACGCTGTGCCTGCGCTGCACCGACGCGGTGGATTCGGGGCTGGTTTGCCGGAGTTGAGAGGGGTCTTGGTGGGCCATTACAACCCATGATGACCCGCAATCGACTCACGCTGCTTGGCGCACTGGCGGCCGTGATCGTGCTGGTCGCGGATCAGGCGTCGAAGTGGTGGATCCTGTATCGCCTGGAACTGCCGGAGATCGGGCAGGTCATCGTGCTGCCGGTGCTCAATTTCACCATGGTGTGGAATCGGGGCGTCACGTTCGGCCTGCTGAACGGATTCGGCGGGTGGAGCTACCTGCTGCTCGCGGGCGTGGCCTTTGCCGTCGTGGTGGCGCTGGGGATCTGGCTGCGGCGGGCCGAGTCGCGCGTGGTGGCGATTGCGCTGGGTGCGATCGTTGGCGGTGCGCTGAGCAATGTGATCGACCGGCTGCGCTACGGCGCGGTGGTGGACTTCATCCAGGCGCATCTCGGCGCATGGTCATGGTACGTGTTCAACCTGGCCGACGCCGCCATTGTCTGCGGTGTGGCGACGCTGCTGCTGGACAGCGTGCTGCGGCGGCCGAGCGAGGCACGGTCATCGGAAAGCTGACATTCTTGCGACCCGCAACGCAGTCCGGGTAATACAGCGGCGATGCCGTCACCGCTCATCCGTTGGACGACGCCGCTGCTGCTGGCGACCTCAGCCGCCATGCTGAGTGGCTGTGGCGGTAGCTCACTCGGTCACACCTTGGGCTTCGTTCGCGATGCGCCCGATGAGTTCACCGTGACCACCCGCGCGCCGCTGGCGATGCCGCCGACGTTCTCGCTGCCGCCGCCAACCCCCGGTGTGTCGCGTCCGCAGGAACAATCGCAGGCGTCCAAGGCGGAAGAGGCGCTGGTGCCGCAGATGGCGCTCGGCGGGCCGCCGGCGGCCAACAGCCCTGGCCAGCAGGCACTGGTGCAGGAGGCCGGCCCGCCGGTATCGAACGATATTCGCGCGCAGGTGGACGAGCAGGCGCTGAAGGATCGGCCCTCGGAGAGCGTCTGGCAGAAGATGCGATTCTGGCAGACACCGCAGCCGCCCGGGATCGTGGTCGATCCCACCAAGGAGGCGCAGCGCCTGCGCGAAAACGCCGCGCTGGGGCAAAGTCCTGAGAACGGCAACACGCCGATCGTCCAGCCGAAGCAGCGTGGCTGGCTGCAAGGGATCTTCTAGCGGCTTGGACGCACCGCATTATCTTCAGGTGGGCGCGGTGCCCGTGTTCGCTGGCGCCGGTGTCGGCGACCTGAGCTGCCGCTGCGGTCAGTCGGTGCTGATCAAGGGGTATGTTCCCGGTAATTATCTCGGCATACGCATCAAGTGCTTCCGCTGCGGCGAGATCACCGAGACCCCGGGTCTGCCGGGAGGCGACATCCTGCCGCACTGGGCCAGCGCCATCGCGCCGCAGGAGATGCCGGCGGTCAACACAATGGGCGTCGCGCCGGGCGCCGTGCTGGCCTGCGCCAATGCCGTCGCGCAGCACTACGACGCGACGCGTCCGCGCGCGGTGCCGGACGTGCCGCTGGAAATGTCCCGGGCGCTGGTGGAGGCGACAGCGGTTGACTACGACAGGCTGACAAGTGGCGCGCTGGCAGCGCACATGGACGCCTCGCGGACGGCATCGGGCAGCGATCCGGGGGACTATCCGTTTGCCTGGTCGGTGATGCGCCTGCGCGAACGGATCGATGTGGCTGACTGGAGCTGGCTATACCAGGACGATGACGCGGTCGCGGCGATCCATGTCGTCGCGCTGCATCATGCGATGCAGGCCTGGGGTCATCATCCGGAGTTCGCACAGCGGGTGCGGGCGATGGGTGAGCCGGGTGGCTTCCTGCGCACGCTGGGCACGTTTGCGACGGCGCGTCTGCTGTATGATGCGGGCAATCGCGTGAGCTTCGGCGATGGGCTGGAGCTGCGCTTCGTCACGCCGGGGGATGAGCCGTTGTCGCTGGCGGTGCTGGAGCCTCCGGCGATGCAGTTGCGCGAGCGCGAGCGGCGCAGCCCGGAACGTCTGCGCGGCGCGGTGATCGATGCGCTGGGCGCGGCGCAGGGCAGGGTGAACCGGCTGCGGCCCGGCCTGGTGGTGCTGTCGGTCTCGCTCTGGCATCCGGAGTTCGATCAGATGCTGGTGGATGCGGTTCAGGCAGCGTTGCAGGCGGTGGGGCGGCGGCATCGAGGCGTGGCGGCTGTGGCGGCTGTGATGCCGAAGGGATTGCCTGCCGGGTCGCCCGATCGGATCGGCTTTGGCTACGCGTTCTATCCGATTTTGAACCCGCGGTTCTTTGGCGCGAATCCGATCAAGGTTGGGCCCTGGCAGACTGGCTGACGCGCGCGTCGCTGGACCTCTGTGGCACTTTGCCGCACGCTGCATGGTGGAAGCATTTGCCGAAGGAGCTTCGCCATGTCCCATCGCCCGACCGTTTATGGCACCCGTCACGCTGTGTCTGCCGGCCATTACCTGGCGGCGGCGGCAGGGTTCTCGATCCTTGAGGCGGGAGGCAATGCGATCGATGCAGGATGCGCGGCCGGGATTGCACTCGGGGTGCTGCAGCCGGACCTGGTGAACGTGGCGGGCGTGGCACCGATCATGATCCGGCTGGCGAACGGACATGTGGAGAGCATCGCGGGACTGGGATGGTGGCCGAAAAAGCTGCCGGCGGATCTGTTCATGCGCGAGCATGGCGGGAAGATTCCGGATGGCGTGCTGCGCACCGTGGTGCCGGCGGCGCCCGATGCGTGGATCACTGCGCTGGAACGGCATGGTACCATGCGGTTCGCCGATGTCGTGTCGTATGCGATCCGGTATGCCGGCGAGGGGTTCGCGGTGTATCCGCTGCTGGCGACGTCGATCGCATCGCATGAGCATGAGTATCGGCGGTGGCAGTCGAATACGGCGATCTATCTGCCGGGCGGGCGAGTGCCTCGGTCGGGTGAGAAGTTCGTGCAGTCTGACCTGGCGCGGACGCTGCAATACATGGCGGACCAGGATCGCGCGGCGGGGCCTGATCGCGTTGCCGGCCTGCGCGCGGCGCATGATGCGTTCTACCGCGGTGACATCGCGCGGGAGATCGCGAAGTTCCAGCAGGCAGAGGGCGGATACCTGTCGATGCAGGACCTGGACGAGTACCGCTCGCCGATCGAGCCGGTGGTGCGGCGGGCTTGGCGCGAGCATGAGCTGATCACCTGCGGGCCGTGGTGCCAGGGGCCGGCGCTGCACGAGGCTCTGGCATTGCTGGAGCGGGTGGGGATTGCGGGGTTGCCGCATAACTCGGCGACGTACCTGCATCGGATCGCCGAGTGCGTGAATCTGGCAATGGCGGACCGGGAGTACCATTTCGGCGATCCGGCGTTCGTCGATGTGCCGGTCGATTACCTGCTGGATCCGGCAACGATTGCGCGGCGGGCGGCGGCGGTGAGGGATGACCGGGCGTTCGGCGAGATGCCGGCGCCGCTGGATCTGTCCAACCGGTCATACCAGGCGAGCGAGGCGGAACTGCCGAAGGTGGAGGCGGATACGTCGTACTGCTGCGCGGTGGACCGGTGGGGGAATGCGTTCTCGGCGACGCCGTCGGATGGATCGGGGAATGTGCCGGTCGTGCCGGGCTTGGGGATCACGCCATCGGGGCGGGGATCGCAGAGCCGGCCTGATCCGAAGCATCCGGCGGGCGTGGCGCCGGGCAAGCGGCCTCGGCTGACGCCGAATCCGGCGATGGTGGTGACCGCGGCGGGGGGCGTGATGCCGTTCGGGACGCCGGGTGGGGATGTGCAGACACAGGCGATGCTGCAGGTGCTGCTGAATGTGTTCCAGCATGGGATGGAGGTACAGGACGCGATCGAGGCGCCTCGGGTGGCGTCGTACTCGTTCCCGTCGTCGTTTGCGCCGTTCGAGTATTTCCCGGGACGGCTGGCGGTGGAGGGGCGGATCGATTCGGGCGTGCGTGCTGACCTGGCGGGGCGGGGGCACGAGGTGCAGGCTTGGCCGGAATGGACGTGGCTGGCGGGGTCGGTCGAGGCGGTGCTTTCGGATCCGAAGACGGGGATGATTGCGTCGGGAGCGGATCCTCGTCGACCAGCGTACGCGATCGCGATCTAGGAAGTTTTCACACGGAGAGCGCTGAGAACCCACGGAGGGCCACAGAGGGAAGTTTGGGCGCGCTTCGCGCGCGGAACGCGCCATTTCCTTTCTCCGTGGAACTCCGTGGGTCCTCGGAGTCCTCCGTGTTGAATCTTGCAGTTCGCAGTCCGTTCGCTGGCAGCTAGTATTCTCACGAGTTCATTGATGGCCACGATTCGCATCCTGCCGCCGCATACCGTCAATCGCATCGCCGCGGGCGAGGTGATCGAGCGGCCGGCCGCGGTGGTGAAGGAACTGGTCGAGAATGCGCTCGACGCGGGGGCGTCTCGGATTGCGGTGGCGCTCGACGGGGGCGGTATCGAGCGGATCGAAGTGACCGATGACGGGTGCGGCATGGATGCGGCCGGGCTGGCCTTGGCCGTGCTGCGGCATGCCACGTCGAAGCTCGCGGACGAGGACCTGGTGCGGATCGCGACACTCGGCTTCCGGGGCGAGGCGTTGCCGTCGATCGGGGCGGCTGCGCGGCTTGCCATCGCATCGAGGCCACACGGGGCGGCGCATGCGTCCGAAATTGCCGTCGAGGGCGGGGCGGTGTCGGAGGTAGCGCCGGCAGCGGGGGCCTTCGGCACGCGCGTGGTGGTGCGCGACCTGTTCTTCGCCACACCGGCCCGGCGGAAGTTCCTGAAGCATCCGCGGACCGAGGCGGACCATGCCGAGGCGGCGGTGCGGCGGCTGGCGCTGGCGGCGCCCGGGGTGGCGTTCCGGCTGGAGAGCGACGGTCGGGTGGTGTTCGACCTGCCGGCACAGGAACGGCGCGCGCGGGTGGAGGCGCTGTTCGGGCGGGATGCGGCCGAGGCGATGGTCGAGGTGGCCGGCGAACGCGGCGTGCTGCGGATCGCGGGGTTTGCCTGCTCGCCGGCGGTGACGCGCGCCTCGAGTGCCATGCAGGCGCTGACGGTGAACGGGCGGCCGGTGGCGGATCCGGTTCTGCGGACCTCGGTGCGCGTGGCGTATCGCGACGTGATCGCGGTGGGTCGGCATCCGGTGGTGGCGCTGTGGCTGGAGCTGCCGCCCGACGAACTGGACGTGAACGTGCATCCCGCGAAGACCGAGCTGCGGTTCCGCGATGCGGGCGCGGTGCGGGCGCTGGTGATCGGCAGTGTGGGACGGGCACTGGCAGGCGGGGCGGGGACGGCGCTGCCGGCGCCTCGGCCTTCGCTGCACCTGGTGCATTCGCGGCCCGGGCCGGTGCCGTATCCACATGTGCCACTACCGGGGATGGCGGAGGCGCAGCTGGCGTTCGGTGCGGGGCCGGCGGCGCGTGTCCTGCCGATGGCGGAGCCGGTGGCGGAGCATCCGCTGGGCGCGCCGGTGGCGCAGGTGCTGGATACCTATGTGATCGCGGTGGCGGCGGACGGGTCGCTGGTGCTGGTGGACCAGCATGCGGCGCATGAGCGGCTGACGCACGAGGCGCTGCGCGAGCAGATGCTGGATGGCGGCGTGCGGACGCAGCCGCTGCTGCTGCC
>DATJJM010000008.1:0-8514 GCA_035492535.1 Acetobacteraceae bacterium | reverse complement strand
GTCGATGAAACGGGTGACCCCAGGTGCGGCATCTCGCGGACCGCGGATGCGCAAGCCCTGACCCGGAAAGGCCGCTTTCACGGCGGCCTCCACGTTGGCCGAACCGGGAATGGCGGCGCGGATTGCATAGCGCACCATGGAGCCGGGAGCGACGAGCCCCGTGGAGGGCAGTGCATCTGTGGCGATGAGCACGCGTGGACCAATGAGGAGTGGAGCGGCCACACGGTCGGGCTCCGAGATAAGAACGCCGCGCACGGTGAAGGTGGCGTTGCCCAGGCGAACCCGGTCTCCCGGGTGCAGGTTGAGGCGGTCAAGGACAACCCGTTCGGCGAGCAGCCCGTGATCGGCAAGCAGTGCCGCCATGGATTGGTTGGGCAGGAGGGGAGGATCGATTGCTGGCTCGCCGATCAGCGGCCATGCGCCATCGACCGCCTTCAGCTCCACCAACTGGCGCTCGCCAGAGGCCGCCACCAGCATCGAGCGCATCTGCACGACCTCGGACAGCCGCGTCGCGCGCGCTCCCAGCCAGTCACGCAGGGCCGCAGGCAGCTCCTGTGCGCCGCTCTCCACCTCGAGGTCGCCGCCAAGGATGCGTCGGCCATCGGTCGCCAGACCCTGGTCGGTTGCCGCCCGCAGCGAGCCGACGGCAGCGATCACCGCGACACCCAGCGCCAGGCACAGCAGCACGATCCAAAGGCCGCGAATCCCGCCGCGCAGATCCCGCCGAGCCAGGCGCAATGCAAGCATCAACCGACCTGCTCCGTCACCCGGCCGTCGGCCATATGGATGGAACGGGAGCAGCGTCCTGCCAGGGTTGCGTCGTGGGTGATCAGCATCAGCGTGGCGCCGGTTTCCGCGCGCAACTGGAACAGCAGGTCCATGACCGCGTCGCCGGTCGCCTGGTCCAGGTTGCCGGTCGGTTCATCGGCCAGCAGCAGGCGTGGCCGCGGGGCAAAGGCCCGGGCCAGTGCAACCCTCTGTTGCTCGCCGCCGGAAAGCTGGCCCGGCAGATGGGTCAGGCGATGCCCCAGGCCGACCGCGCCCAGCGCATCCTTTGCCTGGGCGACGGCATCGCGCATCCCCGCCAGTTCCAGGGGCACGGCGACGTTCTCCAGCGCCGTCATGCTGGGGATCAGGTGGAAGGCCTGGAACACGATGCCGATCATCTCGCGCCGCAGCCGGGCAAGCCCATCCTCGTCCAGGCTGGTCACCGGGCGCCCGGCGAGCAGGATGCTGCCGGACGTGGCGCGCTCCAGCCCCGCCAGCACCATCAGGAGGCTCGTCTTGCCTGAACCGGACGGGCCGACGATGCCGACCGCCTCACCGGCGCCTATATCCAGATCGATCCCTCGGAGGATGTTGACCGGTCCGGCAGCGGACGGCACGGTCAGGTGCAGGGCCCTGACCTGCACCAGCGGAGACGGCGGAGTGGCATCCATGGCGGCAGCATATGGCGTCCGTGGCCGATGGCGGAAAGCTGTGTTGGCGCTGGTCGTCGCGATTGCCGTCATGCCAGGTGCCCGCGCGGCGCCGGCGCGGCTGCTGGTGCTGGGCGATTCCCTCTCGGCCGGCTTTGGGCTGGCGCACGCCGATGGGTTCGAGGTGCAACTGGAAGCGGCGCTGCGCGCGCAAGGTCATGACGTGCGCATCATCGACGGCGCGGTGTCCGGCGATACCACTGCGGGCGGCCTCGCCCGGCTGGAGTGGACCCTGGGCGACGGGGCGGATGCCGCGATCATCGAATTGGGCGCGAATGACGGCCTGCGCGGCGTCGATCCCGCTGTCACCGAGAAGAACCTGACCACGATCCTCGACAGGCTGGCAGCGAAGCACATTCCGGTGCTGCTGACTGGCATGTATGCCATGCCCAACCTCGGCGCCGATTATGCCGCCGCGTTCCGCGCCGTGTTCGATCGGCTCGGCAAGCGGCCAGGCGTGCTGTACGATCCGTTCTTCCTGGATGGCGTCGCCCAGGTCCCATCGCTGAACCAGCCGGATGGGATGCATCCCAACCCGGAGGGCGTGAAGCAGATAGTCGCGCGGCTGCTGCCTCTGGTGGACAGGCTGCTCGCGGAGGTACCGCCGGCATGAGGCTGTTCGTTGGATTGGACCTGCCTTGGGACCTGCGTCAGCGCATCGCGATGCTGGCCGGTGCCGGAATTGCAGGTGCGCGGTGGGTACCGCCGGAGAACTACCACGTGACCCTTCGCTTCATCGGCGAGGCGCCGCGCTATCTGGCGGAGGAGATCGACCACGCGTTGGCTGCACTCAAGGCGCCAGCGTTTCCGCTGACGCTGGCGGGTATCGGTACCTTCGCCAAAGGCGGGCGCGTGCAAACGCTATGGGTGGGGGTGGAGCGCAATGCCGGCATGGACCGGTTGCACAACAAAGTGGAGACGGCGCTGCAACGGTGCGGTTTGGAGCCGGAGCGTCGGCGGTTTCAGCCGCATCTGACGCTGGCGCGGTTGGACAATGCGGCGGAGGCGAAGTTGGCTGGCTATGTGCAGGCTCACAACCTGTTCCGCGCCGAGCCAGTGATGGTGGAGCACTTCACGTTGTTCAGCTCGCTGCTGGGCAAGGATCAGCCCGTGTATACGGCAGAGGTGGAGTACGCGCTCGGGGTCTCCACCTCACCCGATCTCTCCGCCCCAGGGGGCGGAGAGGGGGTTGGCGGCTAGAACGGTGTGTCGCCGCAGATTGTGATCCGCCGCATGATCCTGGTTTCCGCCGGGTAGTCGTTGATTGCGAAGTGCTGCGTGCAGCGATTGTCCCAGAAGGCCAGCGACCCTGTCTCCCAGCGGAACCGGCAGGTAAATTCCGGCCGGACCGAGTGCTGCTTCAGGTAGGCAATCAGCGGCTCGCTCTCCTCGTCGGTCATGCCGTCGAACTGTTGCACATGGCCGCCAATATACAGCACCTTGCGGCCGGTCTCGGGATGCGTGCGCACCAGCGGATGCACCGACGTGGTCTGCACATTGCCCGGATCCTTCACCTTCATATGCGTCATCGATCGTTCATAGCGCATCGCGCGCGACTGGCCGCCGTGCTGCTTGAAATTGTCGCCGACGCAGACCGTGTTAAGCTGGTTGCACAGCGCCTTCATGCCGTCGGACAGGCTTTCGTAGGCGAGATACTGGTTGGTGAACATCGTATCGCCACCGGCCGACGGAACCTCCAGTGCGTAGAGCATCGTGCCCATCGCAGGCTGCGGCGAGAACATCTGGTCGGTGTGCCAGGAGCCACCAAAGTTCTTCTTGTCCTCGGGAACCTTGATGATCTCCAGGATCTCGGGATAGTCCTTCATGCCCTGCATGAACGGATGCAGGTGGATCTCGCCCCAGCGACGGGCAAAATTGAGCTGCTGTTCCGGCGTCAGCGTCTGGTTGCGGAAGAAAATCACGCAGTTGTCGAGCAGCGCGGCGCGGATTTCGGCCAGAACGTCGTCCGCCAGGTTTTCCGACAGATCGACGCCCTCCACGATGGCGCCGCCGGAACCGGCGATGCGATGCGTCTGGATGTGGCGGTACTGCGTGTTGGTCGGCGCGTTCATCGGGTGGTCCTCCTTGAGGAAGATGATGCATCCGAAATGCGCGAGGGGGAAGTCATGCGGTACAGCACGTGCCGGCACAGCGGGTGATCAGCAGCGTAGCGCGGATGATCGAATTCGATGTCGGTTGTCATGCCGAGACGCTGCATGACACGCTGGGATGGCGTATTGGCAAGTGTAGTCAGTGCAACAATCCCGGCCAGGCCGATACGACTGAAACCATCATGGATCGCAGCCCGGGCGGCTTCGGTGGCGTAGCCCTTGCCCCAGAATTGCTTGTTGAGGCGCCATGCGATCTCCACCGCGGGCGTGAAAGAGGCGTGGAACGACACCCAGGACAGGCCGACGCCGCCGATCAGTGGCGCGACGCCAGGCGCTTCGACAGCCCATTTGCAGAAACCGTGCTCGGCGTAATGCGTTTGCGCGCGGCGAACATAGGCGTCGCTGTCTTCGCGCGCCAGTGGACCGCCGAGGAAGCGCATGACCTCCGGATTGGCGTTCTGCTCGGCGAAAGGCGCGAGATCGCTCTCGCGCCACGGGCGCAGGATCAGGCGTGGCGTCTCGATCATCAGTACATATGTTGACCACCGTTGATCGACAGCGTCGATCCGGTGATGAACTCTGCCTCATCCGCGGTCAGGAATGCGACGCCACGCGCGATATCGACGGCATGGCCAAGGCGGCCGACGGGGATGCGCGCAATGATCTTTTCCAGGACATCATGCGGGACAGCGCGCACCATGTCGGTGTCCACATAACCTGGCGCGATGGCGTTGCAGGTGATGCCGAAACGGGCACCTTCCTGTGCCAGCGCCTTGGTGAAGCCGTGTATACCTGACTTGGCGGCAGCGTAATTCACCTGGCCGTACTGGCCGGCCTGGCCATTGATACTGCCGACATTGACCACGCGGCCGAATTTGCGCTCCCGCATGCCGGGGAAGGTCAGCTTGCACAGGTTGAAGCAGGAGCCGAGATTCGTATCGATCACCGCGTCCCACATATCGCGCGACATCCGCTGCAACGTGCCGTCGCGGGTGATTCCGGCATTGTTGACGAGGACCTCGATCGGGCCGATTTCCTCGGTGATCTGCAGGATCGCCATTTCGCACTGGTCGAACTGGCAGACATCGAACTTCACCGTGCGGATGCCAGTCTGTTCATGGAATGCCGCGGCGGCGACATCGTTGCCGGCATAGTTGGCGACGACGGTACGGCCCTGCTCCTTCAGTGCGACGCTGATGGCAGCGCCAATGCCTCTCGTTCCGCCCGATACGAATGCGACACGTGCCATCGGTTCCTCCCTTGCTGACGCCTGGACCCTGCGATCCTAGCACCAGCGGGAGAAACCGACAGCGCACGTCGTTAGGCTTTCTTGCCGCACCAGGCTTCGATCCGATAGCCATCAGGGTCGATCGCGAAGGCAGCGTAGTAGTTCGGACCGTAATCAGCCCGAAGTCCCGGCTTGCCGTTGTCCTTGCCGCCGGTCTTCAGCGCAGCCTTGTGAAACGCATCGACCGAGGCGCGGTCCGGCGCGGTAAAGCAGAAGTGCAGGCCGGAGTGATCGTCGGGCGGCACGGGATGCTCGGCACGCAGCACCCAGAATTCCGGCGCCTTCGCGCCATAGCCGAGCGAGCCTTCGTCGGCACTGAGGCAGGTGTAGCCGAGCGGTTTCAGGGCCGCATCGTAGAAGCTGCGAGCACGGGCGACATCGCGCGCGCCGATCGAGACATGGGCGATCATGCGTTTCTCTCCTTCTAACCGGTTTGGCAGTTAGTACGTAACCAGTTTGCCGGTTAAGAGTCAACCTCCTATATGGTTAGACGCGATGCCCCACCGGACCGACGAGGTGATCCCCGCGCCCGCGGCCGATCTCTGCCTGACGTTTACCAATACGCGTTATTGGCGCGGCACCGCCGCGCCGACCGAAGAGTTGAATTCGGCCGATGATGTGGTGCGATGGGCGGCGAAGGCGGGGCACTTGCCGGCCGCGCTGGTGAAGCGCTTCGAGCGATCGGCAGCGCTGCACGAAAGGGGAATCGAGCTGCGCGAGGTCATCCATCGCTGCTTTGCCGCGGCGGCGAACGGGCGCGCGCCGACCGAGGACGACATGGGCGCATTGAATGCTGCTTTGGCGGAAGCACCGCTGCGCCAGCGCGTGCACATCAACGGCTGGGATGTGGGCTCTCCCAAACCTTGGATCACAGCGCTGCTGGCACCCGTGCTATGGTCGGCCGCCGACCTTCTGGTCGGGCCACAGCTATCCTGCGTACGTCAGTGCGCCAATCCGGCGTGCGGCTGGTTGTTCCTCGACACCAGCAAAGGCGGCAACCGTCGCTGGTGCTCAATGAGCGCTTGCGGCAACCGTGCCAAGGCGCATCGGCATTATCTGCGGCAGAAGGAGCAGTAGGGACACATGGCAATTCCGGAAATTCGTTTTGAGGATGGGACTGCTTACGAAGAGGGCATGGGTCGATGGAGCCTGCTCGCCGGCAACGTCTTCCTTGATTGGCTGGCGCCGGCGACCGGTTTGCGTTGGATCGACGTCGGATGCGGCAGTGGCGCATTCACCGAGCTGCTGGTCCAGCGCTTTGCGCCCAATGATATGCAAGGAGTCGATCCGTCCAGTGCGCAGCTCGCCTTCGCACGCCAGCGGCCAGGTGCGCATGGGGCAACGTTTCAGGAAGGCGATGCGATGGCGCTGCCATTCGCCGAAAACCGGTTCGACGCGGCCGTGATGGCGCTGGTGATCTTCTTCCTGCCCGATCCCGACAAGGGCGTCGCTGAGATGGTGCGCGTGGTCACTCCCGGCGGCATGGTCGCCGCTTATGCCTGGGACATAACAGGTGGCGGCTTCCCATTCGAACCGATCCGGGAGGAAGTGCGCGCCATGGGCTTTGAGCCGCCTGCCCCTCCGAGTGCCCCGGTCTCGCGTATGGACGCGTTGCGTGATGCATGGCAGCGAGCTGGTCTGCAGGCGATCGAAACACGGGAAATTACCGTGCAGCGAACCTTCGCTAACTTTCACGAGTTCTGGACGAAGAGCATCGGCACCGGCGGTTCGCGTGCCATGATGTCCATGCTGCCGCCGGACACCCTCGCCCAAGTGAGACAGCGCGTGCAGGCGAAGTTGCCGGTCGATGCGCATGGCCGAATCACCACTGGCGCGCGGGCCAATGCCGTCAAAGGCCGGGTACCATCGTCCTAGAGGGCCGTCAGCGCTGCCCTGCCCCCTGTCGAAAATCACGCACTCCTGGGTGCAGCGCTACCGCTCCACGCACATCGCGACACCCATGCCTCCGCCGATGCACAGCGTGGCCAGGCCTTTGTGAACATCGCGCCGCTGCATCTCGTGCAGCAGTGTTGTCAGGATCCGTGCACCGGACGCGCCGATCGGATGGCCGATGGCGATCGCGCCGCCGTTCACGTTGACGCGGTCGGTGTCCCAGCCCAGGTCCTTGTTCACCGCCAGCGCCTGCGCCGCGAACGCTTCGTTGGCCTCGATCAGATCGAGGTCGTCCACCTTCCACCCGGCCCGGGCCAATGCCTTGCGGGTCGCAGGGATGGGTCCGGTGCCCATCACGGCCGGATCAACACCCGCGGTCGCAAATGCGGCAATGCGCGCCAACGGCTTCAGACCACGCTTGGCCGCCTCGGTCGCGCTCATCAGCACCAGGGCGGCGGCGCCATCGTTGATGCCCGAGGCGTTGCCCGCCGTCACGGTGCCCTCCTTGCTGAAGGCAGGACGGAGCTTCGCCATCGTCTCCATGCTGGTGTCATGACGAATGTATTCGTCGTCGGCGACAACAGTCTCGCCCTTGCGCGTCTTCACGGTCACAGGCGCGATCTCGTCCTTGAACCGGCCGGCCTTTTGTGCGGCGCTCGCCTTCTGCTGTGAGCCGAGCGCGAACTGGTCCTGCTGCTCGCGCGTGATCTGGTATTTGGAGGCAACGTTCTCCGCGGTATTGCCCATGTGGTAGCCGTGGAACGCGTCCCACAGCCCGTCCTTCAGCATCGTATCGATGAACTCGACGCCGCCCATCTTCTGGCCGGTGCGCAGATAGGCCGAATGCTGCGAGGTGCTCATGCTCTCCATGCCGCCAGCGGCCACAACCGCGCTTTCGCCGGTGCGGATCTGCTGCGCGCCAAGCGCAACGGCGCGCAGGCCCGAGCCGCACACCTGGTTGATGCCGAATGCTGTCTTGGCATCAGGAAGGCCGGCGGCGCGGGCGGCCTGGCGCGCAGGGTTCTGGCCTTCGCCCGCCGCAAGCACATGTCCCAGGATCACCTCATCCACGTCCGACGCATCAACGCCGGCGCGCTCGAAGGCCGCCCGCAGCGCGACGGTGCCGAGTTCGTGCGCGGACAGCGCACCCAGCGCACCTGAAAAACTGCCCACCGGGGTGCGGGCGGCGGAGACGATGACGATGTCTTCCATGTCGGGCTCTCCTTCTGCGGGGGCGGCAGACTAGCGCCGCCAATCGGCTCTGGCCATGTGGGGGCGAAACGGCCCAATATCTTGCGAGAACCTGCCCTCGGGCTTAACCCGGGGGCATGTCCTCGGGCTTGACCCGGGGATCAACATGGGAGCCACGTTCATGCCTACCGCCGCGCCCAGCTACGCGCATGGCACCTGCACTGTCGCCCTGCTCGGTGAAACGATCGGCAACTGTCTCGACCGTACCGTGGCGCGCTGCGGTGATCGCCCGGCGCTTATCGCCTGCCAGCAGGACGTGCGATGGACCTACCGTGAGCTGTCCGAGCGGGTTGATGCATTCGCCGCCGGACTGATCGCGCTGGGGCTGAAGCCGGGCGAGCGCATCGGCATCTGGTCACCCAACAATGCCGAGTGGGTGGTGACGCAGTTCGCGACCGCGAAAGCCGGCCTGATCCTGGTGAACATCAACCCCGCATACCGGCTGGCGGAACTGGAATACGCCCTCAACAAGGTAGGGTGCCGCGCACTGGTC
>DATJJM010000007.1:0-2854 GCA_035492535.1 Acetobacteraceae bacterium | reverse complement strand
CGGCTTCCTGATGACCGTGCTCGTGCACATCACCCTCGATCGCCAGAACGAGGACGCGCTCGCCGCATTCGAAAAGGAAATCGCGAGATGTGCCGATGTCGTGTCCTGCTATCTGATGTCAGGAAATGACGACTACCTTGTACAGGTGCAGGCGCGCGATATGGAAGACTACGAGCGCATCCACAAACAACACCTGTCGCGGATGCCGGGCGTGGCCCGGCTGCACTCCAGCTTTGCGATGCGCAGCGTGGTCAAGCGCAGCATCTCGCCGGCGGCGCTTAGCGGCTAGCTTCCTCCCGGAAATTCTCCGGGCGCCTCAACGCCGTCAATTCTCGATAGATAGCGATTGCTTCCCGTGGGGTGGCCTCGGATAGAAAATAGCATGGTTGCTGTCGAAATCGTAGCGCGACTCAAACCCTGCCGCATCTCCGGCCAGTTCGATGACTGCATCGAGCAGCAACTGGACCTTCTCCTCGGAAAGCAGAACGCTGAAATTGAGCCGGGTGAATCCGGGCTTCATCATTTCATCACCGGCCAGAATGGCCTGTCGCATCCGCTCCGATTCGGCCGCATCGATATCAAGGAGACGCAGGGCATAGGGCCCCGCGCACGCACACCCCCCGCGGGCCTGAATGCCAAATCGATCGCTCAACATGCGGGTGACGAGTTGCTGATGGACATACCCGCCTCTCCCGTTCCGTATCCTGAAGGAAAAGATCGGCAACCTTCGCGCAGTGAGCGAGCCCAGCAACTCGATTGAGGGGCAATTCCGCCACGCTTCGATCGCGCGTTGAGCCAATTCGTCATTGCGCTTCTGCATGTACTCCGCGCCGATGGCATCCTTGACCAGAAAGGCCAACGCGGCACGGATATCGCCCACAACATTGGGCGTTCCTGCTTCTTCCCGAACTTCGACTTTGTCGCTGTAATCATGCTGGGTGGCGGAAACGAACTTGACCGTTCCGCCGCCCGGCCAGCTCGGCTTCGCGGCAACGACCGCATCGCGGCGTACGATGAGCACGCCGGAAGCACCGGGCCCGCCAATGAACTTGTGTGGTGAAACAACGGCCGCGTCGATCTCCGCGCCCGGCTCCGGCGCCATGTTGATCGGCAGGTAGGGAGCGGCCCCGGCGTAGTCCCAAACCATCTTGGCGCCCGCCGCCTTGACCTTGCGCGTGAGAGAGCGCACGTCGGCGATGATGCCTGTGACGTTGGATGCCGCCGAGAACGTGCAAACAACGCATCCAATATCCGCGACATCGCTCAGGGCATGATCGAGCGCCGCAACGTCCGGTCCGCCATTCGTGCTTTCAGGCAGCTCGACGATCTCTGCTCCGCTTTCGCGCCATGGCAAAATATTCGAATGGTGCTCGTAAGGACCAATGATCACGCGCGCGCGCTTGCCGGACCTGACCGCGGCGCTGACCCCCAGCAACGTCACCAGCCGGTTCAAGCCAGCCGTGGCGCCCGAACCGGAAAAAATGACGGCGTAACGGTCGTCGGCCCCGCATAGCTCGCCAATGACACTCCGTGCCTCGCGCCGCATACGCGTCATGAAGCCACCGCAGTACGACGCCTCGGTATGGCTGTTCGCATAGTACGGAAGCACGTGATCCATCACGAATTGCTCGACCTGAAGCAGCGATCGCCCGGACGCCACGTAGTCCGCATAAAGCAGCGGCTTGCTGCCAAATGGCCCTTCAACTGCGGCGTCCTTGCCTATCAAACCGTTCTGAAGACGCTCGATAATCGTCGACGAACGAATCCCGTCGCCGAATTGCCGCAACAGTCCCGTGCCCACAGGCACTCGATTGGTTACCATCTCAGTTTAGGCCTCTGTTTCAGAACTCAGGCAGCGGCGCTTCCGAGCCGCTGCCGCACCAGGGTCGTCCAGTACGAGCAGCCCCATGGAATGAGGTCGTCGTTGAAGTCATACTTGGGGTGATGCAACTCTGCGGAAGGACCGTTACCCGCAAAGATCATTGCGCCCGGCACCTGCTCCAGCATGAATGCGAAATCCTCGCCGCCCATGCTCGCTGGCAGGTTACGATCAACATTTGCATCCCCGGCGACTGCGGCCGCCGCATCGGCGGCAAGAGCCACCTTGTCGGCGTCGTTGATCGTCACGGGATACATACGGATATAGTCGATCTCTGCCTTTGCATCGAAAGCCTGCGCGACATTCTCCACGGTCTTGCGCAGCCGCACTTCCACTTGATCACGCACAGACGGATCCAGCGTACGCACGGTCCCGGTGAGCTTGATGACGGGTGGGATGACATTGAATGCATCGCCACCATGGATCGTTGTCAGGGAAATGACGGCGGATTTCAATGGATCGATATTGCGGGAAACAATGGACTGCACCGCCTGAATGATCGCCGCGGTCACAGTCATGGGGTCCACCGTGTTGTGCGGGAGCGCAGCGTGACCGCCCTCGCCTTCAACACGGATGCGGATTTCATCCACGGAACCCATGATCGGGCCTGCGGCAATCGCGAACTGGCCGAGCGGCAAGCCCGGCTTGTTATGCATCCCGTACACCTCCTGCAGCGGAAACTGCTTTAGCAAGCCATCATCGATCATAGCCTTGGCGCCAGCGCCGCCCTCTTCCGCAGGCTGAAAGATCACGATCACGGTGCCATCAAAGGCCCGGCTCTCCGCAAGATGCCGTGCAGCGCCTAGAAGCATCGTGGTGTGGCCATCGTGCCCACAGGCGTGCATCATTCCTGGCTTGGTCGATGCCCAGGGCGCATCGGTCGCCTCGACGATGGGCAGTGCATCCATGTCGGCACGTAAGCCGATGATGCGACCCGAAGTATCCCGGTTGCCCCGTATCACACCGACGACGCCG
>DATJJM010000006.1:0-67812 GCA_035492535.1 Acetobacteraceae bacterium | reverse complement strand
GTGGCGGCCCCCGGGCGCCAGACTTTTCGACCCCCCTAGGGGCTCGAGGGAAAAGTGGCGGAATTCCGCCGTTTTTTTCGTGATATGCGACCAGGTCTCACCTTGGGCGTTTCACGGTGAAGGCGCCGAAGCCACGCAGCTCGACGCGCTCGCCGCGAGCCAGAGCGGCGGTGGGCCCGATCGGGCCCGATCGGAGAAAAGCGCGGAAATCCTAGCGATTATGCGATTGCATGGTTGACCGCGTCGCACATTGCGCCATATACACTCCACAGCGCTGGCGATTGTGCCACGCGATTACTAGGGAACTCCCCAAATGAAGCGACTACTTACACTTGGCGCGTCGCAACCGAAGGCCGTAAAGGGTGAAAAGAAAGGGTACTTGACCGCAGTGCTTCACCTTGCGCCGCATACCAGCGCTGCTGTCACGGGCAAGTCTGGCCACGTCTTGAATGTGTGCCCTAATGCCGACGGTTGCGAGATTGCGTGCCTTAACACCGCTGGCCATGGCGGCATTATTCGCAAGGGTGAGACAACCAACGCGATTCAGGAGGCACGCAAGGCGCGGACTCGTTGGTTGTTCTCTGATCGCGCGGCATTCCTGGCGCAGTTGGAAAGGGAGCTGCGGAATTTTGCCCGCAATGCGGAACGCAAGGGCATGGGCGCTGCTTTGCGCCTTAACGGTACGTCAGACTTAGACTTTGACGGACTCGCGCCTAGCACCGTCGCACTCGCCGAGTCGCTTGGTTTGAAACGGTACGACTATACCAAGGTTGCATCGCGCGCTAAGCGCGTACGTCCAACGTACCATGTCACGTTTTCCCTTAGTGCGGGCAATGACAATGCCGCGGGAGCATGGTTGCGCAATGGTGGCAACGTTGCTGTAGTTTTCCGCACAGCAGACTTGCCCGCAACCTATACCATCGATGGTGAGACTCGGCCGGTCGTTAATGGTGACGACTCCGACTTGCGTTTTTTGGATGATGTCGGAGTCATTGTCGGACTCAAGGCAAAGGGCAAGGCAAGGCGCGACCAGTCTGGATTCGTGCGGGACGCGGCATAATGGCAAACCTTATCGCCATTGTCCGCGCCACGCGCGCTAGCGCTAATGCTCTGGACTCCATGTCGCACTATGCCCGCGAGGCCTCTGATTGTTCCGCAGTGATAGCGCGCAACCTTGCGCGCGTTGCTGCAGGACACTTGACCATGTCCGTTGCAGACATCGGCAATCGAATTGCACAGCAGCGCAAGGACTCTGCGGTCAAGGCCTACAATCGCGCGGTCCGCACGTTTGAACGCGCGCAACGCGTACTTGCAGATAACCCCCTCCCCGGAGATTCAAGATGAGCATGGCAGAACGCAATCGCGCGATTAAGCGGACACTTGAGTCCGCTTTCGGTAAGGGCAAGGTGAGAGTCCGTGGCGCGCGCGGTACCGCCTATGGGTACGTCGACGTCGATATTGACTGGACTCCGTTGGATGTCGATCAGAGTCGCGCCATGCAAGGCCTATGCAAGGCCTTGTTGCATGCCGCGCGTATCGATCTAGGCCGAACGTACACAGATGATACGTGCCAGTACGAGTCCGACATGTGCCACATTGGATTCAACGCGTGCCGATACTTTCGCACCATGCGCATGTCCGACGGTAGCCTTGCGGTACTGGCGGACCGGTACGACGCGGAATGGCAATCTGCAGCATGATTCCCGCGTCGCCTAGGCCTACTGCGGAACGCGCCACACTTGGCGCGTTTTGCTTTGTACGCCCCGACCATGGGCCCGACCCTGGTCGACAGGCACGCCATGGGCCCGACCCTGGCGACAGGCACGCCATGGGCCCGACCCTGGTCGACAGGCACGCCATGGGCCCGACCCTGGTCGACAGGCACGCCATGGGCCCGACCCTGGCGACAGGCACGCCATGGGCCCGACCCTGGTCGACAGGCACGCCATGGGCCCGACCCTGGCGCCCCCCCTACAAGCGGCTATCAGGATCCCACCCCCCTACAAGCGGCTATCACGAAGAACCCCCCACGCGCGGCTATCCGGAACACCCCCCGACATGCGGCTATCCGGATCGATTTAGAACTTGAACTGCGGCGCATTATGCGCCATGTAATTCCTGCGGTGCAGGCGATCATGCCTCGCCCGATTTAGAGGGACATCCCCCAATGAAGACCACTATCCGTTTCGACATCCACGACATGACTTCCGTCACCGGCCGTTGCTACCTCGGCGAGCGCGCCACGTTCGACGAGGCCGAGCATTTCGCACGCTGGCACGCCGCTCGCCGCGGCATCCGCGTGGAGATCGCGCAGACCACCCAGACCGCTAAGCGTCGCCAGGATGAGCTCGTGGCGACGGTCACGCGTGATGCGCTTGGCCGGATCTGGACGGATCTGACGTGGCACGGCGCCACGTTCGTTTGAGGGGCCATCCATGACACCCGAACGCTTTCAAGAATGCCTCACAGCCATCGGCTGGAGCATGCGGCGCGTAGCAGATCGCCTGGGCGTTACAGAGATCCGCATCCGCCGCTGGGCAGCCGGGGTCTACCCGGTGCCTGAGGCCGTCGCGCAATGGCTGGAGTGCCTTGCCGCGGTTCACCACGACAACCCACCCCCCACAACCATCTAACGGAGACCACGCTATGAAAGTCACAGTCCGCATGAGCAACCCTGGCGGAGAGCTCGACACCAGGGTCGTTGACGTCGTCGACCCGCAGGACGAGGCCGCGGCGAAGACGGTCGCGCAAACCCTCGTCGAGATGATCGAAGAGTGTGGCCTGATCTACCCGGGCGACAGCTTCACCGTTGAGGCGGCCGAGGCCTGATCTACCCACAAGCGGCTATCCGGACGAGGAGGTCTGCCAGCGCTGCGGCGCTGGCTTTCCCCTGCGCCAGGACACTTGCCAGGGTGGCGCATATCGCGCCATAACATCCATCGGTGCAGGCACTTTGCCTCACCACTTCAGAGGGACCACCCCAACCATGTCGCTTTACTGCACGATTAAGACCGGCGGATACGGTGCGCCGCATCGCTACTACAGCAGCGCCGAACGCGCCCTGAAGGCCGCCCAGAGGCACTGCAAGCTGCATAGCGAGGCGATGGAAGTCGCTTGGTGCAAAGAGGCCAACAACCCCAAGGTCTGGCTGGCCTACGTGACCCCTGAGGGCACACGGCGGACGGCGGACTGGCAGCTGGACGATGCGCCCTCGCCGCCGCTCCCGCTCCCTGAGAACGATTACCTGCGGGGGTTGCGCGCCGCCCTGGCGCTGGCCCACGACCGACCGACCGCTTACGCGTTCTCGGTGGCGGCCGAAATTCAGGCACTCGTGGATGCGGAGATCAACGCCCCACGCGCGGCGACCACCCCCACAAGCGGCTATCAGGAGGCGCTGTATGGCGCGAGGCTGGCGCCGGATCCCTCGCGCATCAGCTGCAAGGGAGCGCGGTCATGACCGAGCGCGCAACCTTCAAGGTCGGCCTCAACCGTGGGCGCCGGCGGATCTGGATCGATGGTCCGCGTCTGACGCGGGCGGGGTTCATCCCGGGCGCGCGCTACTGGTCACCGGCCACGCTGGGCCTGATGACACTGACGCTGACCGAGGGCGAGGGCACCGCACGCAAGGTGTCGGGCAGACCGGACGGGAAGCCCATCATCGATATCAGCGGCCAGGACGTGCACGACGCATTCCCAACCTGCGCCGCGGTCGATGTCGTGTTCCAGGCTGGCCTAATTTCGATCACACCTTCGATCAGCAACTCTCAGGGGGCGACATGATCGAACGCATCGGGGACCACGCGCGGCTATCCGGAACATGCGGCTACCGCACGACGACCGACTTGAGCACGGGCAAGACGTTCCGTTGGAACACTACCGCCTTTCTGCCGTTGTCGGACGACACGCATATACAGGTGCCTGCACGCAGCTCAGCGCGCAATGTGGTGCATCTCCACCCGCTCAACACGCCGATCAAAGTGCTCGCCGAGCTGAACCCCGGCGAGCATTCGGCGCGCAAGGTGATCCTGGCGCACGGCTACGCAGCGCAACCAACCGGAGGCGGCTGCTGGGCGTGGATGCGTGCGACCAACGACGGCAGCACGCTGTGGATCTGCACGATCGATAACGGGCTCGATGGCGACGTTGAGAAGCCTGACTGGTACATCGGGCGCCACAGCGACGTCGACACTGGCTTCGTGCAGTGCGACGACGTCCTGACACTTGGAGACGCCCTGGCGCTCGCGCCACGCCTCGAAACGCCGAAGCGCGGCAGCGAGGTTCAGCTGACGGTGCCGCGTGCGGCGATCGACATCGACAGCCCACTCCCACGCGCGGCTATCAGGATGACGGCCGAACGCTTCCGGCAGGCGCTCGACGTCCTGGCGATGAACAGCCGCGATATCGCGGGCTGGATCAACGCTGACGACCGCACGGTGCGGCGCTGGGCATCTGGCAAGCTGGACATCCCGCAGGACGTCTCCGACTGGCTGGAGGGGCTGACGGCCTACCTGGAACAGAACCCGAGGCCACAGCTGCGCGCCAGGGCGCGCGTGGCGTGACGCCCAGGCAGTTCACCCGCTGCCTCGATCTGATCGGCTGGACGCTGCGAGGCGCCGCCGATCGGCTTGGCGTTCCACCGACACGCATACGGCGATGGGCGGCCGGCGACTATCCGGTGCCCGACGAGGTCGCGCAGTGGCTGCAGGTACTGGCGGACGCGCACCGCAAGAACCCAGCACCAGCGATCGATTAGCTCCCCCGACATGCGGCTATCACCCCCACAAGCGGCTATCAGGATTGAAACTATGAACAACACGACAGTTAGAATGGGCCATTCGGGGCTCGATGCTCCGCGTGCTCCAACCAAGCTGGTGGACACCGGGCCAGTTAGAATGGGCCATTCAGGAGCGCCCTCTGCCACGACCTCGTTAGGAGGCCAGATCGGGATCGGGGCGGCTTGTATCTTTGGTGGCGTGCTGGCGCTCATTGTGTGGGGCTCTGCTGGCGTAACCCCGGATCCTGACCCATCGCTAGCCCTATCTCGCGGCTCTGGCTGCGTAACATCCGACGAGTTCCAGCGCGCGGCACGCCGTCTCGCTGACCGCCAATTCGGAAACGCCAGCGGGGATCTGCCTCTGCTGGAGGTCGGCCGCGTGCGGAGGGAGATGATGATACGCGAGCGTGATGCGTGCCTCGATCTTAAGGCGCTGTGGAGCATCAACCCGCTATGGAAAGGCAGCATCCAATGACGCCCGACGAGATCCGCGTCGAGATCGCAAGGCTGCGCGATCTGGCCTCGTTGCGGGCGCGCATGGTGTGCCCGTCGCTACGGTGCAAGATCAAGCAGGCGACCTTCCTTGGCGACCTCGACAGCCGCGAGCTGGCCAAGCGCCAACCTCAGATCAACCGCCTTGAGCGCAAGCTCGAGCGCATCCAGCAACGCGAGGCCCGATCATCATGAGCGACCAGACGGAGTTGGACCTCCGCGCCGAGCTGGCGCGCATCGATCGCGATCGAGCCGAGACCAACAAGCTGTTCGCTGAGACGATCAAGTTTGGCGCCGAACGGCACAAGCTGGAACGCGAGGCGGAGAAACTACGCGCCGAGGAACACAAGCTGTGGCGCGACTGGCGCATGGCACCATGGGTTTTCGCTGTCGGCGTGATCGGCGCCATCATCGGCGGTCTGCTCGCGAGACACCTGCTATGAGCCGGATTCCTCGCCGCCTGCGGCAAGTCAGCGCCGGCGCGCGCATAACGCCATGACCAAGCGCCGCTCCACGATGAGCTACAGCCGCGCGCTGGAGTGGATAGTGGACAACGATGACACTGGCTGGCTGGACGAAGACGGCTGCGGCATTCCCAGTGTCACCGCCTGCCTTGTGGCTGACATCTACGATCGCACAGAGGACGAGGTGACGGCTGACCTACTCCGACTCGCGGCGCGGCAATCATGACCGCGCACCGCTACCGGCGGCGTTCCCGCGGTGCGCCGATGGATCGAAGGGATCGAGTGATGAGCGACATGATGCGGTTTGGGAAAGCCTTCCAGCGCGAGCGTGAGTGGGCCGAGGGACGCCTGCAGCTGGGCGGCGACCACATGACATACGCCGAGGCACCGGACGGCACGTTGACGCTCACGTTCGACGACAAGGGCACCGGGCGCGTGTGTGGCTCATGCTCGTTGTGCTGCAAACTTTTGCCCCTACCAGTACTCGACAAGCCCGCCAATCAGCGATGCGAGCATCAGCGTCACAGCAAGGGATGCGCGATCTACGCCACCCGTCCATACGCCTGCCGCACATGGTCGTGCCGATGGGTGTCGGATCGGACAGCGACCGAAGGAATGCCGAGGCCCGATCGGGCCCACTACGTCATCGACATCGTGCCCGACCACATCGACCTGATGGCCGACGAGAGCACCGGTGAGACGCGCCGCGTCAACGTGGTGACCGTGTGGTGCGATCCGGCATACCGCGACGCCTGGAGGGCACCTGAGTTGCGCGCGTTCATGTTGCGGATGGCCGAGCAGTGGCAGCTTGCCACCATCGTCCGCTGGAACAGCAGCGACGCGCTTGTCGTGTTCCCTCCGCCCTTCGACAAGGCAGGCCAGTGGCACGAGGTCAGAGGCGTGGGCGTGCGACGTGATGAAGACCAGGACAACGACGCGCGCAGCATGGCCAAGCGGATGACTGTGAACGGGGTGCAGCAGCAATGAGCGTGTCGGAGTACACGCGCCGGATCTGCCGCCGCATCTGCTACGAGCGATATTTAGAGATGGAGATCGCGCGCCTCGATCGGAAAGCCGAGATCATGCACCGGAGGCCGCTGACCGAGGGTGAGCTGGCACGCGACGCCGAGGATAAGGCGGCATCGCAACGCATGCTTGAGGCGGCCTGCCCGATCCATGGTGAGTGCGACTTATGAAACGCGTCTGGGTGGCGCAATGCCTGTGCCCTGGTCGGCATGCGATCCTGGCGCTCGCCGGCGAGGCCAACAGTGGCCAGGAGGCGATGGTGAGCATCGCATCGCCATTGCGACAGGCCGTGCAAGCGGCGCTGCAGGAGCAAACGATCAATCCGTGGTGCAGCCTGTGCAACGCGAAAGCCGAGACCTGGGTTTATGAAATCGGTCGCACGCGGTTCCGCACAATGGAGGAGGCGACGCCTACGTTGCGCGAGAGCGAGGCCAAGCAGGCCACCCTCAGACGGCTATTCGGCGATATTCCGCGGAGCGATTAGAGCGTCATCCACGCCCTGATCACCGCGGCCGCGGCGATCGGAGAGACCGCGTTCCCGTAGGCGCGCAGCTTTGCCACGTCGCCGGGACGCCGAGCAGCCAGCGGCTGAATTCCGGGTTGAGTAGGCCGCCGCCGTCCGTCGCGGCAATAGATCCATTCAAGCTCGCGCCAGGGACCAAGTGTGCCACTTGGTTCTGCAACTGCTCGCCTTTCGCACCGCCGTCCCGCTCCGCATAGGTCTTGTGGTTCGGTGTCCGGTAATCGCGCGCGCTCGGTGTCGCCCAGCCCGCCAGGAGTGCTGCATCCGTCAGGCTCAGACCTGGGCGCGCTTTGCTGCCCGGCAAGCTCCTTGATCCGCTGCTGTCCCCATCGCCCTCCGTCGGCGTCGGCCACCCAGAAGAGCCGTTGTCGGATGTTGGGACCACCGACACCCGCAACCGGGAGATCCACCGGCCCGCAGGCGTAGCCGCATGCACCCAGGTCATCCGATACAATGTCGAGCCACTCGACGCCGTCAGGGCTTGCAACCTGCTCCCCAAACACTGTGCGAGGCGTGTGCTGGGAGATGAGCCAGAAAGCCGCTGGCCAGAGGTGGCGATCGTCAAATACCCCAGCGCCACCGCCCGCCTGGCTGAAAGGTTGGCATGGGCAGGAGGCCGTCCAGACGGCGCGATCGTCGCTCCAGCCAGCCATCCGGAGAGCGCACGACCAGAGCCCGATACCGGCGAACAGATGCACCTGTCGGTACCCATCGAGATCGGCTGGCCGCACGTCCCGCACGTCTCGAACGTCGACAACGCCAGGAGCAATGAGCCTTGCGCGGATGAGGTTGCGGAGCCACGCGGCGCAGTATCGATTGCTTTCGTTGTAGTAGGCGCCACGGTTCAAACGGGCTCGTCCCGCCACAGCACTTCGACGATGCCCTCGACGCGCTCGGTCACCACCTCATCGCCGTGCATCTTGATCTGCGGATATGTGCGCCCCGGCAGCACCTCCATCGCGTAGCGCACGAGGTAGCCAGCCTTGGTGTCGTACTCGAGCACGCCATGCTGCGGCACGCTGTTGAGGAAGATCCGCAGGTTCACCGCGATGCGTGCGTCAGTCACACCAAGCTTCGCGAACGTGGGCGGCGTCACCGCATGAATTCCATCATCTCGGGCAGCGACTGCCAGCGGCCGACCTCCCAGGTCGCCGACCTGACGGTCTCGCCGGGCTCAAAGATACGCCAGCAGGCCTCCAGCCAGATCACGCTGTCGTCTTCGTCGGTGTGCATCGTGAGCTCGATGTCGCCGCGCTTGATCAGTCCTTCGACCACCTCGGGCAGCATCGGCCCTTCGACGATGAGTTCGACCAGCCGGGTGTCGGTGAGTGAGCGTTGCGCGCGGACGCGATGCTCGGGCGCTACGCAGCGCTCGATGCGGCCCAGCAGATCGTCGCTCACCAACATGATCAACGCGCGCATACGCTTGCTCCTTCAAAGTGATCGGCGAGCTTGGCTATGCCGTCGCGCACCAGCTCGCCGGCGAGCGCGAGGCGCATGCAGCGATAGCCCGCATACCCGCTGACGGTGCCGCCCAGGCAGACCCACAGCACCGCTTCCCAGTGCAGCGGTCCGAGCGCTGCAGCGGCGCGCCGGGTGGTGCGGCAGGCGTCTATGCTGACGCTGCTGATCGGTGCGCGCAGGAAGGGCGGCGTGTGCACCGACATGCCGCCGCTCTGTCCCAGTGCCGGCGTCATCGCCTCCAGGTAGCTCCGCAGCGTCTCTGCAGCGTCGGCCCCACGGCCGGTGATCGAACCGGCACGCTCCAACGCGAGCAGTGGATCCGCGCGTACCGCCCGGCGGATGATGCGCTGCGGCTGGGCGGGATCCCGTACGGTGTCGACGCTGACGTCAGCCTCGCGGATCACCTTGCCGTCGAAGTCGATAATTGCCTCGAGACGCACCGAGGGGCCGACATCGACGCCACCGTGGTGATGGCGCTTGCGGGCCTTGCGGCGGGCCTCGAGCTGCAGGCGGTCAGCACGCCTGCTTGCGGCTATCAGGAGCGCCATCTCGGGCGGAGAACGGCGCAGCCGTTCCACGGGGCCCTGGCGTGGCTTGCGCGGGTTCTTGGGGTCTGACGGCCAGGGCAGCACCTCGACGCCGTCAGGCGCCTCTCCTGGCCCCAGGCGGCGGCACACGAGGCGCATGCGCGGTGATTGCACCTCGCCATAGCGGCGCAGCTTGGTGACCTCGATGATGCGATAGAGCACGCGGCCTTTGGGCGAGCCCAACACCATGCCGACGGCGAGGCCTGATGGCCGTGCCCGGAGCGTGACGATGCGCTCAGTCGGCATTGACGAGGCGGGGCTTGCGCAGCTGCTCCCGCAGCATCGCTGCGCGCACGGTACCGCCGCGGCCTTGGGCTTCGTAGGCGGCGAGCAGCTGCTCGGTCGACAGATAGCGCGGCGTGGCGGCCGGGATCGGTGGCGGTGCCTCCTCGCTCAGCTGCTCGGGCGTTGCCAGCGAGATCTTCGGCAGCTCCGCTTCGAAGGCATCGAGCATCGGCAGGCCGGCTGGATAGTTGCGGCCGAGCTGGGCGCGGTAGAGCTCGAGCATCAGCGTCCGCTTCGGGTGGTCGCGCAGCTGCTCGAGCATGCGCAGGACGTCGTCGAAGGTGTACGGATCTTCAGGCGGCGGAGGCGGTGGAGCAGGCAACGCAATCGGCTGCAGTGGCGGCAGGTGTTCCTTGACCCAGGCATGCAGCTGTTCGTGCAGCGTGCGATAGGTCGGGAAGAATTCGTTCTGGCTGGCAACCACACGAAGGCTGTCGCGGTTGAACGCGCCACTGTTGAAATCGACGTAGAGGAAGTCGGAATAGGTCTTCAGCACGACCTTCCAGTCGGTGTCGCGCGGCTGTGCCACGGTGACCGCCAGCTCATCGAGCCAGTGGACGATGACACGGACCTTGTTGGCGTCGTGGATGCTCATTTCATGCCGCAAGCTGTGCAAGGCGCAATGGCATGTCAACCGGATTGGCCTCGTAAGCGTCCAGCTGGGCCAGCAGATCGGCCGCAGCGCTGCTTCTGCCAGCCTCGTTTCTGGCGAACCTGTCGCCGCTCGATCGCTTCCGGCTGAACAATGGTTCGCGCCGGCACCAGTTGCGCCAGACGGCCGACCAGTCGGCGCGTGATGCTCCGGTGGCGCGGTAGTGGTCGGCGAAGGTGTCGGCCATGGCTGCCGGGTTGAGGCCGCACGACAAGGCGAAGGCGATGTCGAGGGGGCTCGGTCGCCAATCTTCGGGCAAAATTGATCGAGAAGAAGGGGGGGGATCCGCGGGCGCGCGCGCATGCGCGCTCTCCTCTGGTTCCTCTGATGGTTGATCCTTTGAGGGTTGAATCCCCGGCACTGGATTCCGGGGTGGTGCGGCATCAGCTGCCGCAGTCTGCGGCAGATCGAGGTCCAGCTGGAGGGGCGCGCCTGGCTGCACCATGACGCCGAAAGTGACCCAGTAGATCGACCTCCTGCCGACCTGCCTCAGGGTCCGTATCAGCCCGGCCGTCTCGAGGTAGCGGAGGGCGAGGCGGACGGCGCGTACGCAATACCCCGTCTCGCGCGCGATCGTCCGCATGCAGGGCCAGCACCGACCGGTCTGGGCATTGGCACGTTCTGCGAGGTTGAGCAGCACCGCCTTGCGTACCGGGGCGAGCGTGAGGGGCCGGGCCCAGTTGATCGCTGCGTTGCTCATAGCCGCGATCCGAAAAATTGCTGTGACATCGAGCTTGACTCTCAGTCAGGGCCTTGCGGATCACCCGGTCGGATTGCTAAATGCACACTTGTTCGGCTTGTGGACATTTCGCGACAATCCGTGAACGTCGTGAGGTGGGGTGATCCGCAAAGCACTACCCCGCCCCGCGCGCTAACGCGGGGCGGTTTCGTTTCAGGGCAGATGCGGCGCCCATTTCCCGAACAACATCAGCAAACACCGTCACGGCCGGCGTCCGGTCAGGCCATAACAGCTGCAGCGGGCGCGTCGTCTCGCGCGCCAGGATCCTGGCGAGCTCGCCCGGCCGCTCGCGCAAGATCAGCGTCTTCATGCGGAGCGGCTGGGCGAGGACGAGGCCCGACACACGAGCCGGGCCTGCCAGGGCGGCGATGAACGTGCCGCGCTTCATGTGGGCGCCTCGTTGCCCCACACTTTCCAGCCTAGACGCGGCTTGCGTGCGAACAACTCGACAGCCTGCAGTTGGGGAAACATCTCCTCGATCATCTCGGCGAAGTGCTCTGGCTTAGCGCTGTGCTTGCCGACCTTCGCCGGTATGACCGAGGGGAATTGCTCGCCTGGGGCGGGTGCGGGGATCTTGCCGCGCGTGCCAATCAACAGCAGCTCGTGCTGGTTACGGTTCCAGTAGCCGGTCCCGGCCTTGTCCTTTATCCAGACGAAGTGACTTTTGTAGGCGAAGCCCCACGCCTGCATGACGGCGACGGCATCTGGCAGCATCGGCACCGTCGCCCACAGGAACAACACCGCGTCGTCGGCCGCAGGGATCGGTAGCTCCCTGATGTCTTGCCCGCCCATCGTCGGGTAATGGTTGTCGGCCGCGCGATCCATGCCGGTGTCGCGTGAATAGGGCTCGAAGCGCCAAGGCGGATCGGCGTACAGCACGCTGTAGAGTTCACCGGCCAGACTTTGCGAGGCTTGCTCGGTCTTTTCCGCAAGCTCCTCGACACGGCGCTGTCGCCGGTGTTTCTTGACCGCACCGACCGCAGTCTTCGGTTCGGCCACCACGTCGCGCTGCTTGGCGGGAGGCAGCTCTGTGATCTTGGCGGCCAGGGAAACGGCGATATCACCCTGCTCCACCGCCTCGATGAGTTCGGGTGAGCCCTTGTCGCGGACAATCTTGGCGCGTTGCACACCGCGCCGACTGACATTGAGCATGGACGCAGCATCGTCCTGGGTAATTGCGCCAATTGGCGCATTTTTCGCTGGCCGACCCTTCCCCGCCAGCGTCGCCACTTGCGCCGCGACCATGCAGCGTTGGCTCTCATCCAGATGTCGGCGGTGCAGATTGGCACTGATGACATAAGCGAGCGGGTCTTTGCCTTTGAAGGCCTTGGTCTTCGGCTCCAGGCCAAGCTCTCGACAGACACGTTGCCGGTTGCGGCCATCGAGGACCATGCCCTCGTGCAGCACGATCGCCTCGCGCTGCCCGTTGATGCGAATGTCGTTGACCAGGGCCTTGTAGGCAGCGCCCTGCATCAGTGGGAACAGGCCTGACAGCGGGTGCGGCTTGTCGATGACGATGCGGCCTTGGCTGCCGTCAGGCATCGGAACCTCCTGTCATAGTCCGCGCTCCCGCATGATCGCTTTGAGGGCGCCGGAATATCGTTGCCTTGCCGTCAGGATGTGCGACCGGGCATGCAGGTCGTAGAGCTTGCCGAGGTCGTCGAGCGTCAGACCCTCGGACAACGGCGGCTGGCCGCTGATGAACACGATGTGGAAATGCACACATTCGGCCGGGAACAACGGCAACGCCGTGCGCAGCAGCGGCGGTATTTGTTTGAGGTCATCTCGGAACTGCCGAAGCTTGGTCGAGTCATGGTGCGAGCCGCGCTTGATCTCGAGCGCGACGATCCAACCGCTGTCGCGGATCTCGAACTGGACGTCGGGCACACGGGGCAACCGTCGATCGACTGTCACCAAGCGCAGGTGCGAGGTCTGCTCTATGGCATCCCTGATCGCGGCTTCGATGATCGTGCCCTCTCGCTTTTCCGCTGAGTTCATCAGCGACTTTCGGAATGAGTCCGCAGCGTCCCACAACGGGTCTTGATCGAACTGAACGACGCGCAAGGTCGCGATCGTGCGGTGTATCTCCGCATCGGCGCGCGGAATGCCCGTTAGGCCAACCGGCATGAGATGCGGCACCGCCATCGCACAACCTCCCCCGCAGACCAGCGAGGGGTTGCCCCCTCGCTGCTGCAAGCCGCGTCACTTCGGCGTAGGTTCCGGCACCGTCGACGGCGGGGTGATCGGATGCGTCGGCTTCAGCGAGGTGTCGATCGTCGTCCACCTGTAGCCAACGCCCACGATCCACACGAGCGCCATCACCTGACCGGTGACGCTGGGAGGCAGCGGCGGCCAGACGGCTCCTGGAGGTAGTGGCAACGTGTTGTCGACGCCCGGAGGCGGCAGGTAGATCGGATGCTCCGGGCCGATCGGCAGCGGAACGCCGAAGCCAGGATCGACTGGGCGCGGCGGCTGTGGCCACACGCTCGGCGGCGAGGGCAGACCGTAGTCAGGATCCACCGGATAGGTCGGCGGCCGCGCGATCGGGTGCGACGGACGAACTGGGCGACCAGGCGCGATTGGGTGCGTCGGCTCTCCAGGCGACGGCGGCACGATCGGGTGGGAAATCACGGGCGGCAGCGGCCAGCCATAGCCCGGGTCGACCGGCCCCTCGACGCCCCAGCCTGGATCGATGGGCCTTCCCCCAGGCGCGATCGGATGCGACGGGCGGCCGGGGTATCCCGGCAGTCCCTGGTCGGGATGCTCGATGCCGACGCCATAGCCGGGATCGACCGGGCCATCGATGCCGGGCAGCCCCTGATCGGGATGCCCTGGCGTGACCCCCTCGACCCGGAGATAGCCTCCGGTCACTTTAACGACTGTCATTACGATGTTCTCCTGTTTGGGTGGGTAGGCACGGCTCACTCACACCAGCTCTCGGCGCACGACGTGGCGCACGGCGAATTCCCAGCCGCAGCAGGCGTCAGCAATGTTGTCGTTCTGGGTGTCGATGCCGCGCTGCTGCGCCCATCGGATCACCACGCGTTTCACAGTGCCCTTGGGGAACTGCCCGCAGCCGAGCACCTCCTGGCGGATGGTCGACGGCTCATTCTCGCAGCAGCGGATCCCGAGCTCGGCGCACTCGCCCTCGACGTAGGCATCGAGGCCATACTGCTGGCGGATGACCGGCAGCGGATCGTCGGTGAAGTGCGCGAGCGGTGCTTCCTTGAACACCATGGAGGGCTGATAGAGCAGCACCGCATCGACGAAGATGCTGCGGAACGCGTTCAGTCGATCGCCGAGATAGCGCTGCGGGAGCAGCCAGAGGCCCCAGGCCGCTGGCAGCTTCAGATCCGGTGTGCCGTATGCCCAGCCACAGTTGCTGCTGAGATCAAGCGACAACACGCCCCCACGCGCCACCACGGCGCGCGGTCAATGCAGCGGCAGGTTGGGTTCCGCGCTTTCCGCGGGCGGCGGAGCAGCTGCAGGGCGACCTCGCCGGCGGCCAGGGTTGGCGGTTGTGGTACCGGTCGCCGGCTTGCCGCCCTTGCGCGGGGCGCGCGTGGCGACCTGGGCGTTCTTGCCCATCTGCTTGGCGATGTGCGACTGGCCGCGCTTCCAGCCCTTCAGCCACAGCGCATTCTGCTTCTCGCCCTGCACCCCAGGTGCGCTGTCCTGGCCGAAGCCGCGACGGCCCGCGATGTAGCCCGCCTCCTCGGCCTCGAACTCCTCGTGCTGCGCGCGCGCCTTGCCGGTCACCTCGGTGTCGCGCACCACGAACAGATCCGGCTGCATCGCGAACTCGGCCTTCTCGATGCGCCCGTACCTGAACACATCCTTGAAGTGTGAGACGACGACCTCGGGCTCTTTCCGGCGAAGCTGGATGACCTCAATGAGCGCCTTGGTGTTCACGCCCTGGTTCTGCCACCGCTTGCAGGTGTTGCGGTGGTTGGTCTGTGCCGTCTCGAGCGCGGTCTTGGATGAGGTGATCTCGCGACGTGCATCAAGCACCACCTCAGGTGGCACGATCCCGACGGTGCTCTCGGATCCATTACCGCGTTTCAACCTCTGCGCCATTGTCGGTCCCCTCCCGTTCCCTGTAATCTGTGCAGAATGCACGGTCGTTAGTGTGCGACGGAGTCGTCGATCCTGATGGCATCACCGGTGTTCCGACGATGACGGTTGGGCTTGCCTTGCCGCTTGACGCGCCGCTGCTGGCGTCGTTCGCGCCGCAGCACCTCGGCGGCCTCAGCCATGATCTCCATGGTGACGCCCTTGAGGTTGTTCTGCAGGGCGGAGGCCGTGAGTGCAGTCCAGTACTCGTAGGGCACGCTGTTGCGGCGCTTCCACGCGATCACCGTGTCGTACGGAACTTCGAGCTCGGCGGCGATCCGCGCGAGTGATGGCCAGAGCGATAGCAGCTCGGCAAATGATTGCATGGCGCACGATTGCGCCGCGAAGGGGGTAGGGTCAAGCACCATGGTCGAAGAGCGAACCACGATCGGCAATCGACTGCGCACCGTGCGCATCGGTCTCGGGCTCGAGCAGCAGGATGTTGCGAACGCGCTCGGCATCAATGCCGCGGTGATCAGCAGGCACGAAAACGACCGGCGCCATGTCGGTGAGGAGGCGGTCTTACGCTACGCGAAATTCTACGGCGTGACGCTCGACTTTCTGCTCGATGGACCGAGCATGAAGACAACATCGCGCAAGCGAAGCACTGTTGTGGGGCCTGCAGCGACGCGCGGTGATCGGTTGCGGCAGCTGCGTGAGGATCGCGGGTTTGTGAAGCTGGCTCCTACTGCCAGAATGATCGGTGTCAACCCGGTGACAATGACACACCATGAGAAAGGGTTGCGCGAGATCACGCGTCAAGCAGCTGAACTCTATGCACGCTTCTTCAATGTGCCTGCAGGTTTCATTTTGTTTGGCGATGATTTACCGGGCGAGACTTTGGTAGATATAGTCGGCCAGATAGAAGCCGGTGGGAACATACGAACCATGCAAACAGGGGAGGATGTGCGCCGGGTGGCAATCCCAACAGGGATGTCAGCGCGCCAAGTAAACGGGGCTCCGAGGCCAACACTGGTCGCGTTCGAGGTGACCTGTGATTCACTCTATCCGACGTATTTCCGTGGCGATGTGGTCATTGTCGCGCGAGACCAGGGGCCGATCTTGCCGCTTAGTGTAAACGAGCGTGAATGCATCGTCACAACGGCATCAGGCGATGTGAAGCTCGGTATCATTCGATCCGAAGGTGAGGACTACTACAGCATCATCGGACCGCACGCGCCGCCGTTGTTTCATGTGCGGTTGCAAAGCGCCGCGCCGGTGCTGCAGATCCATCGCGGCCTGCTCCGCAACAACTATGTCGCGGCCGATTGACCTCACCGTGCAAACTGCACAGACTGCGGTATGGCACAACGGCCACGCCGCATTCGAAAGCCCGGCATCTACGACCTGACGGCGGCCGAGTATCTCGCCGATCCGTGCATCCGGCCCTCGCTCAATCGTGGCATCGCCCAGCGTCTGGTTGACCGCTCCCCGGCGCACGCCTGGGTGGCGCACCCGCGCTACGGCGCTGCCGCCGAGGCCACCGACGACAACGACACCATGGACGTCGGCAGCGCGGTGCACGCCGCGTTCCTGCTGGGCGACGACCTGATCGCGGAGTTCCCGTTCTCCAGCTGGCGGTCGGACGTGGCCAAGGCGCGGCGCAGCGCGGCCAGGGCGGCCGGCAAGATCCCCCTGCTCCAAGACAAGGCTGCGACCGTGCGCGCCGTCCTGGAGCAGCTCTACCGCTTCCGGCAGCGCACTGGCGCGTTCACCCGCGGCAAGGCCGAGCAGACGGTGATCTGGCAGGAAGGCGAGATCTGGTGCCGCTGCAAGCCCGACTGGCTGCCGGATGATCCGACCGCACCGCTGTGGGATCTCAAGGTGACCTCGGGCATCGCGTCGGCCGCGACCTGGAAGTATCGCGCTGCCGAGGTCGCGGCCGACATCCAGGCCGTCATGTATCCCCGCGGCGTGACGGCGGTGCGCCCGCGGTCACCGGACGGCATGCGCTTCCTCGTTATCGAGGAGGAGGAGCCGCACGGCATCCGGGTGTTCCGCTACTCGGGCGAGGCCCTGGAGATCGCGCAGGCGAAGTTTGAGCGGGCTGCCGAGCTGTGGCGCGAGTGTCAGGCCACCGATCGCTGGCCGAACTACAGCGACGAGGAGGTGTTCCTCGATGCAGCGTATGGCGCGCGCGATGACTGGAGCGCGTTCACCGCATCGGCACGCGGGCTGGATCCCACCAACCAGTCGGGACTGCAGCGCGCACGCGACGAGGCAATCGCAGGAAAGATCGTCGATCAATACAACTGGGCGGGGTGAGCAATGCTGAAAGCAAGTGTGCAGGGCAAAGACGGCCGACATCTGCTGGTGCTCGGCCTCACATTTGCCAACCTCGACTATCTGCGTCGGACGCCGGGCGATGGTTTCATCAAGGTCGACGGCAGGCCACTCGGTATCGACGTCGACATCATGATCTTCTCTGGCAACAACGAGGCCGCGCTGGCGGACATCATCACCAAGGCTGATGGCATCGGCCCCAGCACGCGCGTCGTGATCGATCCGAAGCTGAAGTCGTGATCCACATTCAACCGCAGCTCACCGGCAAGGAACGCAACCGCGCCTATCGGGTGCGCAAGCAGAAAGAGGATCGGCAGCTGCGCCGCAGACTGGAGGTGCTCACCGAGGCGCTGCGACCGTTTGCCGACGAAGGCCGCAAGTGGCTCGGCACCAATCCCGCCCACGACAATCTGCGGCTGCTCTGCGCCGAGGACTGGGGACTGCTCGAGCGGCCGTGCCGCGAAGCGATGTTCACGGTCGGCGATCTCAAGCGCGCCGTCGCGGCGATGTTGGAGCCCTGATGCCTGACGCGCCGCAAGAGCTGATCTATGCGCCAGCGGTACAGGGCGCCGAGACCTATCTCATCGCAATCTGCGGCCCGACAGGCGCTGGGAAAACCATGTCAGCACTGCGCCTGGCGCGCGGGCTCGCTGGACCAGAGGGCAAGATCTTCTTCGCTGACACCGAGAACAATCGCGGCCGACGCTATGCCGGGCAATTCGAATTCCAGCACTGCAGCATCTACCCGCCGTTCATCAGCGAGAAATACACAGCCGCTGCCGAGCAGGCGCAGAAGATGGGCGCCGCAGTATTGATCCTCGACAGCGTCAGCCATGAGCACGTCGGGCCCGGCGGAGTGCTCGAGCGCATGGAGGATGAGCTCAACCGGCTCGCCGGCGACCCCGATGCCAGGGGCTACTGGGACCGGCGCGAACGGGTGAAGGGCACCGCCTGGATCAAGCCGAAGCGCGCGCACAAGTCGATGCTGCAGCGGTTCATACAGCTGAATATGCATGTGATCTGCTGCCTGCGCGCCGAGCCGAAGTTGATCATCCGACCGAAGAAGGACGATCCGAAGAAAACCGAGTGGGTCGACGGCGGCCTGCAACCGGTGTGTGGCAGCGACTTCATGTTCGATATGACCATGTCGTTCATGTTGTATCCACTGGATCCGGTGAAGCACCCGGACATCGATCCGCGAGGCTTCCCGGTACCGATCAAGCTCGATGCGCAGGACGCGCACCTGATCCCGCTGAACCGGCCGCTCGATGAGGCGGTGGGCGCGGCGATCGCCGCCAAGGCACGCGGCGAGGCCCCTGCCCCGCCGCCACCAAAGTCCACACCCAGGACTCAGTCTGAGTCCACGCAGCTGCGCGGCGAGGCGAAGAACCGCGCCAAGGCCGATGAGCTGATCGCGCGGTTCAACGCCACCACGACGCCGGCGGATCATGACGCCCTCATCGCACTGGACGAGGTGCAGGACGCGCTGCGCTGGTTCGTCGAGAAGCGGCCCGAGATGGCGAAGGAGATCAACGCGGCGCTGAACGCCAGCTGGAAACGTTGCAACCCCGATCCGCCCTCAAATGAGACGGCAAAAAGTGACACGCCGGTCGACGAGGGACAGCAGCGGGCTCCCGACAAAGATCTGGAGCGGACCGAGCAGATCCTCGCCGACATCGCAGCAGCCAAGACCGAGGTGCAACTGAAGATGGCGACCGGTGGCACCGCTTTGCAGACCCTGGCCAAGCGGCTGCTGATGGAGCGACCGGAACTCGCGCAGCGGATCAACAATGCCGAGAAGGCGAAGGCGGCAGAACTCAGGAGTGTCAGCGCATGACAAACAAACAGCGACGACTGCGACGAGCATTGCGTGATTGGCGGACCGATGGCGCGCTCGCGCTGTTCGCCCTGGCTGTAGCGGCCAGCACTGCGCTGCTGGTGCTGCGCTGATGGGCCGCGCGAGGGACCACGAGCTCTACGATATCCGGCGCATCATGGCGATCCTGCAAGCCATGCCGGTGCCGCAGCGGCGTCGCGTGCTGCAGTATGTCAACGATCGTGTCGACATGCTGCCGCCGTTCATGCCGCCAAAACCGCCTGGGGGAGCCCAGGAAGAGACTGATCTATTGCGGGAGACTGCATGACTTGAACGCCAATCCTACCGGACAGGAGAAGCACAAATGGCAAGAGCACCAGCACAGAAAAGCGCAGGCAAGGTCGTCACCGAGGCCAAGATCCTCGAACTATCAGAAGGCTCAGTGCAGTTCTGGATCATCGGCACATCGCCGTTGATCTTCAATCGAATGTCAGAGAAGGCGAAGCGCAGCCTGCTGATGGGCTCAGCACCGAAAAATGCCGCGGAACGCGCTGCCAACGTCAAGCACAATCCGCCAGCAGAATATCGTTCATCGGTCTATCGCAACTCGGGACCGAACCCGCCGACACGACTGCGCTTTCCGGCCTCAGCACTGAAGGGCTCGATCAAGACGGCCGCGCTCGACATGCCGGGCGCGACCAAAACCAGCGTTGGCCGACGCATCTGGGTGCCGGGCCAATTCGTCGACATCTACGGCGTGCCGCAGCTGTTGATGTCGGTCGTGCGGTCAGCCGACATCAAGCAGACACCGGACATCCGTACGCGCGCGATCATTCCTGAATGGTGCTGTGAGGTGACGATTCGCTTCGCGCAACCGCTGATGACAGCCAAGCAGATTGCCACGCTGTTGCACGCCGGCGGCATCCTCTGCGGCATCGGTGATTGGCGCCAGGAGAAGGGCAGCGGCAGCTTTGGGCAATTCCGGCTCTGCCGTGCCACTGACGCAGACTACAAGCGGATCATCCGCGAGGGTGGTTGCGCAGCACAGGATCGCGCACTCGAAAAATTCGATTGCTACGATGATGAATCGCAGGAACAGCTGGCCGAATACAGCGCGGAGCTCATCCGCCTCGGCCGCGAGGCCAAGGGGGCGCAGATCCCAGGCCACGAGGATGAGCCAGAGCTGGACGAAGCGGCATGAACGACAGAGCACGTAGAGCTCTGGATGCAATCGCTGCTCGCAATAAGGGGCGACTGACGCCGAACGAGGTCGTCGCTGCGGCCAAGTCGCCCCGATCGCCACTGCATCGTCATTTCACCTGGGACGATCGCAAGGCTGCGGCCTCGTGGCGGCTCGACGAAGCGCGGACCTTGATCGCCAGCTACGAGTATGTGCTGACGGTCAGCCCGTTCGTCGTCAAGGCGCCGATGTTCGTGCGGGATCCGACGATGGCGCCCCTGCAGGGCTACATCTCGACGGCTCGGTTGCGCACGGACGAGCAGTTGGCCCGCGAGGTGTTGCTGGCGGAGTTCGATCGGGCGCTGGCCGCGCTACGGCGGGCCAAGGAAGTGGCGCACGCGATCGGCATGGGCAGGGAGGTCGAGCAGCTGCACTTCCAGGTGGAGCAGCTCTCGGGGCGCGCGCAACAGGTTACGGCTTGATGCGGCGCTGGATGTCACGGCGGTCTTGGCTGGGCGTGACGCGGCGAGACAAGGTGCGTTGCGGCATGGAACGGCGCGGCTCGGCGAGGCCCGTTCAGGGTACGGCGAGACGCAGGCGCGGCGGTCCTGGTGCGGACAAGGCTAGGCTCGTTTCGGCAGGGCGAGGCTCGGATCGGCGGTCGTGGTCTGGCCGCGGCACGGTAAGTCCCGTCCCGGTTTGGCAAGGCCATGCATGGCGGTCTAGGCGAGGCTGGCTGGGTGTGGCCGGGCATGGCGGCGGCTAGACGCGGTGTGGCGGTCTGGGCAATCCCTGGCTTGGCAACGCATGCCGTGGCGGGGCGCTCCGGGGCTTGGCCGGGTCCGGTCTGGTATGGCGGTCGCGGCAAGGGGAACCGGGGTTTGGTTCGTCATGTCGGGGCTTGGCCGGAAACGGTGTGGCGGTCTTGGCGCGGCTAGACGGCGCGGGGCCGGGCCCGGCTAGGCCGGGTTCGTTCTGGTGTCGTCGCGGCGGTTAAGGACCGGCGTGGCGCGCCCGTCGAGGTCGCGCCGGGCAGGGCTCGGTTGGGCAGGTCACGCTTGCCCAGCCGGGTTGCTGTCTTTTGGGGAAGGTAGGTGCCTGGATGGACGAACAAGAGATAGTCGACGCGGTCACCGTGATCGTTGATCGCGCCAAGCAGGAGCAGGTTTCCTGCGGCGACATGCTGCACATCCTGGCGCTCGCTATGGGCCTGATGGTGCGGGATATGGACCCCTACGTGGTCAACAGGTTCCTGATGGATCACAACTCCAAGGTGCTCTCCGTGCATGCGTCGCTGCAGCAGAAAGGCTCGATGCACTGATGGCCGAGAAACACACGTTCTGCCTCTTGCTAGAGATCCGGACCGAGGATCGGCGCCTCACCGATGAGGCGATCGAAGCAGCCATCAAAACTGCTGATGGCGTCAAGGCATTGCGTCGCGCCGTGCTGCAGCATCTGCCGCGCGATGTGAGCCGGGTGATCGCCATGTTCCCGGTCGAGCACGCCAAGATGCTGCTGCAGCTGCACGAGGCGTTCGGCGATGACATCGCGAAGCACCTGCGCGAGCAAGGCATCGACGTCGGCGGCCTGTCCGTCTATCCGCCGCCCGATTACGTGCCGCCGGAATGAGGCGATGGAGCTGATCTGGATCGCATGGCCGACGCTCGTGGTGATCGCATGGATCGCCTGTCTGATCATTGAAAGGACGTGGGGGGAATGATCGCGAGATATCGCTTCCAGCTGTTTGCCCGATGCCCGGTCGATAAGGAGCCGGATGTCTACGACGTCCTGGTGGAGAGCTCGCGCACCATCCTCTGCGAAGAGCTGCTCGCCGAGGCGAAGCGCATCGGTGCGTCAGAAAAGCACATGGCGCAGGAGGAGATCACCTGCCTCCTGGCGCGCACGTTCGCGGCCAGGGTGACGACATACGGCAACCATGGCGGCGTCATCACCACGGTCGTCGCCTGATCTATCTGAGCGGAGTGATCCGAATGTCGCTCGTGGGGAAGCGGCCCGATCTTGGTTTCCTGACCACGCCCAGGCGGCGCCAAGTCTTCGATCTTCTCGCCGGAACCTGGGCTGCGGATACCGGCTGCTATACCGGCACGTATGACGAGGGGCTCTACCTCGAGTTCCTGCGCCGCCGCCACTACGCCGCCTCAACGTGCCTGTTCGCGCCCGCGCCCGACGTCGTGGGCGACCCTGTGGCGACATGGCGCCTGTCGGAGCCAGTGCTGGCCAAGATCAGGGACGCGGGCTTCAGGGCTGCCCTGGTCGCCCAGGACGGCCTGCGCGATCCGCCATGGGATGCGTTCGACGTCCTGTTCATCGGCGGCACCACCCGGTTCAAATTGTCCCACCAGGCGCGTGAGCTGGTCGCCGGCGCTCTGGCGCGTGGCAAGGGCGTGCACATGGGCCGGGTGAACAGCGAGGTCCGCCTGCGCACTGCAGCGATGTGGGGCTGCGCCTCGGCCGACGGCAATTTCCTCGCGACAGCGCCGGATATCAACGAGCGGAGAATGTTGCGATGGCTGGATCGAATCGCCCAACAGCCGCAGATGGTATTCGGATGAGCGACGACGACGACCAGTTCGACGCCGGCACTGCGATGACCGAGCAGCTGATGAACGCGATTGCGCCGATCGTGCAGGACCAGCCGACTGGCTTGGTGATCGAGGCCTTCGCCGCAGCGATGATGGCCACCCTCACGGCCGCCCAGCTGGATGACCGAGACGTACGGACGGTGCTGTCGCGCTATGCCGAGCGGATCCTCGATTTCGCTGGGATCGACTGATGTCGCACAGCCTGCGTCCGCGCCAGGGCTTCAACTGGACGGCGGTGTCGTGGGGCGGCCCTGACGAACCGATGGCGACAACCTGTTCCTACTGCGATGCGGAGCTCGACGACGACTTCGTCCCGCTGATCATCTGGAACAAAGACAGCTGGGCTGCGCAATTCTGCGAGGCGTGCTGCAGGACGTGGTGGGGCATGGAGGCGTGAGTGAGCAGCTCGCTCCCGCCGAGATCCTGGAGCGCATCGACCGCATCCTGCGTGGCGAGGAGATCGAGCGCGAGGTCGCCACCGACGCGGGACGCGTGCCTATGTGGTACGGATCCAGGACCACCCAGGAGATCGCCACGCTCTGGCTGGGCTGGGCCGAGACTTGCGCTGACATCGACCGATCGTTCTACCTTGCGGGTGCAATCGGGTGGGCCAGTCGATGAGCGAGTTCATCTGCACCGACTGCGGCTGCCATGTGTTCCAGGCCATCGCAGAAGACCCCACGCCAGATCCCCCATTGTGTTTCATGTGCCAGTGGTTGCGGACGTTGGATCCGGAGGACCGCGAGGCTATCGCAAGGTTCGTTAATAAGGAGGACTGAGATTGACACGATGGACCCACGCAGTGTGCGACAACTGTTGGACCGATTCAGAACCCAACTCACCGGTCAGGATGGCGCAGCCCCGCATCGAGTATTGCGGCTGGTGCGCGACCAGGACCGAATCGGGGATCTATCGGCGGGCGGATCCGGCGACGGTGCCCTACGCCGACGGCCCGGCCGATGCGAGGGCCTACATCGGGATGTTCCGCCGGTTCGTGCTGCCAGGCACGGCGTTCGTCGACACCAACCGGCGGCGCATCATGCTCGATCGGATGGGCGATGGCGACGCGGTGTACGTCGCCGGCGAGTTCAAGCGCATGGAGATGGAGGCGGCCAAGCGGGCGCTGGCCAGGAAGCGCAAAGCGCCAGAGCGCCGGCTGCGGTTGTCGTGACCATGCCAGGAAAGGGAGAGCCAGAGCCGCGATACCCCTGGTCCGCGTCCGCGCCCAACCTCGCCAACCTGACCCGCCGCTGGGTGCGGCTCTGCGTCCTCTGGTATGTGTGCGGTCTTGCGACCGGGATCGTGCTGATGCGTTGGCTCGATTACCTCAGATGAGCGCCGACATCGTCCGCGTGAAGCCGCCGGATCCGCGCGCGGTGGAGCTGGACCGCTGTCTGGACGCGATCGAGCGGGCGATCGGCCGGCTCGGGCTCGACCAGCGGATCGCTATCCGCAATGCCGTAGACGCGTTCGGGGACGCGGTGCCGCGGCGGTGCCCTCGCTGCGACGGCTGGTGACATGGGCTGGTGGGACCAGTTCACCTACTTCATGTTCGTCCTGGTGCTGACGGTGACGGCGGCCGCGGCGGTCGGCTACGCCCTCGGCACGGTGTCGCGGCTGCTGCTGCTGAGCGTAGCGGGCCCGCGCGTAGACTCCACACCTGCCCGCTAAAGCCCAGGCCTCCTTGCTCGTGAGCGCCTTGCCTTTCGGGCGAAGCGTCTGGGTCTGGCAGCAAGGGCAGCCAGAACGCCCGGGCCGCCTCACGCGCGGTACCGGCACAGGAAGAAGGTTTACTTTCTTCGGGAAGACTCTGGCTGCCATTTTGGCCGTCTAGTGTGACCGTGATGATCTCAACCTCGGCTGCCCGCGCCGTTCGCCGGGCGTGGCGCTCGGCCACGGTGAGAATGCGGTAGGTGTTCGGCCGCTGGACGAATCGGTCGCCCTGCCGCGTCGCGCCGTTGTCGAGGACGTCGAGGTAATCCAGCTCCGCCAGCTGGTGCAGGTAGCGCCGGATGGTGCGGACCTTGCCGCCACAGCTCGCTGCAATCGCCGCCACGGTGGCGGTCGCCTCGTCACTGTTGCGCGGTGCCAGGATGAACAGCAGCAGCTGCAGCAGGCCTCGGAGCTTCGGGTTCAGGCTGTCATCCGCCGCGAACAGCACGGCGTTCTTCTCATGTTGGTCCACTCTCGGTCTCCCCGCGAGACCGACCAACCAGGACGCAGCTTCCCCCCCCTCTTTCGAGGCTTGCAATCGGCACGGAGTTGGGGAAGACTGACAACTGTCAGTTCGTCAGTTTTCCCCTGCCAGGGAGGGAGGCCGGTCCTTCGGGGTCGGCCTTCGCTTTTCTAGGCCATTCGGATCACTCCGCCGCCCCGCGACTCGGGGCAATTCCAATAGCTTGCAAGGAAAACGTGCAGCTTGCAAACAAGAAGAATTCGCGGCTAACCTCGGCTATGCGCTTAGCGAGGTAAACATTACCAAATGGCCCCCAACGTGAAATCCTGGCTGGTGAAGGACTTCCCAGTCGAGCTCCGCGAGAAGATCAACGCCGCCGCCTACGAGGCCCACGTCACGGTCCCGGTCTGGCTGGTCAACTACTTCAACACCTACGGCATCGGCGGCGAGGTTATCGACGTTAAGCCGGGCCGCGCTAAACAGCGCAAGGATCCTGCGGAGGGGGATCTCAACGCCCTGCTGCACGCCTCTGCAGCGGTCCTGTCGGCCACCGGCGGCAAGGGGGTGCCAGGGCTGAAGGCCCTGGTCGGTGAGCGCGTCAGGGAGGCCCGCGGGCTGCCCGAGCGAAAGCCTCGGCCGGCGAAGGTGAAGGCGATTGCTGCCCCCGAGCCCGAGCTAACCTCGGCTAAGCATAGCGAGATAACCGACGAGGGAGACGCGAACCCAATGCCCGCAGATCCACGCGAACCGACTATGGCAGCTTGAATGAAATCAACCGATGAGGAGGATCGTCCGGTCGGGGTGGCAGGAGCCAGCCACACACCGAAGGCGCAGCCTGCTATGGTCCCGAGATCGATGGCCAATGCGCTCAGCGACATTGCCACCCTTCTCGAGCGGGGCGCGCTGACCCCAACCGACGCAGCTCAATGGCTCCGCCATTTAGTCGAGCTGATCCGCAACCAACCACAGGAGCGAACATGACTGTGCTGAACGTGGCCGTAGGCCAGTCCATCCAGGCTGCGATAAACGCCGCTAACCCTGGCGACACGATCGACGTCGCCGCCGGCGTCTACACCGACCAGTTCCTCTCGATCGACAAGAGCCTGACGCTGCAGGCGGTCGACGGCGAGGTGCAGATGGTCGAGACCCGCTCGCCTGACGACGGCAAGGCGATGATCACCGAGCATGGCGACAACGTCGTCATCAACGGGTTCGAGATCTCAGGTGTCACGGTGCCCGACAGGAACGGCGCGGCGATTCGCTACGAGGGCGGCAACCTCTCCCTCTCGAACGATTACTTCCACGACAACCAGGACGGCATCCTGGGCGCGGCGGATCCGAACGGCAGCATCACCATCGATCACAGCGAGTTCTCGCACAACGGCGATGGGTCAGGCAGCACGCACAACCTCTACATCGGGCAGATCGCCAGCTTCACCCTGACCAACAGCTACATCCACGACGCGGTGGTCGGCCACGAGGTCAAGTCGCGCGCGGCGAACAACACCATCACCGGCAACCGGATCTTCGATAACGGCGGCAGCGCCAGCTACAGCATCGACCTGCCGAACGGCGGCAATGCGCAGATCTCCAACAACGTGATCGAGCAGGGTGGCGCAACCCAGAACCCGTTCATCGTCGCCTACGCCGAGGAGGGCGTCGCCGCCGGCTACGGCAACAGCGTCGCGCTCACCGGCAACACCGTCGTCAACGACGACACCGGCAGCGGCCGCGGCATCCTCGATGCCAACGGCACCACGATCGGCTTCACCAACAACAGCGTGTTCGGGCTGACCGGGGGTCAGCTGTCCACCGGGCCCCTGGCCCAGTCGGGCACCGTGCTGCTGGCCTCCCGGCCGAGCCTCGATACCAGCTCGATGACGTTCATCAACCCGAGCAGCGGGGGTGCCAATGGCGGGGGTGGTACTGGGGGCACTGGTGGCACTGGTGGGGGTGGCGATGGTGGTGGCACTGGTGGTGGAGGCACGACGGAACCGCCGCCTCCTCCGCCTCCGCCGCCGCCGGCGTTGACGCTCGACCAGTACCACCAGATGGCCGTCGCCGACTTCTCGCTCTACGCCACTGCGCACCCGGAGGTGTGGATGAGCAGCTCAGCGCTGTCGGCGATCGTGTTCGAGATGACCACCCCGACCATCCCGACCACGCACGTCGCGGGAGACCTGTGGTCATGACCGAGGAGGATAGGCTGCGGGAGGAGGTCGCCACCCTCAAGGCCGAGAACCAAGCCCAGGCGCGGCAGATCGAGGAGCTCCGCGGCGCGGTCGCGGCGCTGCTCGAGCCAGAGATGCCGCGCGTCCTGCTTGGCAAAACTGGCGTGATGATCATGGACAAGGCCTGGGTGAAGCAGCCCGAGGCCTCGCCTCCTGATTGAGCGGAGCCTGTCGGATCTGCGGCGGGCCGGGCCGGTTCGGGTTCGGCCTGTGGCCTGACCCCACGGTGGTGTGGGCGTGCCTCGCACACCGCGCCCAGGTCGACGCGGGCTACGAGGCGCCGCGCTACCAGCCGCTGCCCCGGGTGCCGGGCGTCACCCCGGCGCCAGCGCAGCCGAAGCTGCTATGACGAAGAAGGTCACGATCCAGGTGGTTGATGATGCGACCGCGGAGACCGCCGATCTGATGGTCTGCATGCGGTTGCCCGATCCTGGGGATTTCCCCGACAACCAGACCTCGGCCTGCACGCGGTGTGGCCACGGCGTCTACTTCCGGCCGTACGCGCCGCGCACGGTGAAGCGGATCTGCAATGTCTGCCTGATGGGCATGTTCGTGGGCCCTTGAGGCCTGTGGATATTTCAATAAAACTGTTTGAACTCTTTACAACCATAGCGGAACAATCCGTGCTTGTATCCCATGGCCCCCATCCCGGTGGGGCAATCCTTGCAAGGGAACAACCACATGCGAAACCTGCTACTGGCTGCCACGGCAATCGCTGCCGTCGCTGCCGCTCCACTGGCCAATGCCACGCAGATCATCAGCTTCGGCCAGACCTCGCCTCTCAACACGCTCGTCGCCACGACCAACGTGGGCAACACGCAGACCACGATCACCACGATCAACCCGCTTGGCGCGAACGTCCTGATCAGCCAGCTGTTCGGTGTCGTCACGCCGCCAGCGATTGCCGCGATCTTCACCTTGAACGCACACTCGACTGACGCGGCCACGACGATCGGCCCGGCGATCCTGCAGCACTACAGCGGCACTTTCTGCGTCGCCTCGGGTGCAAACTGCTCGGGCACCATCGACCTGCAGGGTAGCTTCACTGACGCGGCGTTCGGGCTCACCGGTGGCTCTCAGTTGTCGGTCAACGTCGCCAATCCGCCCGACGCGCTGCTGCTGAGCTCCAGCATCATCCCGGCGGCCGATCTGGCTGCGCCGTCGAGCTGGACTCTTTCGATGTCGAACCTCAGCGGCCTCGCCATCGCTGGCACCACGATCGCGCCATTCACCTCGTCCTTCAGTGGCGTCGCGAATGCCTCCGTGGCCGCGCCAGAGCCCACCACGATGGCCCTGCTGGGCGTCGGCCTCCTCGGCCTCGGCATGGTCAGCCGCAAGCGTCGCGACGCATAAGCGGGGAGCAACTCCGCGTCTGGGAACGACGGGGCGGCACTGGGAATGCCGCCCCCGCCTTCATCACCCAACTGGGATAGGATCGATACCATGAAACGACTACTGACCACGACCGCACTCATCGCCGGTGCCTTGGTTTGGGGCCAAGTACCAGCGTCCGCCAACATCATCTTCACGACTGGCAACCACCCGCAGGCCAATGAGGACAACATCCTGTTCGAAGCCTCACAGGTTGGTGTCGTGCTCGACAACGGTGAGGTCGATCATACCGGCGCTGATGTGGATTTCCGCAGCCTCACCGGACAGGTGCTCACCCAGCAGGCTAAGGGGCAGGCGGACATCTTCTGCGCTCTGAACTGCATCAACAACGGCGGCAACCAGTCGGCCCAGCTTAACTCGATCGAAATGACCGCCGGTCTCGATGCCAACGGCAAGAAGACCGCCTGGACCGACGCGATCATCAACCTCGACTTCGGCACCGGCACGGCGAAGATCACCGTCACCGACAATTTCGGTGCGCCGTTCGTTTTCGCCCTCGGTAATGGCCAGAACTTCCTGACCATGGTGGCGGTGAACGGCGAGTTCATCACCGACATCAAGGTGGAGAACGACATCCCTGGCACGGCCTTCGGCTTCAACAGCTTCAAGCAGCCGCGCGTGAGCGGGCTGTGCGAGCTGACCAGCACGACAAGCTGTGCGCCGATCCCGGAGCCTGCATCCCTAGCCCTGCTTGGCCTCGGCCTGCTGGGCACCGCCGCCGCAGCGTCGCGCAAGCGCCGCTGAGGCTATCTGAGGTCTGAACTTGGCGGTGCGCCCGTGGCCAATGGGTGCACCGCCTTTTTTTTGCCCGAGGAGAACGTCCGTATGTTCACGAACAATCCAGACCTGCTGGCCGCCAAGGGTATGATCATCGGGCTGGCGATCGGAGCTGTCATGTGGACGCTGCTGGGGCTGTTGGGCTGGTGGCTGTGGTGGGGCTGAAGGTATCCGTGTGACGCGGATACCTAAGACCGAGGCGGGCTACCTCGACGCCTGCCCCGCCGGGCGGCTGCCCTGCCGCGAATGCGAGGCCTTCGACCCCTACATGCTGACCTGCCCGCGCGTAGCGGGCAGCGTGCTGGCGGTGGCGACCTGCGATCTGTTCAGCCGCCCGGCGCCACCCGTCCTCGAAGAGCCTGACGCCGACGAGCCAGAGCGCCACAAGGTGCCTGGCTGGGGAAGCAAGAACTGGTGACCGATTTCCCGCCCGACAAGATCGAGCAGCTGCTCGCCGCCGGCTGGATCGCGCGCCAGGGCAATGATCTCGTGATGACCGACAAAGGTCGCGCGGCGTTGCGGCGCGGCATGCCCGGGCACACGGCGGGCGGCAAGCTGTCGATCGAGTCGACGCTCGCCCGCACCAAGCCGTCGATCAAGAAAAAACGGAGGTAGGGGGCTGGGCCGGGGGAGACCTGAAACCCGGCCGGTTCCAGGGTCGCCGGTATTGGCTCACCCCCGGCCCAGGCTGACGGGGGCCGATCTGAAGTTCCCGGGTTCGGTTGTTCGAAGGGGCCACCATGGCGAACCCCCCGCCAGCCCTCGAACAGTAGACGAACCAGCAACGGCATTGCAATGTGCACGGATGGCGTTCCACAAGGGCGATGTGGTCATCATCACCATGGGGCTCGACGAGGTCACCGGCGTGGTGCTGCTGGCGTCTGCCAACGGCCGGTCGCTGATGCTGACCTTCGATAAGATCCTGCGAGGGCATGTCGGGATGATGCCGGTGCTGCAGGGCGAGGATGGCAGCTTTCGTTCGATCGTCAGCCGCGAGATTGTCCAGCTGGAGCGCGTTCAATGAGCGACGATGAGACTGCTTTCGAGGCGCTGCTGGCCAACAAGCACGCCACTTTGCGCGACCTGGACATCGATGCGTTCGCCGATGGCGTCCTGGCGCATCGCGCAGGCCTGGGCTTTCACGAGAACCCTCACAGGGCGCACTGGCTGTCGGTCAAGCGGCTGTCCTGGGCGATGGGTTGGAACGAGCGTGCGATCCAGCATCGGGACGACCCGGATGACCCACCCTTCCGACCCTGAGACGCTTGCCCGCGAGATCAACGAGCAGCCGTGGGATCCGCTCCCAGGCATGGTGAAGCGCCGGTGCATCGAGTGCGAGTACTGGTATGCCGGTCCCCCCGAGCAGCGCGTCGCGTTCTGTCCGGAGTGCGAGATCCTGCAACGCCGCGGCATGGGCTATCGCGGCCGCCACCAGCCGAGCCGATAGTTCGGACTCTACCGACGGGGAAATGACAGCGCTCCTGACCCGTGCTTCACGGGAAGCAAAAATATGCACGGTCTCTGGCCGCTCTGTGGACAACCCGGTGGACGAGGTGCGACCAATACGGTGCAATATGCACAGGGGAGGGCGCCATGGCCGACCAGAAGCCGCCTGTGGATGAAATCGCGGAGCTGGCCGCGCTACTCGAGACCGGCACCAAGCAGGCCTCGGCGGCTGTGGGGAGCGGCGACGTCACCGAGGTGTTCGAAGCCGGCATGCAGATGGGCATCCTGGTCGGCATCGGCCTGGGGACCGCCCACAGCATCCGCGAGGCCGCACAGCGCGATCGGAACCGGGCGCCAGGGCAGGGCGAGTTCTACAAGCGCCACGACGCCCGGGCGCAGGCCTTCGGCGAGCTGGCCAACGCGCTCAAGCAATGGAGCGAGAGAATGCGACGCGAGTCGCGCGAATCTCGTGTTCCCGATTCGGCCTAGGGAGGTACCGATGCAAGAGAAAGCACTCGTCTATGGCGTCGTCGCGTGGCTCGCTTGCTGGCTGGTTGATCTTATCATCATCGTCGCCCGCGGCCCGGTGCTGATCGACCCGATCCTCAAGCTGGTGATCGTGCTGATCTGCCTCGCGATCATCCTGTTCGGGCTGTCGCGCCAGCATTGGCTGCTGGCATGAACCTCATCCTCCTGATCATCCTGCTGCTGCTGCTGTTCGGCGGCGGCGGCGTCTATTTGGGCCCGCGCCTTGGCTGGGGGACGACGCACTACAGCGGGCTCGTCCTCGTGCTGATCATCATCATCTTCATCATCCTGTTCGGCGGCGGCCGGATCTGGTGACCACCATCACCATCCCCTGGCTGCTGGAGAAAACGGACGAGGCGATTGAGATCGCCAACGACGCCTGGGCGGCCCAGCAGCTGGTGGCCTTCGTCGCGGCGATCAAGCTGGCGGCGGAGCTGCTGCAGCTGGCGCGTCTGATGCAGTCCTGGGAGCGTGAGGAATGCAGTACTTCCGGGTGACCGAACCGCGGGGCACCGGGGTGATGACGAACACGTCGGCCGCCTCACCGCACACGCTGCAGCGATGACGGGCGTGGAACTCGGCCAGCTGCTGCACCCGCAGCGCCTCGGCCGCGGCCTTGCGCTCAGCGCGCCTCACACGGCCTCGACGACGCAGAAGCGGTCACCGTCATCGCAGGCGGGCCCGGCGCCGGCTTTGAAGCGGATGACCCGCTCGTGCACCGGCTGGCCAGTCCACTGGTCGACCACAGCGAGGCCTCCCTCGACCTGCTCCAGGAAGATCGCGACATGCGAGGAGCCGTCGGTGGCGTTGGCATACCGGCCCTCGGCGTTGAACGTGCCGATCACCGTGCCACGCGGCAGAGCGAAATCGCGCACCGGCGCACCGGCACGCAGCTTCGACGACACCGGCATCCCCGGATTGGTGAGCTGCACCAGGGCCATGCATTGGCCGGTGCCGATCACCATGCCGATGTAGCGACGAGATTCACTGGTGACGAACATAACTCCTCCGCATCATGGCTTGGGCCAGTTCGGACCACCGACGTGTTTGGTTGTGCCATCGAGCGACAACCACCAACAGCCACAACGCGGACACGCGCGGTCGACCACGAATAGCAGTTCCAGGTCGCAGCGGACGCAGCGCCAGAGCGGCTCCTCGGTCAAAGGTTCACCTCCGCGCCCTCAACCATTGCCGCAGTGCCATCGGCATCCGCGTCGGCGTTGTCCTGGCGCGTGTCAATACATCCTGCGCCACGACGAGTGCTGGCACGACCTCGATGTCTCAATGCTCGATGGTGAGATCATGCTCAAATGGCTCAGTGAATTTGCCTATCGGTGCACGGCCCTCGGTGTCCGGATAGCCGCGACATGCGAAGCGGATCACATCCTCGCCGCGTTCCATCCGGGCGGTGCATTCATCGCAGAGGACCGCGCTCGTCCCGTCGAAGGGCAGGTGGCAGACGACGCAGCCCCAGCCGTGCCCAGGCACCTTGTTGCGAAAACCGAGCATAACGATGGTGTGCGTGGTGCCGTCGTCGCGCTCGCATCCACAGCACGGACCGAGTGAAGGTTCAGTTTGCATCTCGCACGTTCATGGCCTACTGTGTTGCGAATAAGCAACGCCTCCCCAGGAGGGAAAGCCTTGATCGTCGTTTTGATGCTGGCATTCACAGTGATGGTCATTGTCGTGTCAACTATGACACCAACGCCGATCGGGAAATTGACCGATGATCCTGCGCCGCGCCGCCAACCTCAGCTCCTCCGACAACGTGCGTCTGGAGGATGGCCGGCTGTGGAACGTCAAAAGCGTGATACGCGCCGAGGAAGGCCGCATCCTGGTGCTCCTCACCCGCACCGTCGGCGAGAGTATGAAACTCGACCTGTGGGCTGACGACCTCGTGCACCTCGCGAACTAAAGCTCGTTCGACGCGGTGTAGCTGCCGAACAACGTGAAGGGATTGGCCGCCACCCCGAAGACGGAGAGCGCCAGATCGCGGCTGTTCAACGCCGTCAGTGTGGGGCCGGTGAGATTGGTGATGGTGCTCACGTTGAGCGTCAGCGTCGGGTTGGCGCGCATCTTCTGTGGCAGGCTGATAGTGAACACCATCGGATTGCTTCCGCCGTTCCAGCCCTGGTAGTTGAAATTTCCCCAGCTGTAGTAGAGGTCGCACAGCGCCTGCTCGTCGTGCCGGATCTCCCATTTCGTGGCGACGTCGCCGGGCTCGAACTGCGGGTAGCGGACAGTGCCGGTATTGAACTCGACGGTGTGGGTCACGCCGGCGGCGAGGCCGGTCACCGTCAGCGGGCTCGCGCTGTAGGCACTGGCATCGACCCGCGCCGTGGCCGTGCCGGTCCAGGACAGCGTGTAAGTCCCACCGTCCATCTGCACGGCATTGATCACCTGCTGCAGCGTCCCCGCGGTGATGGTGATCGTGGAGCCCGGGAACAGCGGGTTGGTGCTGTAGGTGCAGCCGCCCGCACCCGCCTTCCAGCGGTCGTGCATGTAGAGGCCTGCGGCGGTGGCGGCACCGGCATAGTTCCGCTGGTTGATCTGGAACCCGGCGTTGATGAGGCGGTTGCGATGGCCCGCAAGCGGACCCAGGTTCTGCGTCGGGCTGGTGATGTCGTAGGCCGCGATCAGCCGCCCGGAGGCCGGATCGCGATACACTTGCCGTTCCGCCGGGATCTCCGGATAGAGGTAGACTGGCTTGGTCCCGAAGTTGAGCCGCGCGTTGCTGCTGTTGGAATTCCACAGCACCTGATCGCGCGTCAGCCTGCCGCTGGTGTAGGTGCCGTAGCCCCATTCCTGCTGCGCGGTGTCGTCGGCGAAGTAGTAGAGCTGCGCCCCCGAGGTCCAATAAATCCCCTCGCCGAACGACCACGGCAGCCGGTTCGGCGCGGGCGTTCCCAACGTGAAGCTGCCGGTGCCAGGCGCAGGCACCAGCTCCAGGATCAGGTTGCCGGTTTTCTCTGCCATGATACCTCGCTCAGACCCGTTCGGTGTGCTGGCCTGACCAGGAACGGCGATCGGCAGTGCCCAACGGGTATTTGACATCCGCCGTCTGTTTGATGCGACCGAATGATGCCTCGGTCGTCATGTCGGCCGAGCCAAAGTCGGGCACCACGAGAATGTTCGCGCCGGGTGCGGCGATGCGCATCATCGCATCGAGGATCGGCCACAGCTCGCTCGAGGTGCGGACGCCCTGCATGTCGAGATCCCAGCGACGCCGCTGGTACCGATAGACCGGGTATTCCTGGCCGCCGTGCGAGATCATTTCATCGGTGGTGACGTCACGGCCGTAGCTGGTGGCCAGCGAGAAATTGGAGAGCGGGCTCCAGGCGGGCCCAGCGTAGGCCAATGCCACGTTGACGTACGGCTGGGGGTTGCCCGCGTCGTTGATGAGGACGGTGGCGTAGTCACCGATGACGCCGCCGGTGTCGACCACGACCTGACCGCTGCCATTCACTGGGCCGCCGACCGTGGCAGTCCAGACCACTGTCGATGGGTTCGTGTAGACAGTGAACACCAGCACGGCGGCCGAGGTCATGTTGGAGCGGAACAGGCCGATCAGGCGGTAAGGCTGCAGCCCCAGCGCTGACGTGATGGTCAATAGAATGCCGGTCTTGATCGTGGTCTGCCAGCCATCGGCCGCGTGGCCGGAATCGTTCTGCAGGTTGGTCACCGGAAAATTGGCCGCGGCATTGTTCGCCGTCACCGTGCCGCTCTTTACGAAGTTGATGTAGCCGAGCAATGGGCCGCTCATGTGAGGATCCTCAGCACGATCGAAGCGTCTTCGCTGCGGTAGCTGTAGCCGACGACTTGACCGAGCACGGTGCCTGACAGGTCACCGATCTCAGTGGTGATCGACACCACGTCGCCATACTCGAGCGCGACGCCGACGGTGAATGGCACAGCGATGCCATAGAGCCGTCGTCGCACACCCCACAATCCGATGTACTGGGCCGCGCTCTGGGTCGCCGCGTCGAGCGCACCGAACCCGTCGATATGGGTGATGATGCTGCCGGTGATGACGGGCGGATCATTCGGCCGCGCGATGGCACTTGCGAGGACGGGCGAATTCGCCTGTGCCACGCTGCTTGGGGTGGCGACGTATTGCACCCAGGCCGGCGGCGCGAGGGGCGACAGGCCACTCGTCTGAATGGTGTAGTTGTCGTTGTAACCGACCCTCATCCTGTAGGGCGTTGGGGATACGGTGGCTGGCAGATCGATCGGTGTGATTGAGATGATCGTGCGATCATCGAGCACCGCTTTGATGGTTGGCGACGCCGGCAGCGCGGCCAGCACCAGCGCGCGCAGCATCCCATCGCGGCAGGACACCAGCTTCATCGCAAACGGCGCGAGGATCCGCGTCAAAAGATCGACGCCGCTTGGATTGTCCTGCGGTCCGAGGAACAGGCCGCAGCCATTGCGCAGCGGTGCGGTGGCACCGATGGCGGTCAGCTCACCGGCGGTTAACCCCACGAGGTTCGTCGGCACGCCACACAGCTGCGTCAGGGCGTAGTAAGCGACGGCGAGGCTGGTCGCCGGCGCCTGGATCGGCGGGCCGTTGACATCGAGCGTGATGGCATACGTCGGCTGCGATCCCAGCTGGATGCAGCCACGCGCGAGGCAGGTCCGATACTGCCCGGAAGGAGTCGAGCTGCCGTCATAGAAGTCAGCGACATCGCCAGCGTTCGGCCAGCCGCCTGCGTGCCCGCCTTCATAGAACCCTGCGATCCGGCCGATCGGGCCGTCGTTCACTTGGTAGATCAACGCCGCCGGATCGATCAGCACCGGCGTGACGTTGCTCACCGGACCGTCCCAGAAGGGGAAGGCCGGCGTCCCGGTCTTCGTGCCAGCGCCGATGACGAGGGGCTTCAGCGTTCCGGCCAGGGCGGCGCTGCCGTCGTACTGGCCATTGCCACCATAGGTCGATCGCAGCAGCGGGCGCTCGAGCCAGTACGAGGCATCGCGCAGCGGGATGGTCATTTCCTGGTCGTCGGAGGTGATCGAGCCGGCGACGCCGTTGAAGGCCGGAATGAGCGATGCGTAGGGCGGATCCAGCAGGATGTTGCGCGCGGTATAGAGCAGATCGGCGTCGCGGACGGCTGCGGCGGTCGCTGGCGGGATGAACGACGTGGGGGCGCCGCTATCGAGCTCCATCTGCCACGCGGCCGTGTAGAGCACGTCCCCGGCCTGCTGCGTGGTGGTGCGAAAGACGATGTTCGTCGTGGTGCTGCCTGAGTTGAGCGTCGCGGTCGCGGTGATGCGCTGCCACTGATCGACACGCGTCGTGTCGGCGCGGCCGCTCACCGCTGCGGTGACATTGCCCTCGATGTTGATGCTGATGTTGCTTTTCGTGTTCAGCGATGACGGCACCCAGGCCCACATCGAGGCACGAATATGCACGCCGGTTGACGGCAGCGCGGTCACTCCAAACGAACCGGTGTTGGTGTCGGTGCCTGTTGCTGTGCGCGTATGTTTCCACACCGGCACGCCCGAGTAGATCGCAGGCACATCGGTCGATGCCGCCACCGTCACGTTGGCGACCCCTGGTGTCTGCGTCGAGCGGACATAGTTGGTCGCGGCAGCTTCGTTCATCAGCACCGGCGTGCCGGTGACGCTGTAGGTTGCTGCCCGACCTGCAGCTGCGGTGGTCGTGGGGACGACCGCGGTTGCCACCGTGCCGCCCTCGAGCTGCGGCGCCATCAGCCGCACGGTGAAGTCGATCGCGACACCGCTGGCGTAGGTGAACCACATCGACGGCTGCACATAACGGCAGCCTGCATTGGCCGTGGTGATCGGCGCGACGCGCCTGGTGCGGCCGATGCCGATGGCGGCGACCGCAAGCTGTTTCTGCGTTTCGGCATCCCACACCAGGAATGCGCCGCCCGTATCCATTTCCTGCACGCCGACCGCGAAGGTGAGCCCGGCCTGGGATCCTGCGGCGAGCAGGGCATAGACGCTCATGCACCACTTCTGCCCGGTGTTGGCATCGATCGCGTTCGCGCCGGTGAAATGCAGGTTGGTGAGCGTGCTGCCCGTGGTGCCGAAGAATCGCAGATCGATGTACTTCAGACCGGTCCCCGCATCGGTGCCAATCGCCACCACTTGCTGCGAAATGCCGGTACCGAGGTTCACACTCCATCCGGTCGGCAGCGTGCCCGGTGTGCCTGTTACCGCGCCAGACATATCGCCATGGGGGATGTAGTTCACCGTGGCATCGCCATGCGTCACTTCGCCGGCCGAGGACGCGATGAACGGCGTCGCCACCGCGCCCAGCTCGACCTGGGGTGCAACAACGTCGATGGTGAAATCGATCGCGGCACCGCTCGCCCAGTAGAACGCCATGCCTGCGGCTGCGGTGTAGAACGGCACGACACCGGTCGCAGGCAGGTTGAGGGTGCGCGACACCCGCGTCAGGTTGGTGGTGATCGACGGCAGGAAATTGGGCTGCGCCGTTGCGATGGCCGTACCTGTTGCATCGGCGGCCACCAGATAGTGCGTTATCTGTGTGACCCCAGTGAAGCTCCCCGCGGCGCGCGCGATGGAGACCGATTGCGCGACAGGCTGATTGACCGGGAGACCGGAGAGCCCGCCGGCGTTGCTGTAGATCAGGGTGCCCGAGGTGGCGCTGGTTGTGCCGTGATAGCGCAGGCGCAGCACCGTCGCGGTGCCGCCGGCGAGCGCGGTCCGATAGGTGGACAGCTCGATGGTCAGGCCGACAGCGGTCGTCTGCCACCCCGCGGGCATGACGCCACCCGCACCGATCGTACCCGGAACTGCACCGTTTGCGCTCGAATTGCGTAGCGAATTCGTCGCGTTCTGATCGAGCGTCAGTGCCCCGGTAAAGTCCTGGCGCAACGCGCCGGGTGCTGCCAGCGCCAGCGTGTTGGTCCGATCGAGCCGTGTGGCCGCAGCGCTGCGCGCGGTCCTGAACCCGTCGAAATTCTCCAGCTCCTTCGTGCCGTAGAGGATGTGCGTTGACTGGCCATCGGCGATCCAGCCGCCGGTGATGATCGGATCGTATTTGCCGTCGTTGTTGGCGAGCCTGATCGCACCCCACGACGCGCCGACCGCGCTCGCTGTGGGATCGAGGTTCACCATCGCATCGATCGCGAAGGCTTCCTGCACGCGCGGCGGATAGGGCGTTGGGCCCGCCGGATCGGAGGGCTGCGTGCAGTAGCCTGAGTCGGACGCCAGGATCTGGCTGTCGGTGTAGACAGTCTCCAGCATCGACAGCGCGCCGTGCGGCCGCGTGGCATGGCCGAGATCGAACTTGATGCCGCCAGGACTCGGCTGGCGGATCGCCTGCTCGATGGCGAAGAAGTAGGCCGTCATCCGACACGCGCCGGCGCGGTCTGGCCCTGCACCAGCTGCAGGCGCAGCTGCTTCACCTCGTCCTGCAGCTCCTGCAGCTGCTCGACCAGGATCGCGGTTTGCGTGCGCGTCTCGGTCTGCAGGATCGATGCGGTCAGCGCGTCAGGCGATTGCGACGCGACTGTCGCCAGGGTGCTGATCACCTTGCTGAAGGCCTGCACATAATCCATGCCGGATCCGAACACGGTGTGCGCTGCAGCGAGATAGGCCTCGCTGTATTGCTGCAGGGTTTGCACGGCCGCGTAATTCCCATGTGATGCCAGCTGCGCCTGGGTCTCGAACTGGCGTTGCGCCAAGTCGAGTTGCGCCTTGGGCGACAGCGGCGACTTGTCGCCCGTCTGCAGGCTGATGGCGTACTGATTGAGCGAAGAGATCGTGCCCACGGCTTGGCTTTTCAGGGCATCGTCCTGCTGCTTCTGCAGTGCGAGACGCTCCTCGCCTTGGGCCTTTTGCAGTGCCGTCAGCTTGTTCGCGTAGTCCTGCGTCAGCGCGTATGCCACGCCATAGGTCGCGGTGAGGCTGAGGTACAGGTTTTGAATCTCGGCCTGGGCCTGCGCATCGAACGCCGCAAGCACCGCCGCATTCTGATCGGACACGCTGCCGCTGACCTGGGCGGCCGCATTGGTGTAGCGGGTTGCGAAGCTCTGGTCCTGCTGCTGGCTGGCGATGTTGCGCTCGAGGCTGGCGCGATCGATCTGCGCCTGCAGCAGCTGCATCTCCGCAACCTGCGCATCGTTCAATGCCGCGAGCTTGTCGTAGTATTCCTTCGTGGACGCATAGGCATCGCCAAAGGTCGAGAGCAGGCCGACCTGGAAGCTCTGCCGTTCGGTGAGCTGTTGCGCACGCAAAGCGTCTATCTCAGCAGTCGCCATCGTCGTTGGGGCGCCGCTGAGTTGCGCCCGCGCATTTTGCACGCGCGTTCGCAGGTTCGCATCCTGCTGCTGATTGGCGATGTCCTGCTGCATCTGGCGGTCGTGCAACGTCTGCTCGAGCACCAACCGTTCCTCGCCTTGCACCTTCTGCAGGGCCAGCAGCTTGTCCGCGTATTCCTGCGTCTGTGCATAGGCGTTGCCATAGGTCGCGGTGAGGCTGAGGTACAGGGCCTGCTGTTCCTGCTGCGCCTGCACGTCGAACGCATACCGCGCCGCCTGCGGGGCGACGGCGGGGTTGAGCGCTGCCTGGGCATTGGCGGAGCGCACGCTGAAGCCCTGGTTCTGCTGATCGCTGGCGATCTGATTCTGCAGGTTCGTCCTGGCGATTTGCTGCTGCAGCAGCTGCATCTCGTTGTTCTGCGAGGAGAGCAGCGCGATCCACTTGTCGAGGTTGTTCGGATCCGCGGTGCCGAACAGATCGCCGTAGGTTTGCTGCTCGCTTTGAATGTACTGGGCTCGCTCCTGCGCCTGCGTGACGCCCAACGCGTTCACCTGGGCGGCTTGGATCTGCCGTGGATCGCCGCTCAATGCAGCGACACTGGTCGCAAAGCGGACCTGCAGTGCCGCGAGCTGTTGATCGCTCGCCTGTTGGATCTGCAGCTGCTGCTTGTTGAACTGGACCTGGATCGCCAGCCTTTCCTCGGCGGTGGCCTTGTCGTTGTCCGCCATCCGCTGCGCGTAGTCCGCCGACGTCGTATATGCATCGCCGAAGATGCCGGTGAGCGTGTCGGACAGCTGCTGCCGTGCTTGCTTGGCATTGGCGTCGAACGCGAACAGCTGGGCGTTCATCGCATCCTGTGGGCTGCCGGAAACCGTGCCTTGCGCGGTGAGGAAACGGCTCTGCACACTCGCTGCCGATGCATCGAGCGCGTCCTGCGCCGCCTTGTTGTTTTTGTCGAAGGCCTTCTGCTGTGCCGCCGCGAGCTCGTCGTAGCCGAAGCCGAGCTGCTGCGCGGTGTTCAGTGCATCCTGATATTGGAAATGGACTTGGCTCTGCGCGGTCGCCAACGAGCCAGGCGCGCCTGCCGTCAGCGCGGGGAAGGTTGCCGTGATGAACGTCGCCGCCTTTTGCAACGCCGGCTGCACGCCGGTGTTCGTGACACCGGCCAGGGCACGCAGCGCGATGCCCATGGTATCGGACTCGGCCTTGGTGCCTTTGAGGGCGTTCTCGAAATCCGCCAGCGATGTGGTGACGCCCTGCAGCTCGTCGGGCGAGGCGAACAAGCGCCCCTGGATGAACTGATTGGTGAGCGCGTCGGGTGACGAGAAGCGCAGGCTCGGGAAGGCCGCGGCGAACGAGCTATACTTGCTTGGATCCTGAAATCCCCCCGGGGTGTTCTGGCCGATTTGTAGATACGGCGCGCCAGTGTTCGCGCCCTCGAGGCTGGTGATCCTCAGACCACGCCCTTGCAGCATCTGGTTGATCGCAGCCGCGTCACTGATGGCACCGGCGCGCTCGCTGGATGCGTCGACCCGCTGGGATGCTGTGCCGCCGACCCTCAGCAGGCCGTCGTCCCCGACGGTGATCATCGTGCTTGAGAATGCGCTCGGCGGCCTGGGCCCGATCAGCCCGCCGGCAGCGCCGCCAAGAGCGCCACCGATCAAGCCACCGACGAGCAATGAGACGCCGAAGGTCTCAGGAGCCAGCGCCACCGAGGCGACGCCAATGCCCGCCCCGAGGGCAGCACCGATCTGCGGCGCTGGGCCGGTTTTGTTGAGCGCTCTTTGTTCGTAGCTGCCGATGATCGAGCCGACGCCATAACCAGCCCCGACGCCGCCGATGACACTGCCAATCGTCGCGGCACTGGCACCGGCTACACCAGCGGTCGGTGCCGAGATCCCAGCACTGCTCAGGAACGACGCCTCGCCCGCCGAAACGCCTGAGCTTGCGAACGTCGGGAAGAAGCCGCCCGCCGCGGAGTAGATCGGCGTGTTGAGGAAGCTGGTGATGCCGGTCAGCGCACCGCCCTGGCCGGTCAACCCGAGCGACTGCCCGATATTGCCGAACAGGCTGCCGGTGCCGGTGCCAAACGTGCCGGGGAAGAACGCCTTGCCGATTGAGAGCAAGCCGCTGCCGATACTGAGCAGGTCGGTGCCACCAGCCGCGCTGCCGGTCGTCCTTCCCTGGCCCACACCGGATGCATAGAGCGACCCCAGCGCGCCAAACGCGCCGCCGCCGGCCAGGATGCTTCCAACGCCCGTCGCCTGGGTGCCGATGAGATTCAGACCGCCGCCGAAGCCCGGGACGCCAGAGGCGGCCTCACCGCCGCCGCCGCTGCTGACCAGACGCAACAGGCCGCCACCTGCGCTCACCAGCGACAACGCGCCGCCAGCACCGCTGCTGGTGCCGCCGCCGCTGAGCAGAGAGAACACCGAGCTGAGTGTCGGTGCGGTGCCGCCCGTCAGTGCATTCATCAGTGGGTTGAGGATCGCAAGGTGGCCGAAGGCCTGCAGGACTTGCGTCAACACGCCCTGCATCACGTTGCCCCATTTGACGGCGGCGCCTCCGCCTTGCACGAACGTTTGTGTAATGGCAGTGCCGATGGCATCGAACGCGCTGCTGAACTGCTGCGACAGGTAGCTGACCGTCTGCTTCTGGTTGTTCATCTCCAGCGTGAGCTGAGCCAGTGCATCCTTCTGTGCGATCAGTGCGTCCTGTGCCGGCTTCGATAGCCCGAGGTTGTTCTTGCGGACGTCGTACTCGTCCTTCATGTGCTGCAGCATCAGCGTGCGCGCATCGCCGTTTTCGAGCAGCGCGCCGGTCTCAGCCTGCACCAGCTTGATCTGCTGGTTGATGTCGTTACTTTCCTGCACAGCCTTCAAATTTGCCTGCGACTGGCCCAGGCGCAGGAACTCATCTGTCAGGAGCGCGACTGCCGCTCTGTATTTATCAGTGCCCGGCTTGAGGTTGTCGGAGATCGCCTTCTCCTGCGCCTGCAGCTGCGCGGTGACCAACGTCACGGCCTCGCCGCCCTCGCCGTAGGCCTTGGTCAGCTTGTCCGTCGCATCGATCTGCGCGAGCACCTTGTCCTGCTGCTTGTCGAGCTCGGCGCGATGCACCTCGTGCGTCTTGTTCAGCCGGGTGATCTCGGCCTCGGCGCCTTTGATCGCATTCGAATACTTGTCGACGGTCGCAGCGTTTTCCTCAGTGCGCGGCCCCAGCTCGCGCAGCTTGGCAGCGAATTCGCCGATCTTCTCGTTGAGCTGCGCAACCTCCGCGGGCTTGTATTTATCGGCCAATGACGCCGCCGAGGTGGCCAACTGCTTGTCAGCAGTGGCCGCATCGAGCGAGATCCTCTGTGCCAGTGCATGAGCTTGCAGGTCGGGTGACGCACCCGCTTCACCCAGCTTATCGACCGCCTGCTTGTCTTTGATGCTCTGGACGTTCGCCCGGTTCGCAGCGGTGTTGTTGAGGATCGCCTCGGTCTCGGCTTTGATGAGCTCGATCTGGTCATCGATGTTGCGCGAGTCCTCAGCCGCCTTGACCGCGCCGACCGCGCGCGCATTGTCGACGTTCGCCACCGTCAGCCGGATGACGGCGTCGGTGAACTTGTCAGTGCCGGGGATCAGGCCTTCGGACAGCGCGGCCTCGTAGGCCTTCGCATACGCCGTGGCCTGGATGACGGCATCAGTGCCGTCAGCATAAGCGGCGGCGATGTCCCGCTGCCCCTGCGCCTGCGCCTCGGTTGCTTTGACCGCCTTGTCGGTCGCCGTTTCGCCATACAGGGCGACGGCCTTCTCCGCCTCCTCGAGGGACTTCTGGGTGATCTGGAGCGCCGTCGTCAGGGTGTCGAACTTGGCGGCATTGTCGTCGGTGCGATCACCAAGCGTCGCCAGCGCATCGCTGAGCGCCTTGGCGGTGTCGGTGGCATCCTGGAGCTTGCCAAACGGCGAGTCTTTGACCGTGGCATTCGCCCTCTGCATCACCCGATTGAAGTCGTCGACGGCCTTCGCTGCCTCTGCAGCTTGTTGTGCCAGCAGGTTGCGGTTGCCTGGGTCGGCGCCACCGCCTCCCGCGCCGAAGCTGTCGGGCCCGAAGTCCGGACCTTGCACCTGTGCCTGGGTACCGCCGTACATCTGAAACGGCGTCATCGGCATGGAATTGACCGGGCGGTCGGGCCCCTTCAGCGCGTCGATCGCGTTGCTCACCGCGTTCAGCGTGTTGGTGGCGATCCGCGAAAGACCGCCCTGCACCGGCGCAACGGCGCTGTCGGCAGCATTCTTCGTGCTGGAGAACTCTTCGCCCAGTCGATGCAATGCCGCTTGCAGCGGCGTCATCGAATCAACCGCAGCGCCGTTCACGCCCTCGAGCACGCGGAGCACTTGCGCGTAGGCGTCGGCGGCGTGGCCGGAGTCCTGCATGCGCTCGATGTTGCGCACGAGTGCGGCGTTCATTCCGGGGAAGTGTTTTTCGGCGAGCTCCTGCGCGGCCTTGGCCGGATCTTCCATCGCCTTCGACAGGAACTTCGCGGCATCCGGAACCGTTGTGCCCCAGACAACCGCCAGATCGCCCGACAGTTTGATGAGGCTCTCGATGTCCTTCTGTGTGCCTTCGAAGTTGAATGTCCCGGCGATCGTTGCCCCTGCCGCACGCGCATCCGGCCTGGAGATTGTGCTGCTGGCCGCGACGTTCTTCGCAGCGGCGTTCACTTCGCCCGCCAAGCTGGCGTAATCGTCCCTGGTCGCGCGCAGCGTCTGCTGCAGGCTCAGCAAATTCTTCTGGCCGCCCTCGGTGGCGAACGCCATGGCCACGAGGCCGGCTGTGAGAATGGTGACGCTGGTGATCGCTGCGCCGAGCGGCGAGGCGATTGCGCCGAACGCCGTCTTCATCGCGTTCGTGATCACTTCGAAGCCGGTGCCGGTCGCCAGGGCCACGTCGACGAGCTGGTGACCCTGCTCGACGAGGGCCGTCATGAACGGGATGCCGGACTCGAGCGAGGAGAAAAATTGCACGGTCTGCACGCCGAGCTGCCTTGTCGCGAATGCGGCCTGCCCGTGCGACTGGCTGTAGGCCTGTGCCGTGCGCGAGGCGGTTGCCATCGTCGCGTTGGCTTTGTCGAGATAGACGTCGAACTGCGCCTGGTTGATGCGGCCCGCCTCCAGCGCCGCGGTCAGTTTGTTGAACTGCTCCTCGTATTGCTTCGATGCCGCATAGATGCTGTCGAACGAGGCGCGCTCAGCGGCGTATTGCGCAACCAGCTTGGCCGATGCATCGGTCTCAGCCTGTTTTTTCGCCAGCAGCGCGTCGGCAGTGCCGGTGATCCTGGCGTACTTCGCGTTCAGATCATCCAACGCCCTGGCCTGCGCCACCGGCCCCTCGATCGCGCCGGTGGCGAACGCCTTGTTGAGCGTCGCCAGCTCCGCTTCGTAGGCCTGGGAGACCTTGAACACGCTGTCGAATTGCGCGCGCAGCGAGGCGAGCGACTGGCCATAGACGGCGGCCTCGGCGGATCCCTTGGTGAAAGCGGCCGCGGTAGCAGCTGCGGACGCCGACAGCCCGGTGAGGAGCTCGTCGCCCTGCTCGATCCTGGTCTCCCACAGCGCCGCCGCCTCGGCGGCACCTTCGGTCGCAGCGCGCACCTCGATCAGCGCAGCAGTCAGCTGCCGCACCTTCTCGGTCTGCTGCGCCAGTACACGGTTGACGACGTCCTGGTCGGCGCCGCCTGCCTCCAGCGCCCTGGCGGCCAGGGCCTGGACGCGGGTGAGCTCCTCCTGCGCGCTCTTCAGCCGGTAGGCAGCGGCGGTGACATCGTCATTGCGCCGCGCTACGCGGTCCCAGGCGGCGCCGGCCGCAGTGATCTGGTCAGCGGCCGTCTTGACCGTGCCACCCAGCCCAGTGACCGCCGCAGCCGCGCTCTCAGCCGATTTGACGTAACCATCGAGCGACGCGGCCGCCTTATCGACCGGCGCGCTCGTGTTGTCCTCGGCCTGGAGGTTGAGCGTGTAGTCGTCGCGGAGTTGTTCTTCGTTGGCCATCTCAGCGTTCCGTCAGCCGGATGGCGGGGTAGAGGATCGGCTCACCGCGGTGTGGCCCGGTCTTCAGGACGTACGGCACCTGCCAGCCGCGCGCGGTGCCGCCGCCGCCTGGGATGGCGACGAACAGCCGATCGATGTTGACGCTGGGGAACTGCTTGCGGGCCCAAAGCCGGGTGCGCTCGGTCACCACGAGCTCCGGACGCGCGTATCCTGACAGCCTGCCGCTGCGCCCGGTGCGCCCTCGTTCCTCGAGGCGACGGGCGAACGGCGCGAAGTTGGTCAGGATGACCGTCGCGTCGTGGGGGATGTGTTGGGAGAGGTCGGTGACCGGCACACCGTTCACTGCCAAGAACCACGCCTGGGAGTACGGGCCACCGGGGTTCGGGCTGATCTCCTTGGCATACGCCAGGATCGCCCGCGCGACACCATCGAGCCGATCGAACTTCAGCTCGATGGTGCTACCGCGGAAGGTGATTTTCGAGAGGTCGTTGGTCTCGACGCCGTTGACGAATTGCCGGAACACCGGCGTGACGCCGCTCTGCTCCATCTCCTCGATGCGCAGCTGCAGATGCTTCTTAACGCGCGCACGCGCATCGGGTGACTGCACCTGCTTGTCGAGCATCTTGCGGACGACAGTGCGTAGATTCGCTCCGAGGTCTGCGCCGATCACCGACCGCATCAGCGGATCTCCCGCCGTCGCGGCGCCGTCGACTCAGGCGGGTGGCGTGAGATCCACCACTCCCGATATTCGCCATCCATGCGCTGAAGCACGCGGTCGAGCATGTCGAATTCTCCGCGTGTCAGATCATGGAATTCCGCCCACTGGCGCACGACAGTCCATGGGATGTCGCCCGGCACCGTCGGGCCCATGCCGCCGCCATACTGCGGACGATCAGGGTGCAGCCGATGCCAAGCGCGCCAGATCCACAGGAACTCGGGTTCGATCCACGGCGCCGGCGGCATGTCCGTCTCGGACATATCGGGGCGCTCGCCCGCAGCGATCTGCTGCTTCCGACGCGCCATGAGACGCGATCGGAGGTTGCCGTAGTTCAACTCGAGGCGGAGTCCGTCGGTGAGTTTTTTGCTGCGGCCTCGACCTGCGCCATCGAGCGTGCGGAGACGCGGCCTGCAGCGTCCCACACCATGCGCGACAGGCGACCGTAGTCGGGTTGGAACAGCAGCTCGTGGAACTGCTCGATCGTCACCGGTTGACCGTCGCCATTGTCGAGGTTGCGCACGCCGATGATGAGGAAGTCTTGCATCAGCGATGCGTTGATGCGTCGCTGGACGTCGTTGGGTATCCGCTTTTCGTCGCCGCCATAGCCTTCCGCTGCAGCTATCTGGCGGGCGGTGCGTGCATCATGGAACTGATCGGTGAAGCCTCTCACCTGGATCTCGAGATCGCCGTAGGCTTCGTTGACGCGCACCCATATGCCATCATTGATCGCACGGATGTCCGATTGGAACTCTTTCAAGTTTGCCATTGTTGCTGTGTCTTCCTGTCCGGTTGGAAGGGTGGCGCGTGACCACAGCCCGGACGGCAACGGTCACGCGCCGACGCACGGGGGAGGAAACCTCGCGCGCGCCATCAGCGTCCGATCAGACGCCGATCTCTGAATTGCTCAGTTCGGTGGCGGGTGGCGGTCCATCTGGAACGTGCCGTTGTTCGTGGGATCCGGGTTGGCCTCAAATGTCACGTCGACCATGACGGCCGTGCCGGGGCCGGTGGCGTTGATCTTGCAGAACAGCGACACCTGCTGGAACGAGATGACGTAGGAGTTCTTTTGCGCGTCCTGCAGATAGATCTGCAGGTCGGCGGACAGCTCCGACTGGAACTGGTTGTAGAGCGTGAAATCCTTGCAATAGAGGCGGAACGCACCCGAGCCGGTGAACGTGCCGCCAAGCATGCCGTCGGCGCCGGCGCTGCCGCCCATGCTGAACTCGGGCGCGGCACCAGTGTTCTCCAGCGTCAGCGACAGCTGATCGATGAGCCCGGCGACGGTGCCGACGTTGTAGTTCATCCTGATGAAGCCGGCGACGGGATCGAACACCGTGCCTGACGGCGCTGGCAGCGTGGCACCGGTTGAGGCTTCGACCGCGGCGGCGATTTCCGTCTGCGCAACGACGTCGATGGCACCCGAGAAGAAGTTTCCAACGGCGCCGCCAAGCGTGATGCGTGTCACGTAGGCGCCGCCATAGCGGAGGAACCGGGTCGAGGAAAACTTCTGCTGGATGAACAGGCTTTTGAAGGTCGTGGCGTTGTTGAGCGACGAGCCGGTGATCAGGACGTTGGCCCCAGCCGAGGTTTCGGTCGCGACGAGGACCGCATTGCCGGTGACGGTGATGTGCGAGTTATCCGTCTTCGTCAGCACCCGCCACCAAGTATTGTATTGCGTGATCGTCGTGAAACCGGACACCCGTATATACTGACCGACCGAAACGTTGGTGAACTTGGTCGTCAAGGTGGACGACAGCGATTGAATCGTGTTGCCGGTCGACGTCATGGTGATGTCGGTGCCGATGCTGGCGATGTTCAGCGGCGGCGACCAGTCGTCCTGGCAGAGCGAGGCGAAGAAGTCGTCGTAGGTGCCATAGCTCAGCGCATAGTTGATCGTGCCGCCTGCGGTCTGCTGCGTGGTAACGGCGCCCGACACCTCTCGGCTGATGTTGATCTCGCTCGGCCGCTGCCTCGTCTTGGTGAGCGCCAACGTGTCGCCCGTGTAGCGGATCGCCTGGAACTGCACGAGTGGCCGCGCACCCCAGGTAACCTCATTGCCATACGAGAGTTGCGTTTGGTTGGCCTCAACGCCAGCCTGATATCCTGCAGTCGCGGGCATTGCTGCGTCTCCTCGCTTTTAGGTATTGGCCAAGCGGTCGATGATGAACGTGCCGCCGTTCGGGCCGGGGTTCCCTTCGACCGTGATGTCGGCATAGACCGCTTGCCCTGGCCCGCCCGCATTCATCTTCACCATCATGAAAGCATTGACGAAGGTGAAGGCGTAGGAGTTTCCAGTAGAGCCCTTCAGAATGAAGGAGAGGGTGCCAGTCTGCTCGGCCTGCATCATGTTATAGTTGGTGAAGTCGTTGAAGTACATCCGGAACGTGCCGTTCGCGCTGAATGTTCCGCTGAGGATGCCGACCGAGAGCTGATTGCCGAGACCGTATTCGGGCGCTGCTGCGGTGTTCTCCAGCGTGATCGCCATCTGGTCGAGCGTGCCCACCATTGGCGCACCGTTCCAGAATGCGCCGACGAACCCATTGACCGGGTCCAGGACGATGGTGGTAGGCGCGGCGATGACGGCGCCGGTCGAACTGTCGACCGTGATCCCATCCTCATCTTTGGCGATGATATCGATCGCGCCGGTGAAGAAGTTGCCGATCCCACCGGAGATCGTCATGCGCGAGATGTAGGTGCCCGGATAGACGAGGAACATTGTCGACGACAGCATCTGCTGCATGAACAGCGACTTGAACGTGGTGCCGTTGCTGATCGTCGAGCCGCGCACATGCGCCGCGGTACCAGCTGGTGTTTCGGTGATCACCGCGGCCCGGTTGGTGCCCTCGAGCGTGAGATGCGAGTCGTCGGTGTGGAGTTTGATGAACCACCAGCCGTTGTTGAGCGTGTTGGTAAATCCATAGAGTTTGATCCACGTTCCCTGCGCCAGGGTCGCGAACTTGGTGGCGAGCGTCGACGACAGCACGACCACGCCACCCGTGTTGGTGAGCGTGATGTCGCCGGCGATGCCGTTGATGGTCTGGAACGCCTGCCAGTCGCGCTGCAGCACCACCGAGAAGAAGTCATCGAAGGTCTGATAGGACAGCGCATAGTTGATCGTGCCGCCTGCGGTCTGCTGCGTGGTGACCGCTTGCGTGGCTTCCCTCGTGATGTTGATTTCACTCGGTCGCTGGCGGGTTTTCGTCTCCGCCAACGTGTCGCTCATATACCGGATCGCTTTGAAGGCGACGGCCGGGGCGACACCCCAGGTTGCTTCGACGGCGTACGAGATTCGCGTTTGGTTGGCTTCGACGCCAGCTTGATATCCGGCGGTCGCGGGCATGGCTCTCTCCTGTGTTTAGATTTCAGTGCGCGCGACGCGCGGTCGCTGCTCTCAGGTGACGACGATGGCGTTCGACACCGGCGCTGAGGTCGTGCCCGCATCGTTGGTGGCGCTGACAGTGCAGGTCGCGCTTTTGCCAACGTCGGCCGGCTGCACGGGATAGGTGTCCGCGGTGCCAACGGGTGTCCCGTCGAGCTGCCACAGATAGAGATAGGACGTGGGCGAGCCGTCCCAGTTGCCCAGCGTGCAGCTCAGCACCGCGCCGTTTTGCGAGACGTATGGAACATCGACATTGACCGGCGGGGCGGTCGGCAGGGGCGGTGCATTGGGGTCCGCGCCTGCGGGCTGCAGCAGGTTCTTGGCAACGACACTCTCGTAAACCCAGAAGCCGTACTTCTTGCCGTCCACTGCGAGTTCGACGCAGCGATCCATGGCGTCGGTTGCGTTGCTGCTGATGATCTCACCGGTCTCGACGAAACTACCGGGCGTGGCCGATTCAACCAGGATATGAAACTCTTCCATGGACGGTTTCCTTGCTCTCAGGGGGATTCGACCCAGACGCCGTATCGATTGCCGTCCTGGCTGAGATCGATGCAGCGCAGCTTGGCCTTCTCGACGTCGTCGGCGATGACCTCGGCTGGGGTGGTCTCTTCAAAGATCCCAGAGTTGGTCGGCATCTCTTCAACGATGTGGAATTGCGGCACAGCTGCGTTCCTTTCGCTCAGTAGGGCGGGGGTGCGGTCAGGCGGTCCTGCCAGAGGTAGCGAACGATCAGCGTCAGGCGCCGGTACACGCCGTCGTCTCCGCCAGGGCCGAGCGGATCCATCGACTGATCGTCGCTGTAGGAGAGCCCGTCAGGTGTGGTGACGTTGATGCCGCGAAATGCGGTGGAGAACGCTTTGCGCTGCACCAGGGCGTCGCGCATGCCGGTGCCGATCGGCACCATTACGTGAATGAAGATCTGGCCTTCTTCGTTCCACGCGTCGTAGCCGATCTGCATCGGACCGGCGGACTGCGCAGCAACCTCGACATCGACCCATGTCTTCGGTGGCGACGGTCGCGGCCCGGCAATTTCGTTCGGCATCTCCAGCGTGATGCCCAACTGCGTGGCCACCGCCTGGATGCGGGGCATGCAGTCGTCGAACACTTCGGGCGACATCGCATCAGCCGCCGAGCGTCTTGATGAAGTAGACGAGATCCTCGGCGACACGTCTTACGTCCGCGCGACCCTGCATCGTGCGTGTGGTGCCGTCGCTGAACACGATCTGGTCGCCCTGGCGCGGTGGCTTCGGCCACTGCTTTTCGTTCATCTCGCGATCGGTCAGCGTGATCTTGTCAGCGGTCTGCTGCACCGAGCCCACCAGGACCGATTCGACGCCGATCTCCACGAACGCGAGGCAGTCGACACTGAACGCGACCTGGCGCGTGCCGGTCAGCCGTTTGACAGTGACGATCTCACCTTGCGTGGTGAGCGCGCGTATGACGCCGTCAGCGTTCATTTCGGCAGCACGCGCGCGGACAGAACCGTGTTGAGGTAACTGCCGGTGACGATCGCCACCAGACGCAGTCGATCGCCGAGCACATTGCACAGCAGGCCATCGGTCTCGGGATTGCCGCTGGCATCGATGCCGCCGACACCAGGATCGACGAGATCCGTGGTGCCTGCATACAGCTCGAACATCACGGTGCGTGCGACGACATCGAACGTGACCTGGGCGATGTCATAGGCCGGGCCATCGGGGCCCATCGCTGACTGCACCAGGGCCTTCACCGTGGTGCCACCGGACCCCCACAGAAAGCGGAGCTCGACGGCGACGGATTGCATACCCTCGAGTCCGGCCGTCCACTCGCCGGTCATTGTGCCGGGTGCCGTGATCTGAAAGTCGAGCGTGTCCGTGCCCTGGAGGGCATAGACCTCTGTCGATTGCAGCATCAGAAGCCTCTCAGTTCACGGGGCGCAGGATTGATGAGCAGCACTCGACGAGCATCGCTTCGGTCTGCACGCGATAGGTGCGATTGCCGCACTCGGGGCAGCGCGGCCCAACCGACACCACACGCGCTGCTTCCGGCTCGCAGTTCTCGCAGTGGATGACGACAGGCTCGTCCTGGCGGAACGCCCTCACAGCCGTTGCTCGCGATAGGCCTCGAGACGCGACGCGGCCGCGGGCACAATCGCTGCGTTCTCGCCGGGCGTGCCACCGAAATACGTCGTCGACAGCACGTTCGGCACGGTCTCGGTCCTGATCGTTGGATCGCGCGTGCCGGCCGACTTCCGCACGTTCAGCTGCATCAGCACTGCGGCCTCGATGTCGGGCGGCAGATCGTCGCCGAGCGTGTAGCCACCGGTGTATTGCACGGTGACCATGTGCGGATACGGGTAGCCGTAGCCGTGCATGTAGTAGGGGTAATCGAACCACGGGATCCAGCAGCCCTGGTCTGGGTCGAACCGGCGCAGCAGACCGGCCTCGCCATCGAGCAGCCACTGGTCGGGCGTCAGCACCGTGCTATCCCAGGTGACCGAGATCACCTCGGTGACTGGCCACAGCACCAGCACCAGATCGGTCTGATGGATGTAGCCGGTGAAGACCTGCTGCAGCGTCTCTTTGATCAGCCGCCGCCCGCAATAGCGTTCGACCGCGGCGCTCTCTTCCTTGATCCAGCGCTTCAGCCGGCTGTCATATTTGGAGCCGGTGATGCCGAGCTCCTCCTTTGCGGTCGCAAGCGTCGTCAGGTCGCGATTGGTCGCCTTCGTGATGACGGTGGTGACCGAGCGCATCGACATCAGGCGAACCGCTGGAACGCGAATGAGGCGATGCCGTCGCGGCCGAGCCTGCTTTCCTCTTCGTTGTGCTCGAGCAGCTCCCAGCCGAGCATGCGCATCACGGCCAGGAAGCCGAAGCTGGTGAAGTACCAGCAATGCTCGTCCGGTCTGAAGTGCTTGGACGTCAGCACCTCCTTCGGCCCACCGAACACCGGCATGGACACGAACACGCGGGACGTCACGCGTGCCAGGAGGCGGTCGAAGTCGGGAATGTGCTCGAGCACGTCCCACAGCGTGATGGCCGCCACAGCCTCGCTGTAGGGGTCGCAATAGAGATCGCGCTCGCGCAGCCACTGCACGCCCGCCGGATTGACGTCATAGCCGCGGGTGTTCGCCCTGGCCTGCACGAAGGCGCCGGCGCCGATGCCGATATCGACCACGGGCCGGTCCCAGTGGCGGTCCACCAGATCGACGCGGCACTGGGTCAGGCGTCGCCCCAGGTCGGTGTCGCGATACCCGACGTACTTGGCGAAGTAGCGAACGTCGTAGGGCTCGAGCGGATCCGCGATGTCGTAGTAGCCGACGCCGAGTTCAGGCAGCCAGGTCAGTCGCTGCGCCGCGAGCTGGCGGAAGAGCGTGGGACCGGCAGGCGCACGCTTCGCATCCAGGACTGCCACTGCTGGCCAAGATCTGGGATCCGCTTGTCGCAGCGATGGCGCATGTCCGTGCATAAGCAGAACCTTTCCGGCGTTGCGAAACCGATGCGCTTGGCGTCCATGCGCGGGTCGATGATCTTCTCCGGTGCGTTCATCCCGCCGTTGCCACCGAGGATGATGAAAGCGCGGGTGTGCAGGGCGATGGCGGCAGGCACGATCCAGCCCACCGGGCCGACGACGACTGCGGCATCGCGCACCGCGGCGAGCAGTTGCCGCACCGACAGCTCGCCATTGGTCAGCGCGACGTTGTGCGGCGGCAGTCGGCCGCCCTCGATCCATTCGTAACCGTGCTTGAGATCGGCGATGACGACGGTGGCGAAGCCGCGGGCCTTCAGGTCGCCGGCGATCTCGTCGACGTATTGCGGATACGGGTTGCGCGCCTCGTTATCCCACTCGATGCGGCGCATCACCGGTCTGATGATCGCCAGCGGTGCACCGCCGGTGTCGAACGGGCATTTGCCGAGCTCTGGTAGATCCCACACCGGGTTCAGCTTGTTGAGCGGCGGTAGCTTGATCTCCATCGCGGTGGCCACGTTGCCGTTCGCCACCTCGAGCACGCCGTAGCCGAGCCTTATCGTCCTGGCGTCATCCGGTGGCCTGAACCATTGCTCCTGGCGCGTACGCGCGAGGTTGCGCATCTGAGTCCGCAACCGTCGCTGGCCGCGCACGAGCCGCAGCGGTAGATCGTGAAACAGTTCGGGCCACGGTGTTTCGTAGTAGACATCCCGGCGCTGCGCCGTGGCCGCGATGAACGGCCTGACATAGATGCTATCACCGAGCCCCCAAGGGCCGACGATGAACAGGCTTTTTGCCATCCGGCTTCGCCTTTTTGGCCGGCGCAGGCGGAGTGTCCGCAACGACCTTGATGGTGTCGTCTTCGTCCAGCACAGGAACAGCCAGACCAGCGAGTTCCAGCTCAGTGGCGCGGATGCCATGAGCGTAAAAACGCTGGCCTGGATGCACCACGCCCTCGTGGTCGCGGTTGATCCACGGCTTGAGGGCCTCCATCAGCATCAGGGCAGCGTGCCGTAGATGAATGCTGCAGGCCTGTAGACCGCCAGGGTGAGGCGTTCTTCACCGCGGATGGTGATCATGTTGCGCACGAAGTCGTCGGCGTTTTCCGTCGAGATGAGGATCTCGATCGACATCCGATCGAAGATCTGTGCACCCAATTGGAACGCGCCAGTCAAGAACTTGCCGACCTGCATGGCCTGCGTATCGACCACCGGAAGGTTCCACAAACGCTTGCCAAGCAGACCAGTCGGGTCACCGACGATGTAGCGGCCCTGCAGATCCTTGGTCAGCTCGATGCGGCCCCAATCGGTCGGGTGCAGCACGTAGCCACTTGCCGGATACAGTGCGAGCGTCGCCTGCAGTGACGCCAGTCGGAGCTGGTCGATCGGCGTCGGGTTGGTGGGCGCGAAGGCTGGTGCATAGGCCGAGGCCTGGGGGACGATCCCGAGGATGTGCTGGCCGGTGCCGTCGCCGTAGAGCAGCTCGCCTTCCTCGACGAACTGCAAGCCATAGGTCAACCGACCGTCGATGATGCTCCGCAGCTGCGGCGCATCGTCCATGATCTGCCGCGAGGCTTTCATGAAATGCGCGATCGTGCGCACCGGGGTCGATTTCAGATCGAAGGTGATGTTGCTCTGCGGCTTGAGCTGGCCTTCCGACACCACCGCAGCGCCGGTCACGTTCGGGTCGTCGGTTTCCACCGCGTACTCTATCGCGTTCGACGACGTGGTCCCGGGCGTGATCAGGTTCCGCACCACCATCTGCCGCATCGGTGGCGTCACCATGCCGACGCGATCGGCCTGCACCAACGAGGTTGACGGCGAGCGGCCGGCACCGACGGTGGGATTGCCCGAGGTGATGTCCTTCAGCTCGATGGCGACGCGGGCTTGCCCGTTCTTGGTCTCCATCAGGCCCTTGACGGCAGCATTCTCGACCACGAGGTCGCCGAGCGTCTTCAGCTCCTCGTCGCCCGGTCCGCCACGGCGAACCATCTTCTGCTCCACCGCGGTGAGGCGCTCGCTGATCGTGTTCATTTCGGTCAGCGCCTTATCGGCCTTGTCCTTGGTCTCCTGCGTGATGGTGCCGAGGTTCTTCATCTCGGTCTCGGCCTTTTCGGCGAAGGTTTTGACTTCGTCGGTCGCCTTTTTCAGATCGACGGCAAGGTTCTTGAGTTCGACCTCGGGATTGGGGTCAGCAGCCATGGTGTCCTACCTTTTGCTGGAGATGAGGGAGAGATCAGCTGCGAGCGTCGACAGCTGCTTGAGCGTCTCCGACCGCAGCTCGCTTGCCGCCAATTGGTCGGCCTCATCCCGAGGCGCTTTGAACCCAAGCTCGGCGATGGCTCGGGCTTGCGAATGCGACAAGTGAAACTCCTCCCGGAGCCACGTTTCGAACTCGCGTATCGTGGTGGGCTTCGCCAACGTCATGCCCAACGGCACGTCCTGGCCGGTCAGCGCGCGATGCGCATCCGACAGGTGGCCCCACATGGCAGAGCGCTGATCGTTGGTCGGACTGTTCTGACCGGCGAGCGACGTCTGATGCAGCTTCATGCAGGCCGCGACAGCGTCGGTTGCGGTCTGCGCGTCGACATTGCGCATGATCGAGTTGAGATGCGTGACCTGCGCCTGGGCATTCGCCGGATCACGCACCAGATCGACCGCGTATAGGTTCAGCTTGTTGATGAGGCGCTTCGGTTCGCCCGCCTTGTTGGACCGAACGTCGCCACCCGCGGGCACCTTGAAGGCGATGGACAGGCCGGTGATGGCCTTGTCCTTCATCAGCCCGATGATGCGTTTGCTGTGGTCGGTGTCGAGCGCGCTGATCTTGCCTTTAACGTGCAGGCCCTTGCTGTCCTCCGACATCGCCTGCCAGACACCGATCGGCAGCGGATCGCCGAACAGCTCAAACGCCGAGTGCTCGACAAACATCGCTGGCATTGTGCCGGCGCTTGCGTGCGTCGCGAGCGTATCGGTGAAGGCACCAGGCGCGATGACGTTCTCGTAAAAGTCGGTGTTGTTGAACACCGCGCCATAGCCTTCGAAGGCGCCCGGCTGGCCGTCGCCAACGAACAGCACCTCCATCGGCGCTGCGAACCGGTCGTACAACATGATCGATCTCCTAGCTGGCAGGCGGCTCTTGCCCGGGCTGCGCATCGCTCGGTTTGAAGTTCGGATCGAGCGGCTTGAGGATGCGGAACTGCGCTTCCTTGCCGAGCAGCTGGATCGGCAAGAGGTTCGATTGGACGGTGAGGTCGTCGCCGCCATCCATGGGTGCGACGTTGTCGAGTGCGCGCAGCTCGTTACGCGTGCGCAGGCCGTTCTCGGCCATGGTCTTCATCAGTGCTGCACGGCCCGCGCTGTCGGCGCGCAGCAATGCATCGACATTGAACTCGGCGTAATAGGTGCTCTTCTCACCGGCGTTCAGCAGCGACATTCTAATTGCCTGCTCGATCGCCTTCAGCAGCGGACGCAGAGTGTAAGTTAGAAACCAGAGGTTCATCTGCTCGAGCCCGGTGCCCCAGGCGGTAGATTTTTCCATGTGCCCGATCATTACGGGCTGGACACCAAACCAGCGGCAGACTTCCTCGACACTGAACGCTCTGCTCGCCAGCAGCTGCGCGTCCTCGGGCTTCATCGAGATCGCTTCGGCCTTCATGCCGCCCTCGAGCAGCGCCCAGCCGCCGGCGTTGATTGCGCCGACCAGTTTATCCCTCGTTTCTTCTTCAAACCGCTTGCGTTGCGGCTCTGGCAGGAACTTGTCGACCGTGAAAACCATCGATGGCTTCATGCCATTTCTGAAGAACGATGCGGCCGACTTGTCCGCTGCCATCGAGATGCCCAGCGTCTCCCGCGCTTGGCCGACGATTGACAATCCCGTCATGCCATCGAGGGTGAAACCCTTGATGTGCAGCACCTGGGTTTCGTCGAGCTCAGTGACCTTCCCGTACCACGAGTAGAAGTAGGTGACCGATCCGTCAGAGTTGCGACGTGCGGTCAACCGGTCTGGCACCATCGGCGCCAGCGCAACGACGCGAGTGCCGAGGCGTTCGATCTGAATGTAGGCGTTGCCCCACAGCAGGATGTGGACAACGACGCACTCCCAGAACGTCACCGCGGTCATGTCCGCGTTGGGCTGGTCGTGCAGCAGCAGATAGAGCGGATGGTCGCGTGCGAGGGTGCCGCGGCCGGCGTCATCGTTCTTGTAGAGCTGGCACGGCAGCGTCGCGATGGTCTGCGAAATCAGCCGTGCGCAGGCATAGACTGTGCCGATCGCCAGCGCGGTGCGGGGCGACACAATCTCGCCTGACCACGTCGGTCCGCCGCCCAGCCATGAGATCAATCGTGTGTCGGTCAGACCAAGCGAGCGCGCTATGGTCGAGACCGCGTTGCGGATCATGCCCACTGTGAGCGCCTCCCGACCCTGCGTGTGTTGGCCCGCGCCGGGTCAGGCCGCCGTTAAGACCTCAGACGATCAGTCGGACGTGGCACGCTCCGGTTCGCGACTGGTCTGCGCTCCCACGGCATCGTTGACCTGACGGTGGATGTTCACGATGAGCGTGTTGACGTCGTTCCATGGGTTGACGCCGATGAGCTGGATCGCCCGACCCCAGTCAGCAACCGTCAGTGTCACCATCGCCGGCAGCATCTGGGTGTCCTGCGGCTGCTGTGTTTGCTGCGTCATCAGTGGAGTGTCCTTCCTTCAAGGTGTTGCACGCGCGCGGCCAGCGCTTTCATGCCGTTCACCAGGGCCGCGACAATCGGATCGAGCATGATGCCGAGGGTTGGATCCTCGAGGTCGTCAGTGGGCCCCACAGCCTCAGGGATCACGTCTCGCAATTCCTGCGCGATGAAACCGAGCTCGAGGGGACCGTCTGTCATGCGCTTACGTCTGAAACTAACGGGCCGCAGCTGCATGATCTCGAGCAGCCCGCGGTCGGTGTCGGCGATGTCCACTTTGAGACGCCGATCGGAGGTGTTGATGTAGGCGCCGTTGCCGCTGACCGTGCCCGTCGCGAGGAAGTTGCCGGTGACCGTGGTGTTGCCAGTGGCGCGATTGATGAGGAACGGCACGCCGTTCAAGACGCCGGCGTCGGTGTAGCGGGCGATGGAGAAGTCCGACCCGGCGTTGCTGCCGCTTTCAGTCGTATTGTCCCCCAGGTTGATCGCCCATCGCTGGGTGGTGGCGCCGGTATAGCCGCTGATGACGTTGCTCTGGCCGCTCGCAGACTTCGACATAAAGAGCGATGAGCTGGTGTTCCCGATGATCGATAGCTGGCTTCCTGCGCCGGTGACTTGAACAGCCCCAGTGAAGACTGGCGCGTTGAGCGGTGCGTAGCCCTGTGCTTTCACGAACGCGGTCGTGGCAAGTTGCGTCGTGTTGGTCGCGGTCGCAGCAGTCGGTGCTGTCGGCGTGCCGGTGAGCGCCGGCGAGACCAGCAAAGCGGTGTCGGCGGCGGTTGCGAAAGCGCAGGTTGCGAGCTGCGTGGTGTTGGTCCCAGGCGCTGCCGTTGGTGCGGTCGGGCCGACCAGGAACTGCAGCGGCCCGGTGCCGCTGACGTTGAGGGTGCATGCGGCGGACGCCAAGCCTGGGTTGATGAGCAGTGCGTTGCGGGTGGCGTCACCGAAGCGAGTTGGCAAACCCCCGAACAGGACATGCGTCGGGAACAGGTTGACGCCGTTGGTCCAGAATTCGATCTCATAGGCCGGCGGGATCGAGAACGTCGTGGCGCCGCCGGCCGTGACGATGATGTTGAAACCGCCGGTCGTGCCGTTGCGGATGATCCAGTTTCTCTGCGTCCCTGTCAGTGGCATCGTGAGAGTGCGATCGGCGGTCAGCGTCCCGCTGATGTTAACGATCCTGGCGTTGCCCACCTGGGCCGCGGTCAATGTCTGGTCGGCATCGGTGATGGCCGTCCCCGCGAAAGCGGCCGCAAGCCGCGCGACGAACAGCGTGTTAGCGAGGGCGGTGGTCTCGGTGCCGGCCGTCGCTGTCGGCGTGTTGGCGGTGATGCCGGTCGTGGTGATGGTGGCGACGTCAGTCCCGCCGGAGACGAAAACCACAGTCCCGCCAACGATGTTCATGCGCCCGCTGGTGACGCTGAACCCGATGGTGGTGCCCCAGAGGGCGATGTGCTTCGACAGATCGGTGGTGCTCGACGCCAGCGTGCTGCCGAAGCTGATATTAGCGGCTGCCCCGAGCAGGAGGCCGCCGTTCAACGTCAGTATGCCGGTGCTGCGCGTGAACCGCGCCACCGGGTTCAGCAGGATCGTGCCGCTGTCGTCGTAGTTGATCAGATCGAGGTCGGTTCCGGCATTGCTGCCGGCTTCGGCGGTGCCATTGGCGGACAGTTGCCAGCGCGCCACGCCCGCCGTCTGCCAGCGGATATTGCGGAACGATGCAGCCGGTCCGTTCAGATACAGGAACTGCGAGGCCGTGTTGCTGCCGATCGTCAGAGCACCGAGGGCCGTCGCTGCCGTCATGTCCGCGGCCGTCAGCGTGACGGCGCCGGTGCGGGTGTTGAACGAAGTGACACCGGCATCGACGTACTGCTTGGTGGCGGCCTGCATGGCTCCCGTGGGATCCTGCGCCAGCGTCAGCGTGGTCCCGCTCTGCATGGTGAGGCCAGTAGAGTTGATGACGACCTTGTCGACACCAACCGAATTGAACCAAATGCCGCCGCCTGAGACGATGTTCAGCCGCGACGACGTGACACTGATGCCGTACGTCGTGCCGAACAGCGCAATGTGTTGCGAGAGGTCGGTGGTGCCGCCCGGCGCAACGATGGAACCGAAGCTGAGACCACCGTTGCCTATCGTGACAAGGCCGGTGCTGCGGTTGAACCGCGCTACGAAAGTCCCGATGGCCGCGCCGCTGTCATCGTAGGCGAGCAGATCGAGGTCGCATCCGACGTTCGCGCCGCTTTCCGCGGTCGAATTGGGGTGCAGCCGCCAGCGCGCGACACCCGCTGTCTGCCAGTAGATGTCGCGAAGCGCGCTGTTTGTGGGACCGTTCAGAGTCAGTGGCTGCGAGACGGTGTTAGTGCCGAGGGTGAGCGGGCCGCTCACGATGCCACCGGAGGTCAGCAGGCCCGACGCACCGGACACGTCGGTGGATGTCAGCGTGACTGTGCCGGTCCTGCCATTGAACGAGACGACGCCAGCTGCAGCAGAAGCGGCGACGAAGGCACAGGTTGCGAGCTGTGTTGTGCTGGTGCCAGGGGCTGCTGTTGGCGCGGCCGGTACACCAGTGAACGTGGGCGAGGCCAGCGGTGCACGGCTGGTGTCGACCGGATGGACGTGATCTGCGCGCGCCCAGGTGCCCGATGTGCCGATCGCGACCGTCCCGTTCATCAGCGGATTGGTCGACGATGGCAGCAGGACGCCCGTCACGTCGGCATTGGTGAGCACGACAGCGCCGGATCTGGTGTTGAAAGTCTGCACGCCCGACGCTGCTGTAGCCGCCGCCACGAAAGCGCAGGTTGCGAACTGCGTCGTGTTGGTGCCGGGGGCTGGCGTTGGGCCGCTTATGACCCCGGTGAACGTAAAGTTGCCGCCAGTGTCGGTGACGACCTTTTCCCAGGCTCGGAACGTCCCCTGCCCCGACATCGATCGGTGGAACAGGCCTTGCTGGGAAAACGAGAGCTGATTGGTCCAGCCCTGGTTGCTGCTCCACAGGTTGAGCACCGCGGCCGTCGTGACGCCGGGTGGGAAATTCAGCCCCGCGGTCTGGTTGACGATGCTGTAGACGCCCTGGTAGCCGGTGTACGGCCCGGCCCCGGTGCCGCTGATCGAGTTGAGATCGAACGCGCTGTCGGTGGCAACGCGCGTGTAGTCGGTCACCGGCGTCCAGGCCAGCGCTTTGCGGCCGTATGCGTTGGCGTTGTTCGGTGCCTCTCCTGGCGGGCTGTTGTCGACGTACTGCTTGGTGGCGGCCTGCATGGCTCCCGTGGGATCCTGCGCCAGCGTCAGCGCCGTCCCACTCTGCATGGTGAGACCGAGCGAGTTGATGGTGACCTTGTCGGCGCCACCAGAAACGAAAAAAATGCTCGCGCCTGAGACGACGTTCAACCGGCTCGAGGTGACGTTGAAACCGTAGGCCGCGCCGTACAGCGCGATGTGCCGCGAGAGGTCGGTGACCGAACTCGCAAGGGCGGAACCGAAGTCGATGCCGCCGATCAGCGAGCCGCCACCAAGCCCCAGGAAGGCCCCGGGCCCGGCGATCGGGATGATGGTGGTCGCGAGCCCGACGCTGTTTCCGCTGCCGTAGTAGAGGATGTCGGTCCGCTCGTTGTAGGCCAGCTCCGAAGCGGCAAGCGATGATGGTGGGCCCGCAGCTCCTGCAGCTGCGCGCCGTTTGATCCTTAGAACGTCGGCCATTAGGTCAGAAACTGCCCATATCGAACGTGATGCCGTCGATACTCCCGCCGGTGATGGCAACCGCGGTCGCCGCTTGCGTCGACATCGTGCCCAGGCCGGTGATGTCGGTGTTCGGTATGGTCGCCACGCCGGTGAACGCTGACGTGCCAGCGCCTTTGAGGTAGCCGGTCAGCGTGGTCGCGCCAGTGCCACCGCGATTGACCGCGATCGTCGTGCCATTCCATGTGCCGATCGCGATGACGCCGAGCGTGGTGATCGACGTCTGACCGACATAGGCTGCATCGATGTCGATGCTATCGGCCAGCACGGTGATGCGAGCGGTGGTGCCGCCGACATCGAGCGTGTTGCCGGTCTTCGTCATGCCGTTGCCGGCGTTGATCTGACCGGCACCGGAGAACTGCACCCAGGTCACGGCCGTGGTGCCGAGCGTGCCGCCAGCATTGACCGTGCAGGTGTAGCCGTTGTTCGAGTTGGTCGCGCCCTCGGAGACGAAGGTGAAGGCGCTGACCAGCTCGGCCCATGTGTTGGTGTCAGCAGAGCGAGCCCACGCGCCGGCCGCCACCACATAGATACCGTTGTTCGCCTGCGCCGTCTGGTCCTTCACCAGCACACGGTCGCCGACCACCGTCAGCACGCCGTCGATCGTCAGCGCACCCGAGAGCGCCGCGAGGTTGGCAGTCGTCGCAACGCGCACACTGTCCTTCGGCGCGATGCCTTGGATGGCGCCGTCGACATAGTTCTTCGTGGCCGCGTCTTGCGGGTTCGTGGGATCCAGGAGCGCGGTGATCTTGCGGCTGCCCCAGGCAACATCCGACGTCGGCGCCAGGAACTGATCCTGGCGCAGCCCGCGCACATACGCCGTGGTGGCCAGCGAGACGCTGTTGTCGGTGTTGGCAGGCGACGGCCCAGTCGGATTGCCGGTGAAGACCGGCGAGGCGAGCGGCGCATAGCCCTGCACTTTGACGAAGGCTGTGGTGGCCAGCGAGACGCTGTTATCGCCGGTCGCCGGCGTCGGCCCGGTCGGATTGCCGGTGAAGACTGGCGAGGCCAGCGGTGCACGGCTCGTGTCGACCGGATGCACATGATCTGCGCGCGCCCAGGTGGTGCCGACGCCGATCGCCACCACACCGTTCATCAGCGGGTTGGTCGAGGACGCCACCGGCACGCTCGCCACGGTGGCGTAGCCCTGCGCCTTCACGAAGGCTGTGGTGGCAACGCTGGTGTCGTTGTCGGCCGTGGCAGGCGTCGGCGCTTGTGGATCGCCGGTGAACACCGGATTGGCGAGGGGCGCTCCACCGACACCGGTCACGTCCGTCAGCAGCAGCGTGACGGTGCCGGTGCGGGTGTTGAAGCTCTGCACACCGGCGGCTGCTGTAGCGGCCTGCACGTAAGCTGTGGTCGCGAGCTGTGTGGTGTTGGTGCCGGGCGCTGCTGTTGGTGCGGCCGGTATGCCAGTGAAGGTCGGCGAGGCGAGTGGTGCACGAGACGTATCGCTGGGATGGACGTGATCGCCGCGCGCCCAGCTGGCCAAGGCGCCAGGCGCAGCGACACCGTTCATAACCGGGTTGGCGTTCGACCCCATGCCGGGGCCGCCGATCGGGATAACGACGGTTGCGGTGCCACCAGCGCCGCCGGTGCCCTTGCCGTAGTAGAGAACGTCGTCGACTTCGTTGTAGGCCAGCTCGGCATTCGCCAGCGAGCCAGGGGCGCCAGTAGCTCCGGAGGTGCGGCGCTTGATGCGGAGGATGTCGGTCATCTAAAAGTTGCCCCCATCCAGCACCTTGCTGTCCCAGTCCTCGAGGTCGTCGGTGTAGAGCAATACGTCACCAATCTTGCGCGCGACGCTGGTCACCAGATCCTCGCCACCAGGTACACCGACCCAGTGTTGATTCAGTCGCCCGTAGAGCGTGCCGTCGATCGGCGCATCCGGGATGCCGCCTTGCCATGCGGCCAGGACATCGACCTGCACGGGCGGCTGCGGCGTCGCATCGACATCGACGGTCACCGGATCCGGCAGCGTCACATCGACATTCGGCGGCGGCGGCAGTGACGCATCGACCGTGACGACGGGCGGAACCGGCGCCACCACATCGACACTGAGCGGCGGCTGCGGCGGCGGTAACTCGACCGAAACGAGTGGCGGCGGCGGCAGTGTTACGTCGATCGCGGCGTCATCGATCTCAACCTCGACGACCGAGAGCGGCGGCTGCTGCGGAGCGACATCGACGATGACGACCGTGCTGCCGCTCATACAGGACGCCCTGGCAGGCGCTTCGCCTCGGCGGCCGCGGCGGCCAGGGCGGCCGAGCCGGTCACGTCCATGGTGACGGTCACGCCGCCCAGCAGGACGGTCTGCACATCGCCGTTGGTGTAGGTGAGCTGCAGATCCCACACCCCGCCAGAGGTCGCCAGCGTCGACGTCTTGGTGGCCGGCAGCACCGCCTGGATGATGTTGGGCATCACGACCGTCAGATCCATCGAGGTGATGAGCGTACCGCCCGGTGCGCTACGGATCTCAGCCTTGGCCGTGACCCCGGTCAGATCCGCCGGCGTCGTCTTGCCGGGATCCTGCCAGAGCGTGAACTGCCAGCGATAAGAATCGCCGCGGTAGATCGAGATCGGCATCGAGCCCGGCGTCATGGCTGCACCGGGTCTTTCGTGGTCGCATAGATCAGCTCGCCCGCGCTCTGCACCTCGGACCATTCAGCGCTGCAGGTGCTGCAGCTCTTCACGGTGGTCGACGTGTTCGGATCGCTGTTCCTCATCACGCCATGGCCATCGTAAACCGGCGCCCAGTCGATGGCGGTCACGGTCGAACTGAGCACGGTGATCCGACACTCGGCAGGGTCTCGGGTGCAATTCGGATGGCTATACGCCATGATATCCATCCCTTCTCAGGCGGTGATCGGACGGCCGAGGAAACCGTCCCAACCGGCGGTGTCGTCCTCGGCCATCGAACGGCCGATGCACATGATCAGGGCGGACATGCCATCGATGCGACCAGTGCTGTGCTTCTTGGTCGGCATCTTGTTCTCATTTTTATCGCTTTGCACATGAAGATTAGAGGCCATCCAGGCCAATACTTCATTGTCGCCGTGATCTAGTTGCTCGGACAGCAGCATTGCTTCCAGCATCTTCGTTGGTGCTGTGTAGCTGCGAATACCCTGGATGAACTCGTACATGGGCAGGCCTTCGCCCTCGAGCGCGACGGCGAGCTGCGTGGCATTCCATGGATCGTAGGCGATGCTGCGTGGCTCATTGAGACGGCAGTCTTCCAGCACGGCAGCCTGGATCTCATTGTGGTCGATGACATTGCCTGGGGTGACCTCGATCAGCCCGTTCTCGATCCAGCGCTGATACTGCACCTGATCACGGTCGCTCTTTGCCTCGATGGTGTCGCTCGGCATCCAGAACCGCGGCACGATCTTCCAACGTGTCTCCTCCTCGATCGGCGGATACAGCTTCACCCAGGCGCTCAGATCGATGCGGGACGACAGATCGAGTGCGCCGAAGAACACCCGTGCCATCAGCTCTGCAGGGTCGAACGGTCCCTGGCTGTTCTTGCGCCACACCTCCATGTCGATCGCGCGCGAGCTGTCCGACGTGCGCATGTTCAAACGCAGCCGCTTGAATGCGACCAACGCGGGCGGCGATCGGCTTGCCTTCAGCGCCTGGCGCCTCAGGTCGTCCATTTTGACGCTGACGTGCAGGTTGGGATTGGCCTTGATCCAGTTCTTCGGATCGTCCCAGGCATCGTCTCGATCGAGCGTCGCGATGTAGGCGAAGTAGCTGTCGTCGAGGACCAGGGCCTCGAGCACCTTGATCGCGTAGTCATGCTCCGCCGCGTAGACGCTCTCCGGATTGTCGTCCCCGGCGGTCGTTATGATCCACAGCAGCGGCTGGCGACGCGAACCCTGCGCGGTGTCGAGCACGTCGAGCACGGCGCGGCTTTTGTGACGGTGCAGCTCGTCGACCACGACGCAATGCGGGTTGAGACCGTCTAATGTTCGATCGTCCGATGACAGCGGAACGAAGCTGGATAGCGTGCTATCTACTGCGAGGACTCTGGTGAGAACCTTGACCCGCCGCAGCAGCATCGGCGAGCGCAAAACCATGCGCCGCGCTTCATCGAACACCAGCCTCGCTTGGTCTTTCTTCGTGGCGGCGCTGTAGATCTCGGCGCCCGGCTCGTCGTCAGCAACCAGTGCCTTGAGCGCGACGGCCGCGGCGGAGGTCGACTTGCCGTTCTTGCGTGCGACCTCTTCGAAGACCGTGCGAAACCGACGCAGACCGTTGGCCAGGAACCAGCCATAGACACTGCCGCGAATGAACTGCTGCCAGGGCTCGAGGCGAACCTGCTGGCCCGCCCACTCGCCTTTCGAGTGGACAAGGTAGCTGCTGAACTGGATGCCGTAGATCGCGATGTCGGGCCGCCACACGAGGCCGCGCTGCGGACCGTAGGCGAGATCTTTGAAGTGCCTTTCGCACGCAAGCCGCACGAGGCGGCCGGTGATGATCTTCCCCTTGCAGACGTCCCACGCGTAGGCGCTGACGGGGTCTTTGTCAGTGGACGGCCGTCGCCTTGGGAGCTCGCTGGAGGTAAGCGTCGAGCGATTCTTGGCCGGCTGGGACATCCTGTGGTCCGTTCAGCTCCCCGCCGCCGAGTGTCAGGCCAATCCGGGGACGCGCGGTCGGTGAGAAGCCCAGCTCCGAGGCTGCGCGCATCATGATCATCGCCTGTCGATTGACGATCTGCAGGTAGGCTGATTGCACCATCTGCGTTGAACCCGGCGCTGCAGGCACCAGGAGGGACGATTCGCTCATCAGCGCCTTGGTCGCTTGGCGATGGAAGCAGTGCGCGACCACCCAACATTCGAGCACGCCGGCGTCGATCGCTTTCAACAGGCCCGGTGGCGAATTCGCCAGTGCGTAGTTCCAGGCGTCGCGCTGATCGTCATCGAAGTGCGCCGGTACCGATCTGGTCCTGGCCGCCAGATCGCCTTCCGGCTTCGGCTCGTTGGGGTTCAGCGGTTGGTCCGAGCGATGCAATTTGCGCAACGCCGTGGGCTTCGGTTTGCGACCGCGCATATTCCAAACCTATTCCTGGGTGGCGAGCGACGAAGCTCACCCAAAGCACTTCGCCGCCCGCCTGCCGCACCGCCTGCTCGCGTTGGGGGCGCAAGAGCGGCACGACAGATCAAGTGTAGCTTACTCGGGCGGATTGCGATTGCTGCGGCCCGACATGATGATCGCCACCAACACCGGAATGGTTTCCGACAACCAGTCGCGGAATATCGTCGTCCATGGACGGTCCCAGCATTCCGGCACCAGGGCGATCACGCAGCGCAGCGTGGTGAGCAGCACGAGCAACGACGGTGTAACGATCAGCACCCCGAGCAGCACCATCGCCCATTTCGCGGCATCGAACGGCCGCTTTGGGGCAGGCGGAGGCGGATCCGGTGGCAGCCCTGGCAACGACATGGCCACCTCCGTCGACTCAGCGCCACGCGTGGCCTTTCTCGCGATGCTTAATGGCATCACAATCGTCGCACAGAAGCTGCAGGTTGCTCGGGTCGTCGCTCCCTTCTGGCCGCGGGATGATGTGATCGACCCGCCACGTATCCGGTTTTCCGCAACGAGCGCAGATCCCGCCGTCACGTTCTCTGACGAACCGGCGCCTCTTTTTCCACTCCTGGGTGCCGTAAAAAGCGTGGTCCGGATTGACGAATTTCGGTGTCGGATGCCACCCGGGCGGACGGTGTTTGGGCGGCAATGTCGGCATATCTGACACCGTGGTCGCAGTGCAGTAGCAACGGATTGCCGCAGGATGGCAAATAAAAGCCCTAAGCCCTTCCCGTTTGTCAATGCCCGAGGACATTGGCCAGGGTCTCGTCGGACAGGTCATCCCCTTGCCACCGACCACGCAAATGATGGCATCGAAATCACCCCGGCCGAGATCGCTCATCGCGGCGGCAGCTTCGCGATCGACGGCAGCGGCTGCCCACCGAAGGGCACATGATCGAAGTCTATGCCCGCGTCACGGACGAG
>DATJJM010000005.1:0-3482 GCA_035492535.1 Acetobacteraceae bacterium | reverse complement strand
GAAACCTGGGGCGGCGTCATCGACGTGACCCCTGACGGCGTGCCGGTGATTTCGGGCGTCGACTCATTGCCCGGTTTCTTCATCGCGACCGGCTTCACCGGCCACGGTTTTGGCATTGGCCCGGGCGCTGGAAGGCTGATGGCGGAGATCGTCGCCGGCGAGACGCCGATTGTCGACCCCACGCCGTTCCGATTCAGCAGGTTCAGTGATGGATCGCGGCCATTGCCGTCACCCCTCGTGTGACCAGGCGATGTCGGCAATGTTGATTGTTGGCATCCATAATACCAGCTACATCACCGGAGATCGTGGAAGGGTCGCGGCCACATGACTGAAACGGTCGTGCTCACTCGACTGAATGGCGTGCTGGAAATCCGCCTCAACCGGCCGGAGAAGAAGAACGCGCTGACCCGCGATATGTATGACGCGATGGCCTCGGCGTTCCGGCAGATCGATGCGGACCCGACCTTGCGTTGCGGCTTGCTGACCGGCACGGGCGATACGTTCACCTCAGGCAACGACATCGCCGACTTCCAGGCACGCGCATCAGGCAACGGCGAGAGCTCCGCATCGCAGTTCCTGCCGACTATCTCCAGCATGCAGAAGCCGCTGGTCGCCGCGGTGAACGGCGCGGCCATTGGTGTCGGCACCACGATGCTGATGCATTGCGACCTGATCGTAGCGGCGCGGTCGGCGCGCTTTGTGATGCCATTCACCAATCTTGGCCTGGTGCCGGAGGCTGGCAGTTCATTGCTGTTCCCTCGACTGCTGGGCATGCAACGCGCCGGCGCCCTGCTGCTGCTGGGCGAACCATTGGACGCGCCGACCGCGCAGGCGTGGGGCTTCGTCAACCGCCTCGTTGAGGATGATGAACTGTCGCATGTCGCCAGAGATATCGCGCAGCGGCTCGCCAGCCTGCCACCACAAGCCGTGCGCGAAACCAAGCGACTGATCCGGCACGGACCTGCCGAACTGGCCGACCGCATGCAGTTGGAACTGGAGCTGTTCCGCGAACGCCTCATATCACCGGAGGCAGCCGAGGCCTTCCGGGCCTTCATGGAAAAGCGGAAGCCGGATTTCTCCGGATTCGCCTGACCTACGGCAGCCGCAGTCCCTGAGGCCGGATCAGTCCATCCGGCACTGGCGTGAAGCCGCTCAGCTTGTCGCTGCTCGCATACAGCCACGTCATGTGGAACAGGAAGATCAACGGCCGATCAGTCAGATAGATCGCCGCTGCCTGGTGATAGGCCTCGGCGCGCTGCGTCGGATCTGTCGCCGCGCGTCCCTGGTTCAAAGCCGCGTCGAATTTCGGATTGCAGTATTTGCCCCAGTTCTGAAATCCATCACAGGAGAGAAACTGCACGATGTTGAAATCCGGATCGGAGCGTCCGCTCCAGATCACCAGGTTCGCCTGGTAGTCCCCGTTGTTCATCGCCTGGATGTTGGCGTTGGTTTCGCCTGCAACAAGCTTGATATCGATCCCCGCCTCTGCGGTCATCGACTGCAGCACTTCGCCAATCTGCGTGTCGCTCGGCGTATTCAGCGTGCGCAGGGTGAATGAGACGCGATCATGGCCAGCTTGCTTCAACAGTTCCTTTGCCTTCGCCACATCGCGCTGTGGCACAGGTACGTCCTTGTTGAAATAAGCGCTGGTTGGCAGTTCGGCCTGGTTATCGGGAACGAACCGACCATCCATCACCACCTTGTTCAGCGCAGCGCGATCGATCGAAGCCTCCAGCGCTGCACGCACGCGTGGATCCTTGGCCAGTGGATTGTCGGCCGACGGCCCGTGCCCCATGTTGATATCGATCGCCTCATAACCAAGCGAGGTCACGCCCTGTAGCTTCAGCTTCGGTTCCTGCTGCACCTTCGCGGCGTCGGACGGCGCCAATTCTTCCAGCATATCGAGCTGACCCGTCTGCAGGTTCACCAGACGCACCGTCGAATCGGGGATCGGCCGAAACACCATGCGATCCAGGTGGATTGCGTCCGCGTTCCAGTAGCCAGGGAACCGTTCCAGCACCATGCGATCCTGCGGCACGCGCTCGACGAAGCTGAACGGCCCGGCACACACGGGATGCGTCGCAAAGTCCTTGCCCAGGGCCGCAATCGCCTTGGGCGAGCCCATCATGCCGGCGCGATCGGACAGGACGGCGACCAATGGTGCATAAGGCTGGGACAGCACGAGGCGCACGGTCTTCGGATCGACCACCTCGACCGCAGTGACGGGACGAAGCTCGCCCTTGCGGTTGCTTTCCGGCGCACTGCGATACCGTTCGATATTCACCCGCACGGCGTCCGCATTGAACGGCTCACCGTCCTGGAACTTCACCCCCTCGCGCAACGTCAGCGTCAGCGCCTTGCCATCCTGCGACCAGGACCACGCGGTCGCGAGCTGCGGGACGAACTTCATATCCGGTGACAGATCGATCAGCTTGTCGCACAGGCTGGCGAACACGATGCGCCCGGCGAATGTGCCGCCGCGTGCCGGATCCAGTGCATCGGGATCGTCCTGCATGCCGATACGCAATGTGGCGGCATGGGCCACGGCAATCGTCGCCAGCGCGGCAACGACGGCCGCTCTAAGAAATCGCATCCGTCCCCTCCCAATCGTTGCGCCAGAGATCAGCGGTTGCCGACTTCCAGGTCAAGCAGCGGGGCATATTGCTGGGCGCCGAAGATGTCTGCGTCGCCCGGGCTGCCACTTGGGCGCTCGCGATAGATGGTGAACTTGATGGCATTGGCCGGATCGAATTCGACGAAGTCTGAGATACGCGAATCCGGAATCCGGTAGAGCAGCGCCACGGTTTCGCGCGTCAGGGCACGGCTGCGGCGCACCATCTCGTAACTGTCGCGATCGGGGAAGATCACGTCGAAGGTGATCTTGTCCACGCCGGCGTTCTTACTCCGGATGGTCTTGGCAAGCTGGCTGAGTTTCATTCGCCGATCTCCACCACATGCCGTGGGAACAGTTCCAGCGGATCGTCCACCGCCACGGTATGGTTCAGACTCCAGCGATAGGCCGCTGACGCCGGCATCACTTCATCCAGCACGAATGCCACGGAACCGGCAGTGCCCTTCACGTCGGGCAGGCGGGCGTAGAACAACTGGCGCGTGCCGATCATGCAGACTTCTTCTGCCATTTCGCGCGTGGGCGCCACGCCCTGCACGACGACGCACAGCTCATGCGCCGGCACGCGCACCGGCTCCAGCGAACCCATGACGCCGTCGCGACCATACACCGTGTAATGCACCTCGTAGCCACGCTCGCCGAACCGCTCGTGAACCTGCTGTCGTGCCCAGTCGATCATCAGGTCGACATTGGCGACGGAATATGGATCGCGGATCGCGGCGATGCCGATATAACGCTCGCCAATCTTGGCAGAGCCTTCCAGCTTCACCCGCACACGCGGCGCCGGGATGAAGCGAGGGCCGGTCACGCGCGTGGTCTTGGCGGATACCTGCTCGTAGCGGCACTCGCTCAT
>DATJJM010000004.1:0-24287 GCA_035492535.1 Acetobacteraceae bacterium | reverse complement strand
GATGTAGATGTCGCCGTCCGGATCCACAGCGACATCGGTCGGGTGGTTGAGCAAACCAGCCTTCGGGTAGTTCGACGTCGGCAGGCTCGAGACATACGGTCCAAGGTAGGTTACCGCATAAGCGTCTTCAGGGTGCGGGAGTTGGCCATACTGGCCAATGCTCATCAGGTGCTTGCCCTGCGGCGACAGCTTCTGCACGCGATGGTTCTTCCAGTCCGCAACATAGATGTTGCCAGCGTTGTCCAGAGTTATTCCCCAAGGCTGGTTGAACTCGCCTGGGCCCGACCCCGCCTTGCCGCATGACGCCATCAGTTTGCCTTCCGGCGAGAACACCTGCAGCCGGTTGTTGCCGCTATCGACCACGATGACGTTGCCGTTTTTTTCGCAGGCGATGCCGGCCGGCCGCAGCAACTCGCCATCACCGCTACCGGTCTTGCCGAACTTGTACTGGAACTTCCCGTTGGGATCGAACACCGAGATGGTGTTTGTCCACTCGTCGGAGCAATACACGTGGCCGTTCTGGCCCACGGCGACACCAAACGGCCAGGTAGCCTTGCCGTCCCCTTCGCCATGCTGAAAGAATTCGGAGACCAACTCCTCGTCGCCGGCGCCACCGAGGCGGATGCGATTCACCCGCATGCCAAAATTGTTCTCGTTGCCGCGATTCGCCGTGTAGATGTCGTTGTCGCTGCCAAGGCACATCGTCTGGACATAGTTGAAACCGGTGCCAGTGGCCGCGCCGCGCCCAATAGCATGGCTCCAGTCATAGGCCCGGCCCCGCACGACTGTCGTAAGCGCCATGATTCCCTCCCGTCACACCACAAAAGATCAGCCTCCCTCTCGCTGCGAGACAGCGAGAGGGGGATCCGCATCAACCTGCGCTAGTGCAGGAAGGCCGGCTTTTCGTACGTGCCATTCACGATCGGCGCGGGGTTCACACCGAGCCATTTGTCGAGGATCGTCGAATAGATGCTGCGGAAGTCCATGCTTGGGTTGAGATCGCCCTGCACGAGCTTGGCCGCGTCCAGCGACGGGTATTCGCCATAGTGGCCGCCCTTGACCTTCTCACCGAGAACGAACGTCGCGCCCGCCGCTCCATGATCGGTACCGGAACCGTTGTCGCGAACGCGCCGCCCGAACTCCGAGAACATCAGCACGATGACGTTGTCGGCCGCGTCGTGTTCGCGCAGGTCGGTCATGAAGGCTTCAAGGCCTTCGGTGACCGCGGACCACAGGCCTGCATGCAGCGGCGCCTGACCGGCATGTGAGTCGAAGCTGCCGTGGTCGCAGTAGAAGACCCGCGTGCCGAGACCGGCGAGATGCACCTGGGCGATGCCGCGGAGCTTCTGCGCGATCGTGGTGTTCGGATACTTCACGCTGGACTTGTACTTGCCCGGCGCCACCTTCAGGATGTCCGCGCCCTTCAGACCGTCGAGGCCGGTGGTGCCGAGGTATTCCATGACCCCACTGCCCTCGATCGGCTGGTACATGTGGGAGAAGGTCTCCAGCACCTTCAGCCGCTGCGCCTGATCGCGGATCGAGGGCAGGAAGCCATACTGCTCCAGCGGCCCGGCCACGCAGGCGACGGGAACGCCCGGCACCGCCAGCGCGCGGAACAGGCACGGCCCGAAGCTCACGGCGGTGACGACGTTCTCTTTCTTCGGGTCGAACTCGCGCACCACGCGGCCCAGCCAACCTTCGGTGCCGACCTTATCGGCCTCGCAGGTGTGCCAGATGTCCATGGAGCGGAAGTGCGAGCGCGGGGAATCGAGATAGCCGACGCCATGCATGATGGCGAGCTTGTCGTCATCCCAGAACTTCTTCAGCGGCGCCATGTACTGCGGGATCGCGTGCGCCTGATCCAGGTGGACCATGTCGCTGTCGGCGATGCCGACCGCCTTTCGGTTGTCCTTGTACAGGCCGTTGTTGTACGGGATCACCGTGTTCAGGTAGTCGTTGCCGCCCGTGAGCTGCAACACGACCAGCACGGGGTCCTTCGATGCTTGCGTAGCCGACATTGTCGCTTCTCTCCTATCCGATCCGCATCATGTTTCAGCCGAACTGATACTCACGCGTTGCCGCTATGAGCTGCAGCATCTCGGCCGCGCGTTGTGGTGCACCGGCGTCTTCCCAACGGATGTCGCCCTGCTGCTTTGCCGCGTCGGTGAGCTCCTTCTTGGTATCTGCGCTCACCTCAACCGGGCCGAGCAGATCCAGGGAGTTGGTGACGAGCTGTTCGGGCGTCTTGGTGCCCTGGGCCTTCAGTCGCTCGATGATCTTCTTCACGCCTGGCAGGTCGGGATTGCCGAGCTGGGCGGCGACAAAGTTGATGCGCGACATCAGCGAGCCGCTGTTGATCCACTCCTGGCCGGTATGCCAGCCCTCGACCGACGGCGGGTTGAGCAGATCCTGGCCCATGTAAGACGGCTGCATCGACAGCTCACCATAGCCGGGCTTCGGCAGTTCATAACCACCGACCAGACGCAGTGTGCCGACGACCACTTCGGCCGGCGACTTCAGGTGCTTGTAGCGGGCGTTCTTGAAGAAGTCCGACATGAACACATGACGCAGCAGCGGCTTCATCTCGCACTTCGAATCCATGAACACCTTGCACATCGAGTCGATCGCCGCCTGATCACGTGGCGCCTCGATCTGCCAGGCAGGCACCTGCGGTTCGTCGGCGACGAAGAAGTTGTACAGATGCCGGCAGATGAACTTCGCGCACGCCGGCTGCTGCACGATGATATTGATGATGTCCTCGCCGTTGAAGTTGCCCTTGTGGCCGAGGAATGTCTTCTCGCCATCGTCATGGTCTTCGGGCCGATACTCGAACTTCCACGGGAAGCGGCCGTATGGCAGGCGCGGCAGCTTGGTTTCGAAGGTCCAGCCGGTGAAGGCGCGCGACGCTTCGCGCACGTCCACCTCGGTGTAGTTGCTCGCGCCGAGGCTGAACAGTTCGAGCAGTTCGCGGCCCCAGTTCTCGTTCACCGCGGTGCCGTGATTCTGGTTGTTGTCCAGCCAGAAAAGCATCGTCGGGTTCTTCGCGATCTTCAGCAGCAGGTCGCGATAGTTGCCCATGCCATCTTTGCGGAACATCTCGATCTGTTCCAGCAACTGATCGTAGTTATCGACCTTGGAATTGCCGGTGGCGAACACGTGGTGCCAGAACAGCGCCATCTTCTCTTCCAGCGGGCGCTGGGTGTTCACCAGATAGTACATGTAGTTGACGTTGCCCATCGGCGGCTGGCCACCAGGCAGCAACGCTGCCGGTTGATGGCGGAGCAGCACGTAGGGATCTACCGCCGGCTGACTGTCTGGATTGATCAATTCCTCGACGGTCGCGTCGTAGCCCTTGGCAGCGCGTGCCTCCAGCTCTTCGCGGCCAGCACCGAAGCCGGCGCGTCGCATCAAATGCGCAATTAACGCGATGTCGTCCTGCTTTGCCATGTCCATTTCTCCCGACCCAATGAGCGAAAATCGTATCCCGGGCTGCTACCACCCCTTTTCTGTTCGCTGCCACATCATCACTCGCAAGCTCGCCAGTCGGGGGGACCGACACCAGGTGCGTTGCGCCACCTCGTCGCCATGCGGTCCTTCGCTGATCCGGCCTGCCAGCCACGGCAAGCCCGCAGCCAGAAATGACAGCCAGCCACTTACATTGAGGGGGAGCCTTGCCGGGAGGGCGATGTTTGTCCAATCTAAATATGCGATTTCGCTTATAGACGTCGCCAATAGGAGAAGCGCCGTCGTGACCTTGGCCGAGCTACGGTATTTGGTCGCCATTGCTGACCTTTCGCACTTTGGACGAGCAGCTGAGCGCTGCCGCGTGACACAACCCACGCTCAGCGGCCAACTGAAGAAGTTGGAGGAAACCCTTGGTGTCGCGCTGGTTGAGCGCACGACGCATCTCGTGGCCCTCACCCCGATCGGCGCGAGCGTCGTGGCCCATGCACGCCGCATTCTCGTGGAAGCCGACCAGATCTCCGAACTGGTGCGTCATCGCGATGGGGCGCTCACCAGCGTGCTGCGCCTCGGCATCATCCCGACATTGAGCCCATACATTCTGCCCTTGATGTTCCAGCGCCTTCATCAGAACTTTCCGAAGTTGCGGCTCGTGTTGCGGGAGGATCTGACCGCCAACCTGTTGTCCGCGCTCGATACATACGCACTGGATGTGCTGTTGGTCGCACTCCCCGAACAGGTCGATGGGTATCGCACGATGCCGCTGTTCGTGGAGCCGTTCTGTTTCGCGTGTCCGCCTGGGCACAAGTTGAGCAACCGTCCCGTGGTGACCGAACAGGAATTGGCCAAGGAATGCCTGTTACTGCTCGACGAGGGGCATTGCCTGCGCGACCAGGCGCTCGAGGTATGCGGCAACCACTTCAAAGAGGGGCCACGATCGAGCGACGACTTCCGGGCGACGAGCCTTGAGACGATCTCGGAAATGGTGGTGGCAGGGCTTGGGTGCACGTTGTTGCCGGCCATGGCGGTACCGTATCTGACCGCGCGTCATCGGCGGCTCGAGATCCGTCCGCTGATTGCGTCGAAGGCATACAGGCGAATCGGTCTGTTGTGGCGGTCGAGTTTTCCGCAGGCCAATGATCTGGAGGAATTGGGCCGATTTATTCGTGACCTGCTGCCGGACAGCGTTGAACCGCTCGGCCCTGTGGCCGCACGCGCCCGAGGCTCGCACGGCAAATCGGCGCAGTCGCGGGCCAATGCGCTTGGTGCCAAAACCCACAGGGTGTGACTGCGCGGCTGCCTTGAGCCCATCCAGCAATTGCACCTGATCACGCTTCCTCACGCGCACCCCGGTGTCGGATTCACACACCCCGGATTTGACGCGCCACCGCACATCGTTCAGCGTACTGTCATCCGAGTGGTTGGGAGGGATATCAATGGCTGAAATCAAGGGCGCCGACCTGCTGGCGAAGAGTCTGGTAGAGCAAGGCGTGCAGTACATGTTCGGCGTGGTCGGGTTCCCGGTGGGTCCGCTGGCCGAAGCCGCACAGAGAGCCGGCCTCCCGTATATCGGCATGCGCAACGAGCAGACGGCGTCGTATGCCGCCGGTGCCGTTGGCTATCTGACCGGCCGTCCCGGTTCGTGCATCACGGTGACCGGCCCCGGCGTCATCCACGGCCTCGCTGGTCTCGCCAATGCGAAAGAGAACTGCTGGCCGATGCTGCTGATTGGCGGTGCGTCGGAAACCTATCGTAACGGCATGGGCGCGTTCCAGGAGGAGCGCCAGGTGCTGATCGCAACACCGGTCGCCAAGTGGGCGCACGCGATCGAGCATGTGAACCGCATCCCGTTCTACGTCGAGATGGCCGTGCGCCAGTCGATCTACGGGCGTCCGGGTCCATCGTATCTCGATATTGCCGACGATCTGATCGGTGGGTCGTGCGATGTGGACAAGGTGATCCAGGCGGAGAAATGCCCCGATCCGCCGCGCATCCAGACGCTGCCGCAATATGTCGATCAGGCGCTGGATGTGTTGCAGTCGGCGAAAAATCCGCTGGTGATCATCGGCAAGGGGATGGCGTATTCGCACGCCGAGGACGAGGTGCGGGCATTCATCGAGAAGACCCAACTGCCGTTCCTCGCCTCGCCGATGGGCAAGGGCGTGATGCCGGACGATCATCCGCTGTCGGTCGGCGCCGCACGCAGCCTGGCACTGCAACAGGCAGACGTGGTGTTCCTGATGGGCGCGCGCTTCAACTGGATCATGCATTTCGGTCTGCCACCGCGGTACTCGAAGGATGTGCGGGTGATCCAGCTCGACATCTCGCCGGAGGCGATGCACCAGAACAAGCCCGCCGAAGTTGCGATGGTGGGCGACGGCAAGGCGATCGTCGGACAGCTCAACCAGGCGCTTCAGTCGCGCCAGTGGTTCTATCCGAAGGAGACACCGTGGCGTCAGGCAATCGCCAAGAAGTCGGCCGAGAACGCGGCGATGATCCAGCCGCAGAAGGACGATAACTCGGCGCCGGGCGGCTACTACCGGCTGCTGAAGGACGTCTCCGCCTGGGTGCCGAAGAACGCCATCATCTGCTCCGAGGGCGCGAGCACGATGGATATCGGCCGCACCCAGTTGAACAACTACGCGCCGCGCCAGCGTCTTGACGCTGGTAGCTACGGCACAATGGGCGTCGGCCTCGGCTTCGTGATCGCCGCCTGCGTGGTGCATCCCGATCGGCCGGTGGTGCACGTGTCGGGTGACTCGGCGATCGGGTTCTCGGGCATGGAGATGGAAACGCTCTGCCGCTACGGCATGCCGGCGAAGATCGTGGTGTTCAACAATGGCGGCATCGGACCGGGTGGTGGCGACATTCCGGATAATGCGATGCTGAATATGAAGCCGAATTCGCTGATCTATGGTGCCCGCTACGACCTGATGATGGAGGCGTTCGGCGGCAAAGGCTTCTACGTCGAGGATCCGAAGGACCTGCGCGGCGCCCTTGACGAGGCGATGAACGCGCGTGGGCCGGCGCTGGTCAACGTGAAGCTGAGCCTCGGGTCGCAGCGCAAGGCGCAGGAGTTCCGTTGGCATAGCTGAAGTGAATGGAACCGCAGATGGACGCGGATGCACGCAGATGACCTGAGTTCTGGCCTAAGCATCCGCGTCTATCTGCGTTCATCTGCGGTTCAACTTTCCTGACTTCGCCGGTTTCCTCTTATCGAGGGCTACTCGCCGCGCCGTTTGTGCGCGGCTTGTTGTTTGCCACACTGCTGTCTCGCCTGGCGGGGCGCATGTTCACGTTGGCGATCGTACTGTACGCACTGACCCGCTTCGATTCGCCTGAACTCGCCGGATGGCTGGCGTTTGCCGCGGTGGCACCCGGACTGCTGATCAGCCCGATCGCCGGTGCCCTGATCGATCGCGTCGGGTCGGCGTGGGCGATCACCCTGGACATGGCGGCGAGTGCCGCGCTGTTGGCAGCGATGGCGCTGGCCGATCGCACCGGCGTGGCGGGACCGGCATTCATGCTCGTGCTGACCGGTGTATATTCACTGACCAGTCCGCTCAGCTTTGCCGGCATCCGCGCGTTGTTGCCGCGGTTGGTGCCAACAGAGGCGCTTGGTCGCGCCAATGCGCTCGACACGGCGATGCACGGCCTGACCGATGTGGTGGGGCCGGCATCGGCAGGCGTACTCGTCGGGTTCGCCGGGCCAGTTGTCGCGCTCTGCGTCATCGCCGGGATCTACGCGGCGGCGGCGTGCAGCCTGGCGCGCATGCCGCGCAGCGCGGGCCGCATGCCGGGGCTGCGCGCTTTGTTGACGCTGGCGTGGCTCGGCGTGCGGCGCGTCGTCGGCCAACCGACGCTGCGAGGGCTGGCCGTGTCCTATTCGCTCTATGAAGTGTGCTGGGGCGTCCTCGTCGTCGCCGTGCCGGTGTTCACCGCGCAACGGTTCGGTGGTGGTGCGGGGGCGACAATCGCCGGACTGCTGTGGGCAGGCCTGGGGCTGGTGGGGGGAAGCGCCGCACTCGTTGCCGGGCACCTGCGCGCGACAGGACGCGAGCGCCAGATTATGGCGGTTGGCATGCTGGTGACAGCGGCAGCCGCATGGCCGGTGTCTGCGACCTGCGGGGTGGCAGGACTGGCGGTTGGCCTGATGCTGATCGGCGCCGCTGCCGGTCCGATCGATGTCGGCGTGCTGACATTGCGACAACGCCGGACTGATCCCACAGAGCTGGGACGCGTGCTGTCGGTCTCCATGAGCCTGAACCTGGCAGGCGGGCCATTGGGATCGGCGATGGGTGGATTGCTGGTGGTCTGGTCACTGTCCGGCACGTTCGGCGTAGCGGCGATGGCAGCGACGTTGGGCGCTTGGGCGGTCTCTCTGATTCCAGGCGATGCGGAGGCGTGACCTGCCCGAGGCTCCTCACACGTCCAGGAATACCGTCTCCCCGTCGCCTTGCAGCCGTACATCGATCCGCCACATCCCGGCACCCGCTGGCTTCGCAATCAACGTGCCTCGCCGAGCCGGCTCCTCGATCGACATGAGCAGCGGGTCGGTGTCGTTGAGCTTCTCGCCCTGGAAATACGCCCGCGTCACCAGGGCGCGCATCAACCCGCGCGACAGTATACACAAAGCGATGTGCGGTGCCTGCTGCGTGTTGCCTCGCCCCGGCACCGGGCCCGGCTTCACCGTGGTGAAGCGGTAAACACCATCACGATCCGTATTGCTGCGCCCGAACCCCGGGAACGTGTCGGATGTCGCCGGATCGGACTGCCAGATCTCGACGCACGCATCCGCGCATGGCTTGCCATCGCCATCCAGCACAGCGCCCGTGAGCGTGATCTTCTCGCCCTCGACGCCGAACCGGGTGAGGTCCGCCCAGGAGGGATCTTCCAGCAGATGCCAGTATGGCCCGATCGTCTGGCTTGCAGTCGCAATCGCCATTGCTCAATGCCCCATTGGGGTGGCATTGCGGCCGCGCAACACAACATCGAAGCGATACCCGAGTGCATAGTCCTGTTCGGTGATATCCAGATCAAATGCCGCGATCAGCCGATTGCGCGCATGTTCATCCGGCACTGCATGGAAGATCGGATCGAATGCCAGCAGCGGATCGCCCGGAAAGTACATCTGCGTCACCAGACGCGTCGCGAACGCCGGTCCGAAATAGGAGAAGTGAATGTGGTTCGGCCGCCACGCATTCTTGTGATTCGGCCAGGGATACGCACCCGGCCGGATCGTCAGGAACCGATAGCGTCCGTGCTCATCGGTGAACACGCGCCCTGCCCCATGGAAATTCGGATCCAATGGCGCGTCGTGCTGATCGGCCGGATGATCATAGCGACCGGTCGCATTGCACTGCCAGATCTCCACCATCGTGTTCGGCACCGGCCTGTCATCTTCGTCAGTGATGGTGCCTGCCACGATGATGCGTTCGCCGATTGCCGGCTTGCCCGATGCCATCGTCAGGTCTGCCATCGGCGGGAAGCGTGAGGGCGAGAACTGTGGCCCCGTCGTCTCCGTGATCGTCTGCGGCAGGGGATGCAGCTTTTGTTTTGGATGCCGCTTGGTGGTGCCAAGATAGGCCGGCGCGTCGTACGGTGGCTGCGTGCCCGGCGCATAAGGACGGAACGGGAGTGGATCGGCCATCGGGCTACTCCTGAGTCGGGTGGCGCAAGCTGTCACACCAGCCGACAGCCCGCAATTGACTGCATCAACGCTCCACGAGCGCCGCCGCCAGCGCATGTGCCTTCGCCCCGACGGTTTCCGGACTGTCGCCAGGCTTGTAGATCGCCGATCCAATGCCGAATCCAGCCGCTCCGGCCGCGCGCCACGCGGGAATGTTGTTGGCGTCGATTCCGCCAACCGGCAGCACCGCCGTTCCACTCGGCAACACAGCGCGCAGCGCACGCAGCACCGCGGGGCTGGCTGCCTCGGATGGGAACAGCTTGAGCGCGTCCGCGCCTGCTGCCAGCATCGCGAACGCCTCGGCTGGTGTGAAGAAGCCAGGCACAGCCATCAGTTGATGTTGCTTTGCCGCCTGCACGAGGGAGGCGTCGGCATGTGGCGTCACGATCAGCCGGCCGCCGGCCGCTGCAATCTCTGCCACCTGTGCCGGCGTCATGACTGTGCCGGCACCGATCAGCAAACGCTGCCCGAATTCGCGCGCCAGCAGAGCGATGCTTTCCATCGGCCGCGGGGAATTCAGCGGCACCTCGACAATGACAACGCCCTGCCGTTCCAGGGCTGCACCGATCGCCACCACTTCCTGTGGCTTCACTCCTCGGAGGATGGCGACGAGCGGACAGCGCGCCAGCCAATCGTTTATTGCCCCGTGGGTCATTGCCATGCCGCGTGTTCCGCGATCCAGGCCAGGCCACGCGCGGCCGCCTCGCCATCGTGGCGTTCCGCAAAGCCGCCATGGGTGGAAATCGCGCGTCCATACAACGCGGTGAGTTCGGGCGAGCCGATGACGTGCACCACCTCGCCTCGCCGCCCCTCCATCGCTGCACGCACTTCGTGGCCAATCAGGATGCCGGACAGATAGGCGGCGGCATCGGTCTCGGCGAGCCGTCCCGCGAGCACCTCTGCGCGTGACCCGAAGATGTGGTGCAGCAGCCCGCCAGGATCAGCCGCGCGCCGGACGCCCGCATCGAAGGAGGCGTCGTTCGAAGGCCCCTCGCGCATCATCCGCCCCAGGATTGTGTGGCCGCGCAATGCGCCGAATGCCTCGCCGGTCATATGCGTGGTGAAGCTGACGATGCGTCCGCCTTGCACCCGCACCCACTTCGAATGGGTGCCTGGCAGGCAAGCCATCCCACTGCCGCCCATCGCCGTCAATACGCCGAACACCTGGGTTTCCTCGCCGCGCATCACCTCCGCGACGCCCGACTCATCGGTGCCGGACAATCCCGGCACGAGCTTCACCTGCCCATAGTCGAATTCGATCTCCACCAGCGAGGCAGCGATCTCCGGCGCACCTGCCGGACAGGCGACATAGGGTGCTTCCTTCCAGCCTTGCCGGCTGCCGATCATGCCCGAGAGCAGTACATGGTTCTCGCCGGCCGCCAGCCAGGGACCGATCTCTTCGCGCAGCGTATCAGCAAAGCGATTGTCGGGAATATTGACAATGCCCTTCAGCGCCGTGCGCCGCTCGCGGATCGTACCGTCGGCCGCCATGCGGAATGCGCGGAAACTGGTGGTGCCCCAATCAACGCCGATCATGGTTCGTTTCCCCTAGGCTTCATCGGATGCGAGCAGCGCCGCGTTGCCTCCCGCCGCTGCGGTGTTGATGGATACGACACGTTCCTCGGCAAATCGATAAAGCGTGATCGGCCCACCGGCTTTTGGGCCCGTGCCGGACAAGCCGCGCCCACCGAACGGCTGCACGCCGACGACAGCGCCGATCTGGTTGCGGTTGACGTAGGTGTTGCCGATGCGCAGCCGCGCAGTGATGCGCCTTTGCACGCTTTCGATCCGGCTGTGGATACCCAGTGTAAGGCCGTAGCCATTGGCATCGATGGCATCCATCAATTCGTCCAGCCGCTCGGCCGCGTAACGCACGACGCACAGGACTGGCCCGAAGATTTCCATTCGCAGCTCGCTGGCATGCCGCAACTGATAGACACGAGGCGCGATGAAGCTGCCATGCTCGGTGCCCGGAGGCAAAGGCAGCGCGAACAGCGGCGTGCCGAGCGCGGTGCAGGCGTGTTCCAACGCGGCGCGCGCGTCATCGTCGATCACCGGCCCGACATCGGTGGCAAGCTGCATCGGATCGCCAATCACCAGCGTTTCCATCGCGCCTTGCAGCATGCGCAGCACGCGAGCGGCGATATCTTCCTGCAAGCAAAGCAGCCGCAGAGCGGAGCAACGCTGTCCAGCCGAACCGAACGCACTGGCGAGCACGTCGGTGACCACCTGCTCGGCGAGCGCAGAGCTATCGGCGATCATCGCGTTGAGGCCGCCGGTCTCGGCAATGAACGGCACAATAGGCCCAGGCCGCGCGGCGAGCGCCTGCGCGATCGACTGCGCCGTCTCGGTGCCACCGGTGAAGGCGATGCCGGCGATGCGGGGGTCGCTCACCAGCGCCTGGCCGACCGTGCCGTCGCCGGGCAGCAGCGCAAGCACGTCGGGTGGCACGCCAGCCTCATGCAGCAACGAGACGGCACGCGCCGCGACCAGGGGCGTCTGCTCGGCGGGCTTCGCGGCGACGGCGTTTCCCGCGGCCAGCGCCGCCGCGACCTGGCCGGTGAAGATCGCAAGCGGAAAGTTCCACGGCGAGATGGCAGCGAACACGCCACGTCCGCCGAGTTCCCACGTGTTGCGCTCGCCGGTCGGGCCGGGCAGTTCGCGCGGCACGGCGAAGTCGCGGCGGGCTTGCAGAGCGTACCAGCGGCAGTAATCCGCCGCCTCGCGGATTTCGGCGATGCCGTCGGCGAGCGTCTTGCCGCCCTCGCGCACCAGCAGCGACAGCAGTTCGTCGCGCGCGGATTCGATCCTGTCGGCGGCGCGTTCCAGCACCTGGGCGCGATGCTCACCACCCGCGCTGTCCCAATCCCGCCAGCCACGCGACAATGCAGTGAGCCGCGCATCGATCTCGGGGGCGCCTGCGTCGCTGATGCGGCCGACCAGCGCGCGCCGATCGGCGGGATTGCGGATCTCCTGCGCACCGGCAGACGTTTGCGGCGGACGCAGTGCCGCGAGCAGCGCGGGCGTCGCATCACGATCGGCCAGGTCGAAGCCGGCGGAGTTGACGCGATCGGGATAAAGGTTGCGCGGCAGAGGGATCCGGGGATTGGAGGGACCGACCCTGCCGACGGGATCGGCGATGATCGCGTCTTCCGGCACCGAGGGGTCAACCAGGCGATGCACAAAGCTGGTATTCGCGCCGTTCTCCAGCAGGCGGCGTACCAGATAGGCCAGCAGATCCTCGTGCGTGCCTACAGGGGCATAGACGCGCACCGGCCAGGTGGCACCGTGATACAGCGCCTCGCCCATGCCATGCAGGCGCTGCGTCTCGAAATCGCCGGTTGCCGTCTCAAGCACGAACGCCAGGCTGTGCGCGTTATGCGTGGCGAACGCCGGATAGATCGCATCGCCGAGCTGCATCATCCGCCGGGCGCAGGCGAGCCAGCTGACGTCCGTTGCAGGCTTCCGGGTGAACACCGGATAGTCGCTGTGGCCCTGAACCTGCGCGAGCTTGATTTCCGTATCCCAATACGCGCCCTTCACCAGTCGTGTGGGAATCCGATGGCCGGTGCGTCGCCCGAGAGCGGCGACCCAGTCGATCAATGGCAGCGCACGCTTCTGGTACGCCTGCACCGCCAGGCCCAGCCCATGCCATCCGGCAAGCCGAGGATCGCCCAGCACCGCGGTAAAGATATCGAGGCTGATCTCCAGCCGTTCGGCTTCTTCCGCATCCACTGTCAGCCCGATCCCGGCCTGCTTCGCCGCCAACGCCAGGCCGGCGAGCGAATCGATCAGCGCCGGCACACAATGCTGCGCCTGCAACGGTTCGTAGCGCGGATGCAGCGCGGACAGCTTCACCGATATTCCGGCATTCCCGCCCTTGATCACGCCGATCGCATGCAGATACGCCTGTCGATACCGGGCGGCATCGGCGTGCGTCTTCGCGGCCTCGCCCAACATATCGTAGCTGTAGCGCAGCTTGCGATCGGCACGACCGACGGCCTCCTCGATGGTGCGGCCCATGACGAACTGGCGTGCCAGTACCCGCATCCCGCGGCGAAGCGCGGTCCGGATCACTGGTTCACCCAGCCGGCGGACCAACGCCCCGATGGCGCCCGCCACATTGTCGAGGTTCAGCACGCGCCCTGTCAGCATGAAGGCCCAGGCCGAGGCGTTCACCGCCAGCGAATCCCCGTGCCCGAGGTGCTTCTGCCAGTCCGCACCGCCGATGCGGTCCTCGATCAGCGCATCGGCCGTCAGCGTATCCGGGATGCGCAGCAAGGCCTCGGCCAGGCACAGCAGAGCGACACCTTCCGCGGTGCCAAGCCCATACTCGGCGAGGAAGTCGGTGACGTCTGCCCCCGGCCTGTGCGCGGCACGTGCGGCGTGGACAAGTTCGCGTGCTCGCACCGCGACGCCGGGCGGCGATGCAGCAAGTGCCAGGAGTGGCGCCAGCACAACGGCCTCTGGCGCGCGGTGGAGATGGCGAAGCTCCGTCCTGTCGCCCACTGTCAGATGAATTGTGCGGCGTCGAACCCGTCCGGCAGATTCCCCGTCGGCTTGATCAGGTCATACGGCCCCCGAGCCAGGAACTGCCCCGTGCCGGGTTCCGCCTGCACCTTGCCATCGCGCATGGCGACCCGTCCGCCCTTCACGGTTGCCACGGGCCAGCCAGTCACCTCTATCCCTTCATAGGGCGTATAGTCGATCGTATGCTGCATCAGCTCGTTGGTGATGGTGACCTTCTTGCCCGGATCCCACAGCACCACATCGGCGTCCGCGCCTGGTGCGATGGTGCCCTTTCGGGGGTACAGCCCGAACAGCTTCGCCGGATTGGTCGAGATCAGCCGCACATAGGTGTTGAGATCGATCCGCCCCTTCGCCACGCCCTCGCTGAATACCAGGGGCAGCCGCGCAGCCAGGCCAGGCACACCGTTGGGAATATCCGGAAACGGCGCGTTGTTGCCATGGATGCGCTTGCCGCCCTCGCCTTCATAGCTGGAGCCGCTGTGATCGGACGACACGACGTCAAGCGTGCCTCGCCGCACATCGTTCCACAGCGCGGCACTCGTTGCAGCATCACGCGGACTGGGGCTGCACATGAACTTGGCGCCCTCGAAACCCGGCCGATCCATGTCCCCGGCGCCGAGCACGAAGTATTGCGGGCAGGTCTCTGCCCAGACCTTCACGCCGCGCGCCTGCGCCCGGGCAATCTCCTCCGCCACTTCCGAGCAGGACACGTGGAACACCTGAATCGGCTGGTCCACCATCTCGGCCAGGGCAATGGCACGATAGGTTGCCTCGCGCTCCACCACCTTGGGCCGCGACCAGGAATGGTACTTCGGCGCGCTGCGGCCATCCTCCATCAGGGCCGCGGTGCGCCAGCGGATTGCCTCGTAGTTCTCGCAATGCACCGTCACCAGCGCCCCGGTGCGCCGCGCTGCCGCCAATACACGAATGTATTCACGATCGTCCAGGTGCGACGGCTCATACGTGAGGAAGACCTTCAGGCTGCGCACACCCGAGGCAACCACCTGCGGGATTTCGTCCCGCACCACGGTGTCGGACGGATCGGTGATGATCTGGTGGAAACTGTAGTCCACCATCGCCTGCTTCGCCCGGCGATGGTACTCGGCGAGCGTATCCAGGATGCCGTGGCCCTTGAACTGCGCGGCAAAGGTGATGACCGTTGTCGTGCCGCCAGCGAGGCACGCCGTGCTGCCGGTGACGAACGTCTCCTCATCCGCGCCGCCGCTCGGCCGCAACTGTTCGATATGGCAATGCGTGTCCACGCCGCCGGGCATGACGTACAGGCCGCCGGCATCCAGTGTGTCGCTGCCGTCCAGCTTGTCACCGATGGCGGCAATACGGCCGCCGCGTATGCCGACATCGGCGCGATAGGTGTCAGCCGCCGTCACCACGGTACCGCCGCGGATCACCAGATCATACTCGGCCATGGGCTTGCCTCCGGTCAGATGCGTGAATTGGGCCGGTAGCATGGCGCACATCGTGCCGGTTCAAAATACCTACGGCGCGAACCGATCGCCAACCCGGCACGCGCCTCTCGCCTCGCCGTCACCGGCGCACTGCGCTATCCCCCCACCTGCTGACGCACCTCACCCAAATAAATTCCTGTGCAGGTGAAGCCAGAATTCCGCTGCCGCAGGATCTTCTCCAGATAGGCCGGCTGATAGCACGTGTCCTTCAACGAGAATAACTGATTGAATTGCTGAATTGGAAAATTGCCCTGCGTCTGCCCGGTAATGTTTAATTGCGACGCCGCAATCTGGTAGCACAGCACCACGTGGCCCGAGCAGAAGAAGGCGTCCCCGGCGCCCAGCAGCCGATCAAGCGCATGGCTCCCGAGATCATCGGTATCGCCGGCGCCAGTCCGGCTCCAGATCGAGCCCAAAGCGCCGCCCTTGTCGTACGTAATCGTCTGGTTGCCGCCAGAACCGAAATTGGCCAGCATCATGTCCGCTACATTCGCCGCGGCATGTCCCAGCCTGCGGTTCTGGCAACTATAGACAGTGTAGCGCACCCGGTTGTTGGGCGGCTGGTTCAGCGCATGTTTTTGCAGGCCGTGGCCGTCCATTTCTATGATGTTGTGATGGTCTGGCAGGATGCCGGCGTGGGTGAATTTCGAGTCGCCCCGGCCAAAGAACTGGCCGAAACGGATCAGCTTGTTGGTCAGGCTGCCGTCACTGTGCTTGATCAAAATGTCACCGTTGTGCAACCCATTCGGCATGCCTGTTCGCCTTCCTATCGTCGCGCTCTCATGTCAGGATCGATCGATCCGTATTGGTTATGATGCCACAGCGGTTGAGCGTAACCAAGCGCTGATGTCGCTCACACGCGTGAACTTGGCCGGTAGAACGGCGCGTGTGCCGCCGGGTCGAAATAGTTGGCGTAGAACGCCTTCACATGCGGCAGCAGCGCCTTGGAAAGCTTGCGCCGTTCCACCTCGTCATCCGCCAGCGCACGCTGCAGGTCCTGATGCAGTTCGCGCAGCGCCGCATCGCGATCCACCTTGGTGAACTGCCCCTCGTGGTAGATCACCTCGCCGTCGCAGATCACCGTGCGCGCGGTCTTTGCCCGCTGCATCACCGCATCCAGCGTCGGCATTTCCTCATCCAGATACGGGTAGCTGAGCGCGTGCCAGTCGATCAGCACCATGTCCGCCGCGCGCCCCGGTTCCAGCACGCCTAGCTGGTCGCCAAACGGCGTGGTTTTCGCCCCGCCCGCGGTCGCCATGCGGAACACCTGCGCCGCCGTCGGCACCCCATCGTCCATGCCCGGCACGCGATGCGCCCGCAGCACCATCCGCATTTCCTGCAGCATGTCGCGATCGTCGTTGATGCCAGCCTCGTCGAGGCCGATCGCGGTGTTGATGCCCTTCGCCTCGAACACGTTCAGCGCCGCCACGCCCGAGCGCAGCCGGAAATTCGACGAACAGTTGTGGCACACGCAGGTGCCGGTCTCGGCCAGCCGATCGATGTCCTTCTCGTTCAGCCAAACCCCGTGCCCCAGCGTCATGTGAGGCCCCAGCAGGTCGAACCGGTCGATATAGTCCACGGCCGTGCCACCGCCGCGCCGGCGGGCGTATTCCTTCTGGTAGGCGGTTTCCACCAGATGCATGTGCATCGGCACGTTGTACTTGCGCGACGTCTCAGCAAAGCGCGTCAGCGCCGCATCCGAGCACCAATGCAGATTGGCCGGCGACAACTGCACCTTGATCCGGCTCTTGTCGTGATGCCGTCCATGCAGGTCCTCGAACACCGCGAAGAAGTCATCCAGCGAGAGCTGGAACCGATCGTACCACCGCTGCACCGGCCCCTTCAGCTCCGCGGGCAGGCTGGCCACGAACGCCGCATCGTCCTGGTACACCAGCCGGTTCTGGTCGCGCACCGAGAACGAGTAGGACACGCGCATCCCGACATCCTGATAGGCGCGCAGGATCTCCTCGCAGCGCGCCTCGACCTCGGGCAGCTTGCCGGGCGCCCATCCGTGCAGGTGCTGCACCGTGGTGATCCCTGAGGCGATCATCTCGAACGCGGAATACAGCGTGTCGAGATACGGGTTGACGTTGCGCATCACCATGCGCGTGACGAACCACAGCTCCAACGGCATGTCGGGTGAGCCAAGCTGCACCGGCGTCAGCCCGACATGGTGATGCCCATTGATGAAACCCGGCAGCAGGATGTCGCTGCCCGACCCGACCACCGGCACAGTCGGATGCTGCCGCGACAGATCGGCGAACGTGCCGACGGCGGTGATGATCCCGTCCTGCTGCAACACGGCACCATCGGCGATCTCCTCGCAGCGATGGCGGTCGAGCGCGCGGGTGATCATCGCGCGGCTGCGTATCAGTGATGCGGTCATGCGTATCGCCCCGGGCTGTCTTCTCCGGCATGGTGGCGCGCCATGCGCCTGTCCCACAAGACGATTCGCCCCACCGGCCGCCCGATATCCATCCAGTTCGACGGCCGCCCGATCCCAGCACTCGAAGGTGAAACGATCGCCGCGGCACTCTCCGCCGCCGGCATCGTCGCGTTCCGCCGCACGTTGAGTGGTGCCCCGCGCGGGCTGCATTGCGGCATGGGAGCATGTTTCGATTGCGTCGTGTCGGTCGATGGGCGTATCGGCCAGCGCGCCTGCATGACCAAGGTCGCCGACGGCATGGTGGTGTCTGGCGAGCCGACGATGCCGCTGACCCCGCTGACCCGCGAACCGGACACCGCGCAATCGCTGGAACAGGACTGCGACGTGCTGGTCGTCGGCGCCGGGCCTGCAGGCCTGTCCGCTGCCATCGCCGCCGGGGAAGCCGGCGTATCCGTCGTCGTGCTGGACGAACGCAGCGCCACCGGCGGCCAGTACGCCAAGCCGCTTGCCGACAGCCACGCCGATGCGGCACCGGACGCGCAGTTCCGGCTCGGCATCGACCTGCGCAAGCGGGCGCTGGCCGCCGGGGCCCGCATCGAGACGGACGCCACGGTCTGGGGCGGCTTTGGCCCCGACGAAATCGCCGCATTGGTGCAAGGCGTCGCCATAACCTATCGGCCGCGCCGCCTGATCATCGCTCCGGGTGCGCACGAACGGCCGGTGCCCCTGCCCGGCTGGACGCTGCCGGGCGTGATGACCACTGGCTCGCTGCAAACCTTGGTGCGTGCGCAACGTGTCTGTCCCGGCGAGCACGTGCTAATTGCCGGCAGCGGTCCGCTCAACCTGCAGCTCGCCTGCGAACTGCTGGCCTGCGGCGTGAAGCCGCTCGCGGTTGTGGAATCCGCTCCGCGTCCTGGCGCAGCTGCATGGCGCCAGGCCTGGACAATGGCACGCACGTCGCCCGACCTGCTGCGCGAAGGCCTCGGCATGCTGGTGACGCTGAAGCGTGCCGGCGTGCCGATCCTGTGGTCCGCGCGGATCAAGGAGCTTGGCGGCGACGGCCGCGTGCAGACCGCGCATGTGGCGGGCCGCACATTCGATCGTAACTACGGCGTGGATGTCGTCGCGTTGAACCTGGGCTTCCAGCCGGAAACCGGGCTTGCCCGCGCGCTCGGTGTGAAGCAGCGCTATGTCGATGTCGGCCTGGGCTATCTGGCGAGCGAGACCGATGCTGACGGCCGCACCTCGCTTCCCGAAGTGTTCGCAATCGGCGACGGCGCGGCTATCGGCGGCTCGCGCGTGGCGATGGCAGGCGGCCGGCTCGCCGGCCTTGCCGCCGCGCGCGACCTTGGCCGTGACACACCCGACGAACCGGCGACCCGGGCGGCGCTTGCAAAGGCGCGCAGGTTCCAGGACGCGCTGTGGACACTGTTCCAGCCAATCCGGCTGCGCCCCGGATCGGTTGCGGATGAAACCATCATCTGCCGCTGCGAGGAGGTTACCGCCGGCCGGCTCCGCCGCGAACTGGCCAACGGCCTGACCTCGATCGCGGCACTGAAGAAGGCCACGCGTGCCGGCATGGGCCGTTGCCAGGGCCGCTTCTGCGCCGCCACAATCGCGCGACTCTGCCCCGATGCGCCCGACGACTGGTCGTTTGCGGCGCCGCGTGCCCCGCTGCGCCCGGTGCCCGCAGCGCCGCTGATGTTCGAGGCGGCGGAATTCGAGGCACCTCTGCTCGACATGCCGGCGCCGCCACTGCATCTGCATCCACTGCCCGTCATCGCGCAGGAAACCCGCCATGCCGAGGTGTTGGTGATTGGCGGCGGCCTCGCCGGCCTGTGCAGCGCGTTGTATCTCGCGCGCGACGGCATCGACGTTCTGCTGGTGGAACGCGACGAGGCGGGCATGGCGGCCAGCACTGCCAATGCGGGCAGCCTGCACGTGCAACTGCTCTCCTATGACTTCAATGACGACACCCCGGAGGATGGCGGTCAGGCAGCGCGCACCCTGCCTTTGGCCCCGCGTTCGATCGCGCTGTGGAAAGAGATCGCCGCCGAGGTGGGCGAAGACCTCGGCATCCGCACAGAAGGTGGCCTGATGCTGGCGGAAGACGCGGCTGGCGTTGATTGGCTGCGCCGCAAGTCGGCGATGGAACGCCGCTGGGGAATCGAAAGCCACGTACTGGGTGCCAACGAATTGCGCACGCTCGCCCCGGCATTGTCCGAACACGTGGTTGGCGCCGACTTCGTTCCAGCCGAGGGCTATGGCGATCCTCTGCGCGGCACCATGGCGGTGCTGCAACTGGCGAAGCGTTCGGGTGCGCGTGTGCTGCGCGGCGCCGAGGTACAGGCGATCGAGCGCAACGGCGCGGCATGGCACGTGCGAACGACGCAAGGGACAGTGGTCGCCGGCCGGGTGGTGAACGCCGCCGGCCCCTGGGCAGCGCATATCGGCCGCATGGTCGGTCTGGAGCTGCCGGTCACCGGCACTGTGCAGCAGGTGATCGTGACTGAACCGGCGCCGCCGATGACGAAACACCTGATCGCGCTGGCCAACCGCCATCTCTCGCTGAAGCAGCAGGCGAGCGGTGGCTTCCTCATCGGCGGCGGCTGGTTCGGCGGCTTCGATCCGGCGCTGGGCCGCACCCACAACCTGCGCCGCAATATCGAGGGCAACCTCTGGGTCTGCGCCCGCGCGCTGCCGGTGCTGAAGAGCCTGTCCTTCGTCCGGGCCTGGACCGGCATCAATTCCGCCATCGATCGCGCGCCGATCATTGGCGAAGTGCCGGCTCTGCCTGGCTTCTTCAATGCTGTATCGGCGAACGGATATACGCTGGGGCCGATCATCGGCCGGCTCACGGCGGATGCGGTACGCGGCGAACCGGTCGAACCGTGCTATCGGCTCGACCGGTTCGGTTAGCTGCCTGTCAGGCCGCGTCGAGCAGCTGCTTGCCGGCCGACACGTAATTCCGCTGCTGCACCGTGGCATGTTGCGCGGCAACTCGCATGTCGCGCATGCGTCGCTGCAAGGGCGACGTCTCGTACAGCGCGCTCCCCCCACCCAGCGTGAAGCAGTCGTTGATGGCGCGCGCGCAGGTCGTTGCGAGCCAGACCCCCGTCTGCTGGCTCTCCGCAGCGCGTTCATTGGTCCGCAGCGTCCCCGCCAGTGCGTGCTGCCAATGCGCAGCGACCTGCGCCCGATGCGTGGCGCGCGCCGCCCTGACATCTGCGGACACCCGTCCCAGCTCGTACTGGAAGATCTCGGACTCGCGCATCGGCGTGGCGGCGCGAAGCTGCTGGCGGCCAGTGTTCGCCATGGCCACAAGCTCGTCGAGCGCCGCCTCCGCCATTCCCACGTCGAAAGACCCGTGCAAAAGGGGCAAGGTCGAAGTCAACGCCTGATAGAGCGGGCCCGGCATGCACGACTCGCCAGCCATGAAATCGAAGAAGTGCGCATCCGGCACTACCTGATCGTGCATGGCAATGTGATGGCTCCCCGTTCCTTTGAGGCCTGCGACATGCCAGGTATCTTCGATCTGCCACTTGCTCGCTGGCATCATGAGTCCGCGCATCATCGGCGGTCCGTTTGCACCGGCACTCCCCGCAATCGGATTGCCGCCTTCCGTCATGACGCACACCGCCCCCATCCAGTCGGCATGCAGGCAGCCGCTCGCGAAAGGCCAGCGGCCATTGACGCGCCATCCGCCCGCAACGCGTTCCGCAGTGCCAACCGGGGCTATCGAACCTGCGATCGCCACGTCGGGACCGTTGCGATAGAGCATATCGAATGTCTCGCGCGGCAGAGTCGCGGGAAACAGCGATGCGCCGGTGCCGATCATCGCTGTCCAACCGAACGAACCGTCGATCTTCGCCAGCGCGGTGATGATTTCCGTCCCGGTCGGCAGATCCAGTTCCATGCCGCCATGGCTACTCGGCACGAACATACGGAACACGCCGAGATCGCGCAGCGTATCGACCAGGTCGATCGGAATCCGGCGGGCGCTTTCGAATTCCGCCGCCCGCGCTCTGATCGACGGCGCCAGGTGCCGGATGTCCGCAAGCATCCGCTTGGCCGATTCCTGACGCAGTGACAGCGCGCTCCGCGTGATGTCGCGAGCATGATCCTTCAGCAGCATTGCAAAACTCCATCGTGTCAGCGCCGCTATCCTGCGACGCCGCTGTTGCCGAGGCATTGCGCCGGATGGCAATGCGGTTACGGCTGTAACTTCGCCAGTCGGGCTGGCCCGGCCATGGTGGGTCCACCTGCGTCAACCTTGCGGCGGCTCGCGCCCACGACTAGCGTGATTGCAACCAGGACACTGCGCAACGAAAGTTCGCAACAAGGTCCCGTCAACGAGGAGGGAATGACCGTGCGTCAAAATCCGAGCATGGTGATCCGCAACGGCACCGCTATCGACGGAATCGGGGGGCCGCCCGTCGTCACCGATATCGCGGTCGCGGGCGATCGCATTGTCGAAGTCGGCCAGGTGTCCGCACGCGGCGCTGAAGAGATCGATGCACGGGGTCTTGTCGTCACGCCCGGCTTCATCGATCTGCACACGCATTACGACGCGCAGGTCACGTGGGCGGAACATATCACGCCGTCATCGTGCATGGGCGTCACGACAATCCTCACCGGGAATTGCGGTGTCGGGTTTGCGCCGTGCCATCCGCACAATCGTCATCGGCTGGTCGAGCTGATGGAAGGCGTCGAGGACATCCCCGAGGTGGTGCTGACCGAAGGCCTGCCGTGGAACTGGGAGAGCTTCCCCGATTATCTCGACAGCCTGGCGGCACGCCGGTTCGATCTCGATGTGGCGACGCAGGTGCCGCATGCGGCTCTGCGCGTGCACGTGATGGGCGACCGCGGTGTTGCCCGCGAGCCCGCCACAAAGGACGACGCCGACGCGATGGCACGCCTCGCAGCCGAAGGCATCCGGGCCGGCGCGCTTGGCTTCTCCACGTCGCGCACGCTCAATCACAAGACGCTGGCCGGTGAATCGATCCCGACGCTGACGGCGGCCGAGGATGAACTCACCACCATCGCCACTGCCATCGGCGCGACGGGTGCCGGATGGTTGCAGGTGATCGCCGATTTCGATGAGCAGTTGGCGGCCGAGTTCGCCATGTTGCGGCGCCTCGCGGCGACCTCGGGCAGGCCGATGACCATGACCGTGCTGGAGCGCGATTCGAAGCCCGATGAGTGGCGTCGTCTGCTGGATGGCATCGCCGCAGCCAACGCCGATGGGATCGCGATGACCGGCCAGGTGCTGACGCGGCCAACGGGGATCCTGCTCGGTTTCGAAATTTCGCAGCATCCGTTTGTCGATTGTCCGTCCTATCAGCCGATCGCGGCATTGCCGTTTGCCCAGCGGCTTGCCGCCTTGCGCGATGCCGGACTGCGTGGCCGGCTGATTGCCGAGGCATCCGCGCCGAGTGCGCTCGGACGCCGCGTGCGTTCCTGGAATCGCATTTTCCCGCTGGGTGATCCACCCGATTACGAGCCGGCGGCGGAGCGCAGCCTGGGCGCCGAGGCGCGCCGCCGCGGCGTCGATCCCGCGGCGCTTACCTATGATCGCTTGCTGGAGAATGACGGCCGCACGCTGCTTTATCGGCCGCTGAGCAACTACGCGCATGGCGACCTCGGCACTGTGCGCGACATGATGCAGCACCCGAACACATTGCTTGGCCTGGGTGACGGCGGTGCTCATGTCGGCGTGCTGTGCGACGCGTCGGCGCTGACCTATGGGCTGACGCACTGGACGCGCGATCGCAGCACGGGACGCTTCCCGATGGAATGGATGGTGCGGCGACTGACGCGCGACAACGCGCACGCCATTGGGCTGCATGATCGCGGCGTGCTGGCGCCGGGCTATCGCGCCGATATCAACGTGATCGACTACGATGGCTTGCGACTGCGCATGCCGGAAGTGGTCTATGACCTGCCGGCGGGCGGGCGACGGTTGATGCAGCGGGCTGAAGGCTTTGTTGCGACCATCGTTGCGGGCCAGCCGGTCTGGCGCGACGGGGCTCCTACCGGAGCGCTGCCCGGCCGCCTGGTGCGCGGCCCGCAGGCAGCACCCGCGCAATGAAGCGGCAGGTCACAGCGTAGCAGCATTGGGAGTTCCTCAGCGTAACGCTAGCACCGAGCATTGTCGGGTGGCCTGGAACATGCCAACATACTGATCAGTAGCTTTGCTCTGTCCTGGAAAATAGCCAACTGGTTTGGCACCTCAGTTCGCAACCGAGGAGCGTCCGATGCAAGAGAAGCTGATCTCCGCCGACAACCACATCGACCTTACCTACTGCCCCCCCGATCTCTGGGCCGAGCAGGCGCCGCAGAAGTGGCGGGAGAACGCGCCGCGTACCGAGGAGCGCGACGACGGCCTGCACTGGTTCGTCGATGGCGAGGACAAGGGGATGTGGAACGGTGTGGGCCCCGGCTTCCTGAAATACCAGAAGGGCACCTTCCACCACGTCGATGAGATGAAAGAGGCTGGGTTCGAGTGGGATTATCACCGAGGCGCCAAGCCGCGCCCGACTACGCCGGCGACCCGTGTTGCTGATCTCGACAAGGACGGCGTCGCCGCGGAAATCGTCTACGGCTGTTTGATGATCAACGAGATGATCGCCGATACGACGATGCGGGACTGGGCCGACACCGTCTATAACGACTGGGTCGCGGATTTCGCCAAGAAGGCAGATCCCAACCGCGTATTCCCGCTGGCGATCGTGCCGAACAGCGATCCGAAGGC
>DATJJM010000003.1:0-16277 GCA_035492535.1 Acetobacteraceae bacterium | reverse complement strand
TGGCTGCACGAGCCCGTCGCGATCACCGAGACGGTCATGGTGATCGAGGAGTCCCAGCGCACAGCCTGAAGGCTCGTGGTTCCACGATGGCCGGGTCGGTCAGTCACCCGGCCATCGTGGTGAGCCTCGCTACACGACAAGTCGTTCGGCGATCTGCACCGCGTTAAGCGCAGCACCCTTCAGCAACTGATCACCCGCAACGAACAGCGCCAGCGAGCAGCCCGACGGATCGCTCACATCCGTGCGGATCCGTCCGACCAGCACCTCATCGCGCCCTGATGCCTCGTTCGGCATCGGAAAGTGGTTCGCCGCGACGTCATCGACGATCCGCAGCCCCGGCGCCCCGCACAGCGCCGCCCGCGCGGCATCCGGCGCCACCTGCCGTTCGAACTCCACCGTCAGCGCCATCGAGTGCGCTCGCAGCACGGGTACGCGGACGCAGGTGATCCCGATCCGCATCTCCGGCTCGGACATGATCTTGCGCAGTTCGCGCATCACCTTGGTCTCTTCCTCGTTGTAGCCGCTGGCCGGATCCACCTTCGTGTCATGGCTGAACAGGTTGAACGCGTAGGGATGGGCCAACACCCGGCGCTCGTACTCGGTCCCCGCCAGATACGCCGCCGTGGACTCGCGAAGCTCCTCCATCGCCGCCGCGCCTGCGCCTGACGCTGCCTGATAGGTTGCCGCGATCACCCGCCGTATCGGCGCATGCCGGTGCAGCGGCCACAGCGCTACCACCGCCACGATCGCCACGCAGTTCGGGTTCGCAATCAGCCCCATATGGCGGCTGATCGCCTCGGCATTGACCTCCGGCACCACCAGCGGCACCCCCGGCTCCATGCGGAACGCCGAGGAGTTGTCCACCACCACCGCACCCTGCCGCACCGCGATCGGCGCGAACCGCCGCGACACGCCACTCCCGGCCGAGAACAGTGCGATGTCCACGCCGGGGAAGGAGTCCTCGTTCAGTTCCTCCACCGTGATGCCCTGACCACGAAACAGCAGCCGCCTGCCGGCCGACCGGCCCGACGCGAACAGCCGCAATCGTTCGAGGGGAAAGTTCCGCCGCTCCAGGCAGCCGATCAGTTCGGCGCCGACGGCGCCGGTGGCGCCGACAACGGCGACAGTGGGATGTTGCAGGCTCATGCACTCGCTCCGTTCGTTGGCCGGAGGACGAAGTGCCTGAAACTCAAAGGCCCCGTCCGGTTCCGGCGGGGCCTTGGGGTGACGCTATGTCGCTGCCATCAACATGCGTACGCCCACGACGCCCCACCGAAGGGCTTCGTGTTAATCATCGTACGCTTGTTCACGCGGCAGGCCATGCCGTCTTCATAGCAGCGAGCAGCGAGGCGGTAAACCGTCATTTCGTCACCCAGACGATCCAGGCTCCCGCTGTACCAGCGCGATCATCGCAGCGCCCGCGAGCACAATCCCCGACAGCAGCAGCCCGCCTGCTACGCCGAACCGCGAATCGGATACCACACCGCTCAGCCACGGCCCCACACACTGACCGATGGCGAATCCCACCGTCAGCGCTGCGATCGCCCCGGTCCACAGCCGCGCCACAACCGCCTTGCGCACGAATGCCGTCACCGAGGTCGGCACAATCAGGAACGAACCGCCAAATATGACGGCCGACGCATACACCGCCGCCGGCACCGGCAGCAGCACTGGCAGTACCGCTCCCAGCATCACCACGGCATTCGCCAACGCCACACCGCGCCCACCGGCGAGCCTCGACAGCACCGGCCCCCACGCCACGCCTGCTCCGGTCGCCGCCAAACCCGCGCAACCCCAGAACAGCGTCACATCCGCTGCGCCGAAGCCAAGGCGGTTCGACAGGTACGCGACGATGAACGTTGTGTAGGCGATATATCCGGCTCCAAACAGCACGTAGCTGACCAGGATCGCATGCAGACCACTGATCGATCGTACAGACAGCGAGGGCCCCCGCGCTCGCTCGTCACGAACCACGTCCGGCGTGCGCGCCAGGGCCGGAAGCGCCGCAAAGGTCGCCACCACACCCAGCAGGCCCAGCACCAGCCAGCCACTGCGCCAGCCCACTTCTGCCGCGATCACCGGCACCGTGACGGCTGACACCACCATGCCAAACCCGGCACCGCCGAAATAGACGCCCAACGTCAAGGCTGCCCGCCCACGGCCACCGCCGCCACCTGCCGCGGACGCCAGCGCCCCGCCAGTGATCAGCGAGACAGCCCCAGCCGCGCCCGCCAGCGCGCGCAGCAGCATCAGCAGGCCATAATCGCCGCTTGTCCCATTGGCCAACAGCGTGATCGCGGCAAGTGCCAGCCCGGCCAGGAACGCCCGCTTGTCGCCGATCCGCGCTGCCAACGGTGCCGTTAGAAGCGCGCCGATCAGATAGCCTGCCGCATTCGCGGTATTCAACGCCCCTGCCTGCGCGTAGCTCCATCCCAGATCGGCGCGCATCGCCGGCAGCAGCAGCGCATAGGCAAATCGCCCCAGGCCAAGCCCAACCGCCGGCCCCATCGCCAGACCCGCGACCACACCGAGATGGGTTGTCCGTGGTTCCGGCAAAGTGGCCGTGGCAACATCGGCCATGTCAGGCGGCCTCCGCCACCAGCTTCGGAATATGGCTGTTGCAGTTGGTGTCCCAGGCCTCGACATGCATGCGGATCACCCGCTCGGCAGCCGCCGGATAGTCTGGATCGCGTACTTGCTCCAGCAGGGCCGGCTCGTCGTCCACCACCGTGCCACGTCCCCAGATCTTCAACCGCGTGCCCGCCGCGTAGTCGAGCAGCAGCAGGAACATCCGGTGGTTCTCCGCCAGGTTGCCGACGGTGATGTATTGCCGGTTGCCGCTATAGTCTGCAAACGCCAGCTCATCGGGCGCCAGCACCTTGATGAACCCGCGCGGTCCGCCGCGATGCTGCACATGCGGCCACCCCTCAAGACTGGCCGTGCCAACGATCACGCTATCAGCCCGACGCAGGCGGTCCTGCATCTCCTGCGGCAGGGAGCGGCGATCCGGTTCACGCGCCGCGAGCTTCTCCATCCGTTCACGCGAGCCGTTGCGAGCCTGTGTCGCGCGCACCGACGGCGTGAATGCGAGTGAGGTGAACGCCCGGGTCATGGTGCCATGTCCTTGCTATGAGCCAGCGACACCACATAGTGTCCGGGAAGCCGTCACAGTAACGACGATTTCTCACACAATGAGTGAATCCCATTCACATCGTCTGCCGTCGCTCCACGCTTTGCGCAGCTTTGATGCCGCGGCACGCCACGGCAACTTCAGCCGCGCCGCCCACGAACTGCATATTACGCATGGCGCCATCAGCCATCAGATGAAAGCGTTGGAGCGGGAACTGGGCGTCACGCTCTTCCATCGCCGGAGTCGCGGCGTGGCTCTGACCGAACCGGGCAAGGAGCTTGCCGCCACCATGCGTGAGGCGCTCGATCGTATTGCCCGCGGCGTCGCGGCACTACGCGCGCAGCCTCAACGAGCGCTCACCGTCAGCGTGCTACCGGCCTTCGCGACGCACTGGCTGATCCCGCGACTTGCCGATTTCAACCGCCGGCACCGCGATATCGATATCAACATCCGGGCCGGCCAGGCGCTCGCCGACTTCACCACCGGCGACGTCGATCTGGCAGTCCGCTATGGCGGTGGCCAATGGCCGGGACTGCGCGCCGAGCAATTGGCCAGCGAGGATGTATTTCCGATTTGCAGTCCGAACTTCAACAACGGCCGCCTGCCAAAGACGCTTGCTGCCCTGGCAAAATCGCGTCTGCTTCATACGCCATTGCAGCCATGGGATGAGTGGTTTCAAGCCCTGGGCCTTCATCCGGACCTGTCGCGTCGCGGCATGACGTTCGGCGAGACCGACATCCTTCTGAGCGCCGCGATCGATGGGCTCGGTGTGGCCCTGTCTCGACGCCTCCTCGCGCAGCCTGCACTCGATGCCGGACGGCTGGTGCGTCCCGTCCCGGAAAGCGTGCGCGCCGACCGATCCTACTTCGTCGTCTATCCCGACCGGATCACCCCGTCGCCGCGTCTGCTGATCTTCCGTGACTGGCTGCTGGAACAGGCGCGCGACGGGTAGTGCCGAGGGTCGTGCCGGCGCCCGCTACCGGGCTTTCTTGTCCGGGTGTGCCTCGTGTTCCCATTGATACGCCGTCTCCACCGCATGGCGGTCACTGTTGGGCGTGCCCTTCGGCCGCGCATCATCGTCGCGCTCGTCCGGCGCCTTGTCAGGTGGCGGCGTGCGTGGCCCGGTTATGCCGCTGTTCCCCGGCGGGTCGCTGGCGGGGAAGCTGTCCTCGACCGCCCGGTCGCGCTTGTCGTCGCTCATCGGTCCAGCACCTCCACGTCCATTCCGCCGACCGACCGCAGGATGGTCGCGGCCTCACCACGCTTTTCCTTGCTCGCGGCATGCACCGAGAGGATCAGCGTCCCGCTCGCTGCCTTGCGCTCGCGATCCGCTTGTTCGCTGCTGTTCGCCGCGCTGCTGACCGCGAAGGCCGCGCCACCGGCCAACCCGCCGCCCACCAACGCCGCCGCCACCGCAGGGGCTGCCGCGCCGCCCGTGGCGATCACCACACCGGCTGCTGCCATGCCGGCCACGGCCGCCGCTCCGCTGGTGTGCAACGTGCGCGCCTGTCGCGCGTCTGCCTCATCGGAGGGTGCCTTCGCACCATAGTCCGGCGTCGCGCGCGCCAGCGGCGGCTGCGCCTCTGGCAAGCTCAGATCGGCGCGATTGAAGCCGGAGACCTCCAACTGCTCGATTGCGCGCTCCATCGCGTCGGGATCACGAAATCGCGCCCGCACCTCATGCAGCGCGCCGATCGCCGGTCCGTCATTCGAATTGGTCGTTTGCGACATCGTCCGCTCCTTCGTTCGCAGCGGATTGGAACGCGCCACCGTGCAACCCGTTCCATAAATGGCAGCAGATTGCCGCGGTCTAGGCAGCGGACAGGGACACCCCATCGAGCCGCCGGATCAGGTCAGGCACATCCGCGAACGGTACTGGCGGGCTGAAGAAAAACCCCTGCACGTCGGTGCAGTGTTCGGCTTGCAATGTCCTGAGCTGCTCGGCTGTTTCCACGCCTTCAGCAGTGACCGACATGCCGAACGCCTGACCCAGAGTGACAATCGCATTGACGATCGCCAGCGAGTTTGTCCCCGCACCGATGTCGTGGACAAACGACCGGTCGATCTTGATGGTATCGAATGGAAATGTTCGCAGGTAGCTGATCGACGAATAGCCGGTTCCAAAATCGTCCAGCGAGATCCGTACCCCGAGACCCCGCAGCCTCCGCAAGGTCTCCAGCGTCGTTGCGGTATTCTTCAGCAGCACCGTCTCGGTGATTTCGAGTTCCAACCGGCCCGGCGATAACCCCGACGACTCCAGCGCACGGTGCACCACCTCGACCAGGTTCGGCTCCTTGAACTGCACGGGAGAAAGATTGACGGCCACCGAAATCGATGTCGGCCAGTTCGCAGCCGCCCGGCAGGCCTCGTTGAGCACCCATTCGCCAATCGGCACGATCAGGCCAATGTCTTCGGACATCGGAATGAACTCCGCGGGCGCAACCAGTCCGCGCTCGGGATGTCGCCAGCGGATCAGGGCCTCGAACTTGCTCAGCGTCTGGCAGTGGGCATTCAGGATCGGCTGGAAGAACAGCTCCAGCTCATTGTTCCTGAGTGCCGTGCGCAAGCCCCTTTCCAGGGCATGACGCGCCCGGGCCTGCTCGTTCATGGCGCGTTCGAAGAACCGGTACGTTCCGCGGCCGTCAGCCTTGGCGCGATAGAGCGCCATATCCGCACGCGTCAGGAGAGCCTCTGTGTCGGCCCCGTAAGCCAGGCTGTAAGCAATCCCGACGCTGATCCCCACGACGATCTGATGAGCCCCGAGGTCGAAGGGGTGGCTCAGCAATTCGATCAGCCGGGCCGCGAGATCCGCCGCCTGGCTCGGTTGATCGACACCGACCTGCACGATGGCAAATTCATCGCCTCCGAGGCGGACCGCCATGTCAGAGCCGCGGATCGCACCCTTGATTCGCGCCGCAACGGCACAGAGCAGCGCATCGCCCGTCGCATGCCCGAAAGTGTCGTTGACATGCTTGAAGTGATCGAGGTCGAGGCAAAGCACGGCCACGCTGTTGCCGGGTGTTCGCCGCGCCGTCTCCCTGTCCGTGTACTCGCGGAAAGCCGCCCGGTTCGACAGACCGGTCAATGGATCGTGGCGCGCCATATGCGCCAGTTGTTGCTCCGAACGACGCCGCTCCGTTATATCCTCGTGCGTCGCGACCCAACCGCCGTCCGGCATCGGCCTGTGATGGATAGAGATGACCTGGCCGCTTTTCAGCTCGACAATCGTATCCGTTGGCTCAGCGGAGACCTGGATCGTCGCGCGCCACGCCAGATAGTCGCTTCGCGTCATATCGGGGAAGGTCCCCGCCGCGAACCGGAGATCGACAATCTCCTCCAGGGTCATGCCGGACCGGATGGCGTTATGGGGGAGCTGGTAGATGTCGGCGTAGCGCCGGTTGGCCAGGATCAGGCGCCGGCCACCGTCGAAGAAGCAGACCCCTTGGGTCAGATTGTTCAGCGCTACTTCGAACCGCTCGATCTGGGAGTGCAGGGCGCACAGGATGTCGGAGTGTTCGTTCAGCGCCAGGCCGTCCAGCAGGCGCCGAGCGGACGTCTCAAATGTGGCCAATCCATCCATGCACGATGTCCCGGACGCGCCGCGCGGATGCGGGCAATTGAGGCACCATGCAGGGGCGTTGGTATCAGAACGGTTTCGGTATTATCCCTTGATGCGAGCCATCGCGGCGGCATAGGCGGTATGCAGCACCTCGCTGTCACTTGAATAGGCCAGCAGCAACGCTCCGGCAGCCTTCCACTGCTGTGCCTGCTCGTAGCTGGAGCACAGCATCGCGCAGACCTTGCCGTGCCTGCGTGCCGCCGCCAGCACGAGGTCGCGCTTCTCATCCAACACCCGTGCCTGGTCGGGCGAGCCGAAGACGCCAAGATCCTGCGCAAGATCCGCCGGCCCGATCGTCAGCGCGTCGATCCCGTCCATCGCCGCGATCGCATCCAGATCGTTAAACGCGGCCGCGGTCTCGAACATCACGGTGACAAACACCTGGCGATTGGCGAACACTCGCCGCTCCGCCGCACTGCCCGTCATGTCGAAGTCGGTGCCGGGACTGTGGCCCGCATTGCCGCGCAAGCCGCGCGGCGCATACCGTGACGCCGCGACAATCTCCTTGGCATGCGCGGCATTCTCCACCTGCGGACAGTGCAGGTTCCAAACGCCTGCATCGAGCAGTCGCGTGATCCACTCGCGATTGGCCTTGGGCGGCCGCACCGCAATGGGAAAGTTCAGCGCGCGTGACAGCAACGCCAATTGCGCGATCTCGCCCATATCGGCGCCGGTGTGCTCCATGTCGACCCGGGCGAAATCCAGCCCGGCCGCTTTCAGCAGCGGCAGGATCGCCGGATTGCGCACCAGGTTCACCCAGGTGCCGATCTGCAGTTCGCCGCGTTCCAGCGCGGCACGCATCGGATTGGCTTGCATCGTTTCCTCCGGCCTTACCTTGAAGCCTTCGCCCTCGCGGCAATTGCCGCCGCCTGCGCCAGCACATTCTTCGCGCGCTGCACCACCGGCACATCGATCATCGCGCCCTCGAACTGCACCGCCCCGAGTCCCTGTGCGTACGCCGCGTCATACGCCGCCACCATGCGCCTCGCGCGCTCCACCTCCGCCTCGCTCGGCGAGAACTCCTCGTTCAGCACCGGCACCTGCAACGGATGGATCGCGCTCGCACCGACAAAGCCGAAGCGCTTCGACCGCCGCACGATCGCGCGGAACGCATCCTGGTCGCGGAAGTCGGCGATCGAGCCGATGAACCCCATCGGCAGGATCCCCGCGGCACGCGCCGCGAACAGCGTGTGCTGCTTCGGATACAACAGCCCCTCGGGATCCGGCAGCATGCCGACATCGGCGGTGAAGTCCTCGGTCCCGAGGCTCAGCCCCACCACGCGCGGATGCGACTTCGCGATCGCCTCGATGCGGAAGAACCCGGCCGCGGTCTCCACCAGCACGAGGAACTTCAGCTGCCCCACCGGCAGCCCGCGCTCGCCTTCCAGCTCGTCGACGATGTCGGCGACCGCCCGCACGTGCTCCACGCTATCCACCTTGGTGAGCATCAGCGCGGCCACACCAGGCATCACCGCCGCTTCCAGGTCGCGCACCAGCAGCCGCCACGGCCGATTCACCCGCACCAGCACATCGGCGCCCTTGCGGGCCACCTGCGGGATCGCATCGGCGATCAGCGTGCGGGCGCGCTCCTTCTCCGCCGGCGCCACCGCATCCTCCAGGTCCAGGATGATGCCGTCGGCGCCACGATCCGCCCCGGTCCGAACGAACTTGTCCGCTGTCACCGGTACGAACAGCAGGGAACGCCAGGCAGGCAGATCGTCGCGCATCGTGCAAACCCCTTTCGACGCATGTTCGCCCCGACTATAGAAGCGCCGCCCACGAATCGCGATGGACTCGCCGATGCGCCAATTCCTCTCCCTGTGCCTCGTCGCTTTGCTGCTGGGCGGCGCCGCGTCCGATTCGCGTGTCGTGTTGGCCGCCACGCCGATCTCGCGCATGCAACTTCACTGGTGGCAGGCACGTCACGAAGACAAGCTGGAGGAATTGCGGAACGAACATCCCGCCCTGGTGTTCTATGGCGATTCCATCACCCAGGACTACGAAGTCGATGGGCCGCCGGAATGGCGTGATTTCACACCGATCTGGCAACATTTCTACGGTGATCGCCACGCAGTCAATCTCGGCTTCAACGGTGACGCCACTGCGCATCTGCTTTGGCGCATCGAAAACGGCGAGGCGAGCGGCATATCCCCAAAGGTCGCGATCATCCTGATCGGCGCCAATAACCTGGGCCGCCTCCACTGGTCGGCTGAGGATACTGTCACCGGCATCGGCGCCATCATGAATCAACTGCACCAACGCCTGCCGCGCACCAGGCTCCTGCTGCTCGGCGTGCTGCCATCCGATCGCTCCGCATGGGCCACCGAGACCACGATCGCGATCAATCGCATGCTGGCCGCCCGCTATGCGCGAAGCAGTGTGGTCACCTATCTCGATATCGGTCGCATCTTCATGAAAGACGGAAAGCTCGATCGCAGCCTCTTCTTCGACCCGCTGCTGCCCTCACCCAGCGCGCCGCTGCATCCTACCGCACAGGGTCAACGCATCATGGCCGAGGCGATCGAACCTACGCTGTCGTCACTGCTAGGCGACCACAGACACTGAGCAAGAGTATACCTCCCCGCTCGCGGGAGAGGAGACTCTCTACCCCAACGCTTCTGCCAGAAACTCCAGCGCCCGCCGCGAAAACGCACGCATATTAGCCACCCGATCCGCGCTTCCCGTTTCCAGCGTGATCGCCTTCGAGAACCCCGGCCCCTCCAACCCAATGCAGGTATGTCCCGCTGCATCACCATATCGATTCCCTGTTGGGCCCGTGGCACCGGTCTCGCTCAACCCCCAGGTCGACTCCAGCCGGCTGCGCACTGTTGCCGCCAGCAGCGCCGCATACGGCTCCGACGAGGCACGCATCCCGTCCGGCAGGGGATTGGGGATTTCCAAAAACCCCGACCGGGCATAATGCGTGTAGATCACGCTGCCGCCACGGAAATACGCGGAAGCGCCCGACACCGACAGCAGCGCCGCCGAGATCAGCCCGCCCGTCGATGACTCTGCAATCGCGATCGTATCCCCGCGCGCCTTCAGCCGCGCACCAAGCTTCTCCGCCAACGGCAGCAAATCCTGCATCGCCTGATCTCCCTATTCCTCGTGCGGCTTCACGTTGCCGCAATTGCTGCCGAGCCACTTGCCCTGCAGCGTCCGCTTCATCGTCATCGTATTCGTGCCATCGGTCGAGACCATGTTGAACGCCCCAGTGATGCTCTCGCGGCTGGTCGCATCCACATGCATCGACCCCGTGGTCTTCTCCCGCTGTTCACCCGTGCACACAACCCGTACATCGAGCGAGTGTGCCGAACTCCCCGTCACGGTTTGCGTGCAGTGATCATCACCTGGCCGATCAAAGCTCATCCCGCGGTCGATCATCTTCTTCGTAAGGCAGGACCGGGTGACGGTCGGCTGGTTCATTCGCCCCTGCATCGCTGCCATCATCTGGGCACGCTGCGCCGGTGACATCTGCGCCAGCACCTGCGGCGGGATGGGTGGCACCCCGGTCGTCTCACCCTGCGTCGTCACTTCCCACAGCCCCGGCTTCACATCCAGCGTCGCCGCAAGCGCGCTCATAACCAGTGCACCCGACACTCCGATCGCCAGCAGTACAGTATTCTTCATGCGCGTTTTCCGCTGTCCAGGATGGCGTCGATCACGCTTTGCGTCGCCAGCGCCTCCTCTCCGGTGATCGCCGGATCGCGATCCTGCTCGATCGCATCGAGGAAATCGGTCAGCACCGCGCGATGTGCCTCGTGCGAAAACGCCATCACGCTCGCACCGCTGCCGGTACCGGAACTGTCAGCCAGCACCTCTTCCTGCCCATCGACGAACGCCAGCCGCAGGTTGGTGCCATCCAGCCGCGCCGTCCCCTTCGAGCCGATGACATGCATGAACTCCGGACTGCCGGGATAAGCCGCCACCGTGGCCACGATCGTTCCTGGCGCGCCATTGCGCAATTGCACCAGCGCCGACGCAAAGTCCTCGGTCTCCATCCGATGCAGCGCGGTCGTGCGCACCTGCGCCGCCTCCACCCGCTCGATGCCGACCAGCCAACGGAACAGATCAAGGGAGTGAATGGCCTGGGTCATCAGCACGCCGCCGCCATCGCGCGCCCGTACACCACGCCCAGGCTCGTCATAGTACGACTGAGGCCGCCACCACGGCACCATCAGCGTCGCCGCCTGCACCTCACCCAGCGCACCTGCTTCCAGCACCGCCCGCAATCTCTGGCTCGCGGCCCTGAACCGATGCTGCAGACAGATCGCCAGCCGACGCTTTGCTTTCCGCCCCGCGGCAACCAGCGCCTCCCCCCGCGCCACCGTCACTTCCAGCGGTTTCTCGCACAGCACATGCTTGCCTGCGGCGAATGCCGCCTCGGCGATCGGCAGATGCGCGTTCGCCGGCGTCAGCACCACCACAGCATCCACCGCCGGATCGGCAATCGCACTCGCCACGTCCGTCGTTCCCGGAAATCCATAGCGCTGCTCAACATCTTTCAGCCGCGCCTCACTGCTCGCAGCCGCCCACACCACACGGACACGATCCTTCAGATCGACCAGCGCCCGGGCGTGCGGCTGCAGCGCATTGCCCAACCCGACGACCGCCACGCCGATCATCAGCGCCGCGCCGTATAGCGAACCGCCTGAGCCTGCGCCTTCAGCGCCAGCCGGCACACATTGAATGTCTGTCGCTGCGGCATTGCCGTCTCTGTGCGCTCAACACTGTCGCGCAGGAAGTCACGGTAATACGTGACTGGCATCGCACTGCAATCGACGTATCGCGTCGCAGACCGGCTAGCGACGAACATATGATCCGTCCCTTCCCGGCCCTCGATATCCAGGTTCTTGCGCAGTTCCAGTGTCCCTTCGGTTCCCACCACGAAGAATCGCCCATCGCCCCATGTCGGCAATCCATCCGGCGTGAACCAGTCCAACCGCACATACCCACGCACCGAGCCGGTCGCCAGCATGATCTCAGCGAAATCCTCGAACCCCTCCGGCTGCGTGCCGAATGCACCGATCGCGGCATGCTCGATTCCCGCATCATCCGCATCGGCGAATGCCAGGAACTGATCGATCGAGTGCACACCGATGTCGTTGATGATCCCGCCATAGGAAGGCTTGTCGAAGAACCACGCCGGACGCAGCGCGCGGTTCAACCGGTGCGGCGCCAGTGACGTCGTATGGACCACGTGTCCCAGTTCTCCCGTGCGCACGATCCGCAACGCCTCCTGCACCGCCGGTGACGCCAGCCGCCCGATGCACACAGACCAGATGCGCGTGGTCTCCGCCACCGCGCGCTCCACCGCGGCAAGCTGCTCCTGCGTGGTGATGCCAGGCTTGTCCACCATCACATCCTTGCCGCGCTGCATCGCCCTGATGGCCAGGTCCGCACGATCGCACGGCCGCGCAGCGATCACCACGAAGTCGATCGAGCGATCATCCAGCAGACGTTCGGTCGTCGACTCAGGCACGTGCGGGAACCGCTTGCGGAACCCCGCCAGCACGCGCGGATCCGTGGTATCCGGATTGTAGCCAACGCATTCCGCTCCTTCGTCCAGCAGGTCCTGCGTCAAATCGTAGATATGGCGATGATCCAGCCCGATCGCGGCAAAGCGTGGCATGCAAAGCCCTCCCGCGCGCACGCTTGCACCATCTTCCCCGTTCGGCAACCAAGGTCCACAATGCGCCATCACAAGGAACCTCGAGGGGAGAAGCACATGGCGGACCGTTTCGCGGTCATCACAGGCTCCGGCACCGGCATCGGGCGCTCATCGGCGCTGGCGCTGATGAACGATGGCTGGTCGGTCGCCCTGTGCGGCCGCCGCAAGGAGATGCTGGAGGAAACCGCCGGCATGAAGAAATCCGGCCGCGCCCTGGTGATTCCCACCGACGTCACCGATCCCGCGCAGGTGGAAAAACTCTTCGCCACGGTGAAGTCCGAGTTCGGCCGTCTCGACATGCTGTTCAACAACGCTGGTGGCGGCACGCCCACCACCAACTTCGGCGACTTCACCTACGAGATGTGGCAGCGCGTCGTGCAGGTGAACCTGAACGCCTGCTTCCTTTGCGCCAACTACGCATTCAAGATGATGCGCGACCAGTCACCGCGCGGCGGCCGCATCATCAACAACGGCTCGATCTCGGCCCATGTTCCCCGCGTCGGCTCCGTCGCCTACACCGCGACCAAGCACGGAATCACCGGGCTGACGAAGTCGATCGCGCTGGATGGCCGCGAATACGATATCTGCTCGTGCCAGATCGACATCGGCAACGCCGCCACGCCGCTCACTGCCCGATCCACCAATGGCCAGATGCAGCCTTACGGTCAGATGGCCGTTGAGCCGCGCATGGACGTGGACCACGTCGGCCAACAGGTCCTGTTCATGTCCAACCTGCCGCTGGAATCAAACGTGCAGTTCGTCACCATCATGGCGACGAAGATGCCGTTCATCGGGCGTGGCTGACCACGCACCACCCGGCGCTTACGAGTGTCATTGCGACCGGAACCAAACCATCCTGACGTGGGCGCCCTGACATGGGAGGTGGATCCCGACCGGCAGGTCACCGTCCTGCGATTGGCCGGTGACCTGGATGGCCGGATGGTTCGCGCACGGATCGAAGCGTTCTGGCACGCCCACCCCGAGACCATCGCCAATCATTGCGTCGTCGATGTGCGCAGTTACACGGGCGATCTGGGCTACGACGACTTGACCACGATCGGCCGGGAATGGCGGAAGATTGCCCGGGGACGAGACGCGGGGCGAGGGACAGCGATCGTCACGAACGACCGGTTTGCACATTTCCTTCTGCGTGCCGTCGCGCTGCTGTTTCCCACGCGCCGGTTTGCGTTGTTCACCGGCGTGGACGAAGCCATGCAATGGCTCGAAACGACCTCTGAATCATAAATGAGATGTCGCATGACCAGAGCAGACTCGATCCGTACAGATCGTAGTCTGTTTAGTTACGGGCCAATCCCATCCAACAGCCCGCACGCGCGCTCCAGCGTCAATTGCTGGGCGCTTCCCGGGGTCATCCACGTGAACCACGTGTTATCGCCGACGATCCCGTCTGGCGTCGCACCTGCCCAGGTTTGCAACGCGCGAACGGCAGCCTCGGTCAACGGGCCGAAGATACCATCGATTACGCCGGCATAGGGCGTGAACTCGATCACGATGTCCTGCCCTTTGAGGGCCTGTTGCAACCATGCGACGACAGGCCCGGTATCGCTGGAGCGCAACGTTGGAGAGGCTTCCTTATAGGCTGGCAGCTTTGCCCAGGTTGCTCCGTCCACCGTGCCGGTTACCGGCAGCCCGTTGCCTTGCTGGAACAGCTTGACGGACGCTTCAAGGGTTGCATCATACACGCCGGTGATTGGACCGAATGGGTTCCATAGCAACTGCCGCGCCAGAGCCCTTTGCACGCGCTTGACGTCGTCTCCGGTGGCACCAAGGCCGATCGTCACAGGCATGGTCCCGCTCCCCCTTTGCATTGTTTCTGCCAAGGCACCAACAGGCCCGCTCGTCGTGACGGATCGAGATGGCAGCCAATCGGTCCGGCGCGACACTGCGCTGGATCAGCCGCTCGGCGCAGTGACGCAGATCATAGCGACCGCATAAGCCATTGCCGGCTGCCGGGCGTGCATGTGAAGCGAGTCTAGCGGCCCAGCATCGACCGCCAGCTTCTCTCTTCGACAGTATCCAGCAGCGTATCCATCAATCCTGGCACAAACCGTCCAAGCCCGCGCTTCTTCGGCCGGAACACGCGCGACTTCGCCTTCTCCCCGCCTATCGCACGCACCACACTATCGACATCCCCGAAGCCGTCGATCAGCCCCACCTCCAGCGCGCGCTCCCCCAGCATGAAACTGCCGTCGAACAGCGTTGGCTCCTCCGCCTTGAGCTTCCCTGCACGCCGCGTCCTCACCCAGACCTTGAACCGCTCATGCAGTGCATCCAGCAGCTCTTGCACGAAGGCCACGTCCTCCGGCTTCTCCGGACTGAACGGATCCAGCCGCGCCTTGTTGGTTCCCGCCGTATAGAGCCGCCGCTCCACCCCCAACCGGGCCAGCAGATCCGGAAACCCGAACCCGCCGCCGCGCACGCCGACCGATCCCACGATGCTCATCGGATTGGCGACGATCTCATCTGCCGCGCATGCCAGCCAATAGCCTCCCGACGCACCGACCTCTCGGATCACCGCGTGCACGCGTGTCTTGCGTTCCTCTGCCCGGCGGCGGATCAACGAGGCAATCAGGTCCGATTGCACCGGCGATCCGCCAGGGCTCTCTATATCTAAGATCACGGGCTGGCCGCGGGCCGAGCGGAACGCCCGCTCGATCAGCGGCCCCATCGTGCCCATGCTCACGGTCCCGGGCCTCGGCGAAATGAGGCCATGCAGTTCGATGATGCTGATGCGCGGTTTGCGCCAGAACAACAGCCGGAATGCCATGCCCCACCATGGCAAGATCGCCCGCGCCGCGCCATACACACCCAATGATAGAACTTCACTTCGCCGGCTATCAGCCGGCCCGTTCCGTCCACACGCGCGGCCTCTCCGCATTGCGGGACAGCGTTACCCGTCGCGCAGGCAGCATTCTGTCCATCAAGGTCACGGACAGCGTCGTCAGCCTGGGCCGAAAAGCCGCCGATCTGCTGACGATGGTGGAATCGGGCGAACTGGACGGATGCTACTTCGCCTCCAGCTATCTGGCCGCCCGCGTCCCCGCGCTCAGCGTATTCGACGCGCCCTTCCAGGGCGGCGCGCGTGAAACCGTGTTCGGCGCGCTCGATCCCTCACTGGCCGATCAGGTCGCCGGGGCAACCGGATATCGCGTGATTGGCTGGTGGGACAACGGCATCCGGCACATCAGCAATGCTGCACGCCCGATCCGCAGCCCCGCTGATTGCACCGGACTGCGGCTACGTACCTTGGACAACGCCCAGCATCAGGCCGCGTTTCGCCGCTGTGGCTTCGTCCCGACCTTCATCGATGTCGCCGACCTTGCGCGTGCGGTGGCCGACGGTTCGGTCGATGCGCAGGAGAACCCGCTCACCAACATGGTCAACTTCGACATCCAGAATTACCATAAGCATGTCAGCCTGACGGGCCATCTGCTCGGCATCGCGCTGCTGCTGGTGAACCGCGCGCGTTACGATGCGCTGCCAACCGCGGCCCGCACCGCGCTCGATGAAGCCGCGCGCGACAGCGAAGCGGCGCAGCGCTCCCTGGCCATCGCGGAAGACGCGGAATGCCTGCGAGTCCTTGTCGAAGCGGGCGTCGCGGTGCTGGCACCTGACGAAATCGACCTTTCCGCATTTCGCGCCGCAGCGGTGGGCACGGCTATGTGATGGACCCAGCCGGTTGGGATAAAAAATGCGAACAGCGCCGAAATTTACGCGTCCCATGTTTACTTTCGGTGGCATCTGCCCACATATCTTGTAAGACAAGTTCATAACTCGAACGGTACGCCGTTGCCGATGATGCGCCTGGTCGTGCTGGACGATGATGCTGCAACTAT
>DATJJM010000002.1:0-3606 GCA_035492535.1 Acetobacteraceae bacterium | reverse complement strand
CGGTCGAGGTCGACGCGCCGGAACAGCAGGCGGCGCAGCTCGAGCTGCGAGCGGCGCGCGGCGGCGGCGAGCTCGGCGGGTCGTTCAGGCCAGGCGAAGGCGCGCGCGAGCGAGAAGCCGGGTACCAGCTCGGCGAAGATGCCGTAGGTGAGATAGATCTCGTCCGACCCGGCCTCATGCCTGCGGGCCAGCCAATCGTAGAATGCCTGCGGCGTCGGTTTGCCCGGTGTGGGGCCGTGCCGCGGTGCATCGGCGACCCAGTAGCGCCGGCGTTGCCAGGCATAGGATGGCAGGCTGGTGATGCGGCCCGGCGGTGCCAGGCGGGAGAGAGCCACGCGTCGTTTCTGATTGATCAGCGCGGCCAAGGTCTCCGTCCAGGACCGAGAGGGCTCTGTGTCGCGTGCCATCGGGACCAGCGGCACCGCGTGGTCGCGTGGCAGCGAGCGCTCCAGTCCGTGCAGCACGATCGGATGCGGCGCGATTTCCAGAAGCGTGGTGGGACCATCCGCCAGCACCTGTTGCAGCGCCTCCCAGAATCGCACCGGCTCGCGCAGGTTTCCGGCCCAATAGGCAGGGTCGGTTGGTGCGGTCAGTGCTGCTGCGGTAACGGTGGAAATCATCCGGATCGACGGTGCCGCACCGCGCAGCCCTGCCAGCTCGGACGTGAAGGCGGCCAGCTCCGGATCAAGCTGCGGCGAGTGGGCCGCGGCGTCGACCGCAATCCGGCGCGCGAAGACGTTTTGCTTGTTGGCGCGCGCCAGCACCCGCTCGATGTCGGCGCGATCTCCGGACACCACGACGGAATGCGGTCCGTTCACGGCAGCCAGCGAGACGGCGGTCACACCGGCTTCGGACAACAAGGTGCTCGCGGCGCCCGGATCGAGATCGAGCATGGCCATCGCTCCGCGGCCGGCAATCCGCGCCAAGGCAGCACTGCGGATGGTGATGATCCGGGCAGCGTCGGCAAGGTCGAGCGCGCCGGTGATGAACGCGGCCGCGACCTCGCCCATCGAATGGCCGATCACCACGTCGGGGGCGACGCCTGCGTCACGCAGGGCAGTGGCAAGGGCGCATTGCACGGCGAACAGAGCCGGCTGCACCAGGTCGGGGCGCCGCCACGCAGCATCGTCCGGTGCAGCACGAGCCAGGATATCGATGTCCGGTCCGCCGGCTGCGCGGATCGCTTGGGCAAAGGGTTCCAGCGCCGCGCCGATCGTGGTCAGGGCGGTGTGCATGCCCGGCCATTGCGAGCCTTGCCCCGAAAAAATCCAGACCAGCGGGCCGCCAGGTGACGCCGGGCGGACGGCAGCCTGGTCCAACGCCGCGGCCAGGGCTTCGGGATCGCTGCCCGCGACGGCGATGCGATCTCGATGCAGGGTGCGGCGTGCCAGCGTCCGGGCGATGTCGGCGAGCGGTGGCGCGTCCGATGAACGGAGCAGCGCGGACAGCCGGCTCGCGTTCTGACGCATCGCCGTTTCGCCGCGCCCGGAGACGCAGAGGATGACGCTTCGCGGCGCGTCGCCTTCCGCTGGCGTACTTTGGTCGACTGCGGTCAGCACGACATGCGCATTCGTGCCGCTCACGCCGAAGCTGCTCACGCCGGCGAAGCGCGCGGGGTCGCTCCAGGGCTGGAGCGCAGTAGGGAGGTGGAACGGCGTGCCCTTCAGCTCAATGCGCGGGTTCAGGCGCTCGAAGTGGAGATTGGCCGGGATCGCGCCGCGCTGCAGCGCCAGCACAGCCTTCACCAGGCCGGCCATTCCCGCCGCCGCTTCCAGATGGCCGATATTGGTCTTCACCGCTCCGAGCGCGCAGCGCCCGCCGCTGCCATTGAACACTGCCGAGAGTGCGGCGACCTCGATCGGGTCGCCGAGCGGCGTGCCCGTGCCATGGGTCTCGATATATCCCACCTGCGCCGGCCCGATGCCGGCACGCGCGAGCGCCGTCCGGACTACCTTCTCCTGGCTGGCCGGGTTCGGTGCGGTCAGGCCGGCCGAACGACCATCGTGGTTGACCGCGGACCCGCGCACCAGGGCGTGAATGCGATCGCCTGCTGTCTCGGCGTCGCTCTGACGGCGGAGCACGATCACGGCGCCACCCTCCGCGCGCACATAGCCGTTGGCGCCGGCGTCGAAGCTGCGGCATCGGCCATCGGGTGACAGCGCCATCAGCTTGCTCATCACCACCATCGGCTCGGGCGCGGCGATGACGTTTACCCCGCCGACGATCGCCAGATCGCATTCGCCGGTCCGCAGGGCATTGCACGCGAGATGGACGGCCACCAGTGACGACGAGCACGCGGTGTCGATCGCCATGCTCGGCCCTTGCAGATCGAGCAAATAGGACAGTCGGCCCGCCGCCATGCTGTTGGACGTGCCGGTGCCGGCATAGACGTCCGCCTGCAGGGGATCCTGCAGTGTCTGGTAGTCGGTATTGTAGATACCCACGAACACGCCGGTCGGGCTGCCGCGCAGCGTGTCCTGCGCAATGGCGGCATCGTCGAGCGCCTCGTGCGCGAGCTCCAGGATCAGGCGCTGCTGCGGATCGAGCCGCCTGGCCTCGCGCGGCGACATCTCGAAGAAGCCGGCATCGAAGCCATCGATGGAGCGGAGGAAGCCGCCCCAGCGGCTGGCCATGCGTCCTGGCATCTGCGGATCAGGATCGTAGAAGGCGTCGATGTTCCAGCGATCGGCGGGTACCTCGCTGATGGCATCGCGCCCCTGGCTCAGCAGATCCCAGAACGCGGCAGGGCTGTCGGCGCCACCCGGGAAGTGGCAAGCCATGCCGACAATGGCGATCGGTTCCGAGCGGGCACGCTGGACAGCGCGAAGCTCGGCGTTGGCCTGTCGCACCTGCCGAAGGAGACCGGACAGGTCCACGGCGTCGGTCGAGCGATCAGTCGGCACCAGTGTTCCCCACTTCTCGGAGGAGCATGGCAAGCTCGGTCTGTGCCTCGCGCAGCGCTGCACCCTGGGCATCGCGATCTGCGGGCTCAGCCGCCAACGGCTGGGGTTGTTCCGGGGCTACGACCGGGTCATTGGCACCGGCGCGAATGCAGAGATCCTCGATCATCGCCGCAACGGTCGGCCGCTGCCACAAAAGCGTCGCCGGTAAAGGAAGTCCGAGCACCGTCTCCAGGCGATTGCGGATTTCCAGTCCCATGAGCGAGTCGAGGCCGAGGTTGCCGAAATCCGCTTCAACGTCGATCGCCTCCGGCCGCATGCGGAACACCTGGGCGACCTGGGTGCGGACTGCTTCGGCCACCCGTGTTCGGCGTTCGGCAGAGGACAGATTGGCGAATACGATAGGCGACACGGCGGCTGGCGCGGCGTGATCGCGAAGCAGCTCCGACAGGAAGGGCCAATCGCCCAACGTGAGATTGTTTTCCCGCCAGGACCGCGCGGCGAAGGGCAACACGGCGACGTGAGAATATGGAGTCGAGGCGACCCGCTGCAGGGCCTGGAGACCGGACGCCACCGGTATTTCGCCGATCCCGCGCATCGCGGCGCGGCCCGACGCTGCAAGGTCCCCGGTCACGGCGGTGTCCGACCAGGGGCCCCAACCGATGCTGACGGCCGGAAGACCTTCGGCGCGCAAGGTTGCCGCCAG
>DATJJM010000001.1:0-25025 GCA_035492535.1 Acetobacteraceae bacterium | reverse complement strand
CGCGGGAACTCGACTACCGTCTGATCAAGGAGCTTTGGGCCTTCGACGGCAACCGGATCGCGGTGCGCTTCGCGTACGAATGGCACGACGACTCGCTCAACTGGTTTCGATCGTACGGTAACGAAAACTGGGAGTACGACGAAGCTGGTCTGAACCGATTGCGTTATGCCTGCATCAACGATCTGCCGATCAAGGCAGACGAGCGGACGTTCCATTGGGACCGCTCGGGCCCGCGTCCCGCCGACCACCCCGGTCTGTCCGATCTGGGGCTCTGATGGACGGGAATCATGAATCACCGTCGTGCCAGTTCCGGTCTTCCCAGCCCCACAGCACAGGTTCGGGCCCGATGTCGGGCTCCGTGCTGCCGACCGCAGTAAGGTCCACGACAGACCGCCCCGCCGCATCGATGTAGACCGAGGCACCGTAGCGCCTGCCGAACAGGATGCGCTCTGCGTCGTAGATCTTCATGTCGACAACTTCCGCGGACACGGTCGTGTCGTGCGCCTCGATACCAAGCAGCAGGCGCGCATCATGTTCGGCCAGTTTCGCTGTGTCGTAGCCGTGCAGCGGGCTGGTCTCGTCGATCGGGTGCATCAGGATCCAGCTTATGGAGAAAATCGGCAGGCGTGACCGGGTGAGGCGCAGCTCAAACACTCGGCGGACTACCTCGTGTTGATCAGTTGCACGCGTCAGCAGCAGATTGAGGTGAGCCTCCGCATTGTACAGCAGGCCGCGCCGACCATTGGCGATACGGATCATCAGGGTCGGCTTTCCGTCATGCCTGGCTATGACGGCGTTCTCGGCGTAGCGGATCTGAGCCTTGGGGCGCGCAAACCGCACGAACAGCAGGCCGGTCATCAGGGCGGTGAATGCCATGCTGATCAGCATTTCGATCGCGGATATCGTGTGTGCATACAGCGTGGCGGGATACATGTCGCCGTAGCCAACAGTCGCCCACGTCTCTATGCTGAAGAAGAAACATGCCAGGAGGGATCCTGGTGCAGCATTCGCGACCGAACCTGGCTGCAACCAATAGAGCAGCGCGAATAAGACATTCATTCCTGCATGGGCGCAGAGCAGTGTCAGCAGGAAACGCGGCCAGCTCATCGCCAGGATCAGATGATAGGAGTCGCGGAAGTTGAATCGCTGAACCCCCTTCAGGGTTAGCGTATATCCGCCAATAACGAGCTGCGTTGTCCCGATGTTGGCAAGGGCTGTACGCAGCCGGTGCCGCATCCAGGCGATCACGGTGATTGAGCCACCGTTCTGCCGTCAGTGATAACCGATGTCGCCGCGCAGCTTGCCGCGGAACACCCAGTATGACCAGCCCGTATACATGAAGATGATCGGCAACAATGCCATTGTGCCGATCAGGAAGAAGGTTTGCGTACCCGGCGGCGAGGCTGCCTGCCAGATGGTGTAGTGGCCCGGTACGATCATCGGCCACAGACTGATCGCGACGCCAAGATACGACATCAGGAACAGAGCGATCGAGAGGAAGAAAGGTGCCGCATCGTTGCCCCAGCCGCCCAGTGCGCGCCACACCATCAGGGCAATGAACGCCGTGATGACCGGCACAGGCGCCAGCAGCACGATGTTGGGCCATGAGAACCATCGCACTGAAATGTCTGGCGAGGCGATCGGCGTCCAGATGCTGACGATCAGCACTCCCGCCAGGACGACGAGAAGGCATGTACGACCAGCACCGCGCGCCCATTCGCGCAGGCCGCCCTCGGTCTTGATGATCAGCCAGCCAGCACCGAGCAAGCCATAGCCGAACACAAGCGCCACTCCGATGGCGATCGAGAAAGGCGTCAGCCATTCCCACGACGACCCGGCGAAGACACGGCCCTGCACGGTGAAACCCTGGATGAACGCGCCAAGGATGCAGCCCTGGGCGAAGGCGGCGAGCGTTGACCCAACACAGAAGCCACGTGACCAGAAGCGGGTGATCAGGCGGTGCTCGAAGCGGAATTCGAAGGCGACGCCACGGAAGACCAGCGACAGCAGCATCAGCAGCACCGGGAAGTAGACCGCGGGGATGATAATGGCGAACGCCACCGGGAACACGGCCAGCAGCGACAGGCCGCCGAGGATCAGCCAGGTCTCGTTGCCGTCCCATATCGGCGCGATGGTGCTCATGATGGAACTGCGCTGGTTCTCCGGTGCGAAGCCATAAAGGATGCCGACGCCGAGATCGAACCCATCGAGCATCACGTAGAAGAACACGCTGATGGCGATGATGGCCGTCCAGATCGGCAGCAGGTCGGGGATGCCCTCTGACATCGAACTCACTCCGCTGGAATGGCAATTGTGGCGGCAGGCTTCGTTACCTGGATCGGCGGTTCGGCGGTCCCGGGCCCCTGTCGCACCATGCGCGCCATCACCGCGACGCCGAATGGATACATGAGAAGATACACGATCATGTAGGCGATCAGGGAGCCGAGCACGTCCGCGCCGGTCAGCGATGGCGAAACTGAATTCTCGGTGCGCATCAGGCCATAGATGGTCCAGGGCTGGCGGCCCACTTCGGTGACACACCAGCCGGCCAGCACCGCAATGAAGCCGAGACAGCCAGTGTACTGGCAGAGATGCAAATACCAGTCGGTGCGGAAAAGCCGGCGCTTGAAGTGCAGGTACCACCCTAGCACGACCATGCCCAACATGATGAACGCGATGCCGACCATGATGCGGAAGGCGAAGAACACCGGCAGCACAGGTGGACGATCGTTAGCGGGCCAGTCCTTGAGGCCCTTCACCTCGCCGTTCAGCGAATGTGTCAGGATCAGGCTGCCGATGACGGGGATGTCGATCGCATAGGCATTGCGTTCCTCGTTCTGTTCGGGGATGGCGAACAACGTCAGCGGCGAGGGCGATGCGTCTTCCCAGCGGCCTTCGATCGCCGCCAGCTTGGCGGGCTGGTATTCGCGCGTGTTCAACCCCTGCTGATCGCCGAGGACCATCTGCAACGGCACGAACAACGCAAGGAAGCCGAGGGCCATCATCACCATGCGACGGCCCTCCAGTGAGTTCCGCCGCCGCACCAGCCAGGCGCCGACTCCAAGCACGACAAAGGCTGTGGTGACGTAAAAGCCGGAGACGTTGTGCGCGAAGCGATAGGGAAGGGATGGGTTGAAGACGATGGCCGACCAGTCGCTGGGGAAAAATCGGCCATCCTTCATCGTGTAGCCGGCAGGCGTCTGCATCCAACTGTTCGTGGCGAGGATCCAAAAGGACGAGAGCAGCGTGCCGAAGGCGACCATGCAGGCGGCGAAAAAATGTGCCCATCGCGGCACCAGAGTGCGGCCGAACAACAGCACGCCAAGGAACGTGGCTTCCAGGAAGAAGGCCATCAGGTCTTCGTAGCCGAGCATCGGAGAAATGACGTTGGCGGCGGCGTCGGAGAATCGCGACCAGTTCGTGCCGAACTGGAATGGCATGATGATGCCGGTGACCACGCCCATCGCAAACGATACAGAGAAGATGCGAATCCAAAACTGCGAGATGCGAAGCCATATCTCATCGCGGGTGGAGACGTGCAGGCCTTCCAGCACGGCGATGTACGACGCAAGGCCAACCGTGAATGCTGGCAGCAGGATGTGCCAGCCGATCACCCAGGCCCATTGCATGCGCGACAGGATGACTGGATCCAGATGCATATTGGCCCCCGGTTTGGATCAGGATGCAGCTTGCGAACCTAGCGGCACGAAAGCAAACGTCCCACTCCCGGATCTTAGCCGATCCTGTGAAAGTGGACGGAATTTGCGGAGCCGAACGCAACAAGGCCGGCGCGAGGCCGGCCTTGCTACTTCGACGAGGGATACGAACCGCCAGCGCGCTAGACGCGATACTCACGCCGCCAGGCGCCGGGACTGGTGCCCATCATGCGTGCGAACACTCGCGAAAAATGACTTTGATCCGCGAAGCCACAGATGCCTGCCACTTCGACCAGCGGTGTGGAGCCGTTGGTCAGCATGGCCCGCGCCATCTCGATGCGCGCGGTCATCACCCACTGATGCGGCGGAATGCCGGTCGAGGCCTTGAACGCCCGCGCAAAGTGGCTGACCGAAAGTTTGCAGGCCTGCGCCACGCTGTTCAGCGACAGGTTCTCCGAGAGATCGGAGCGGAACATCTCCTGCGCACGGCGAAGCTGCCACGGCGCCAGACCACTGCCCACGGTAGTGCGACCTGGCTGCTTGCACTTCGCCGCCCGAGCCACGTAGGCGAGTGCCTGCATGGCCCAGCCCTCGGTGAACATCGGCATCACTTCCTCGGGCTCGGTGAGTTCGCCGGCCAGTTCATCGAAGGCGCGGCCAAGCGCGTCATGGGAGAAACCAACTATTGGCTCTGCAAGCGACTCCTTGACGCTTGACGAAAGGAACTGCGGATCGACGAAGACGCCGGCGCAGTCGTAAGCTCCCTTTCCCGTGAGCTCACCCTGTGCATCGATGCCTTCCGGGAAGAACCAAAAATTGGCGCGCCCCGGTGCGATGATGTCCGGCTGGCGGCCCGCCAGTGTGATGCGCGCATTGCTGCCCTTGTCGCGCACCCACATCAGCGAGAACTCGGGGCGGGGCATAGTCCACTCCAGGGTCGCGTCCGAGCCGCAGCGCAGAAACTCAACACGGACATGATCGGTGCTGGCGATGCGCGAGCTGATCAACGCATCGGCGGACAGTGCACGAATACTGGACTGGCTGATTGTCAGGCTCACGGCGAACTCCCCTCTGTCAGCTAATTCTGATCGTGAAGGTAAACAGTCGCCGGCGCAGGTGTGAGTTAAGCTATGTTTGTTGTTGCAGCATCTGCGTAGGGCTCTGCAAACGCGGTGTGAGGGATTTGAAACCCCGCTTTACGCCCTTACAGGGCAGCGCTTGTTGTAAAGCGGCCGTAATTTGCACTTCCTTACGGCTCATTACGCGCGGTTAGGCGCGGCAGATGATGCCACCGCCAAGAACACGCGAGCCTTGATAGAAAACGCACGCCTGGCCAGGGGCGGGAAGGGCTGGCGCATCAAGAGTCACGTCGGCGCGGCCCTCCGGGCCGGCGATCACCGTTGCAGGCCGCAGGATGTCGCGCGCACGCATTTTAACACTGCAAACAACCGGTGCTGCAGGTTGGGGTAGCAGCCAATTGACTTCTCGCAGGCGGACGCTGTGCGTGCCGGCATCGCGCGAGCCGACGACGACGCGGCGCGTCGCGGGATCGAGTTCGATGACGGTTTGGTGACGGCCGCGATCTGTCGCGGCGGCGCCGAGGCGCTTGCGCTGACCCACCGTAAAGCGCGCGATGCCGTCATGGCGCGCCAGGACGCGGCCGTCCTGCGCGACGATGTCGCCGGGCTCTCCCGCATCCGGCCGCAGCCGCAGCACCGTGTCAGCGTACGTGCCGGAGGCGACGAAGCAGATGTCCTGGCTGTCCGGCTTGGCGGCAACCGGCAGACCGAGACGTTCGGCATGCGCGCGCACCGTCTGCTTGCCGGGCATGTCACCGAGCGGGAACAGCGTCCGGGCAAGCTGGGCGCCGGTCGTCGCGAACAGGAACCAGCTCTGATCACGCTCCTGGTCGGCAGCCCGGTGCAGCTCCGCGCCGGCGTCGCCATCGATCCGGCGGACGTAATGGCCAGTGGCGAGGCGTTCGCAGCCCAGTCCCTCTGCCAACGCGGTCAGATCAGCGAATTTGACCGTCTGGTTGCAGCGGATGCATGGCACCGGCGTTTCGCCCGAAGCGTAGCCGTCTGCAAAATCCCGTATAACGGCGTTGGCAAACCGCTGCTCGGCATCGATGACGTAGTGTGGGATGCCGAGATGGTCCGCGACGCGTCGTGCATCATGGATGTCCTGCCCGGCACAGCATGCGCCCTTGCGCCCGCTGGCGACGCCGTGGTCGTAAAGCTGCAGTGTGACACCGACCACGTGGTGGCCAGCTTCATGCAACAGGCCCGCGACGGTGCTGCTGTCCACGCCTCCCGACATCGCGACGAGGATGCGCATCCTAGTCGTTCATCAGGTTGCGCGTGCCGGCGGGCAGCTTCACCACCAGCCCATCGAGCGCCTCGGTCATGACGATCTGGCAGCCGAGGCGCGAGGTCGCGGTCAGGCCGAAGGCAAGGTCCAGCATATCTTCCTCGTCCTCGGTCGGCGGGGTGAGTTTTCGGAACCAGCCAGGATCGACGATGACATGGCAGGTGGAGCAGGCGAGGGAGCCTTCACAGGCGCCCTCGATATCCACGCCATGCTGATGTGCAATCTCCAGCACCGACGTGCCGAGCGGCGCGTCAACTTCGCGGCGCGTGCCGCTGCGTTCGATGAAGGTCATCTTCGGCATTCTCAGGCCTTGGCGAGATGTTCGACACTTGGCGCCGGCGCTCCGGCGTGCGCCGCGGCAAGCGCTGTTGCCGCATAGTCGATATCGGCGGCAGAGGTAAAGCGGCCGAGCCCGATGCGAAGGGTGCGGGCGGCGGCTTCGTCGGACAGGCCAAGCGCGCGCAGCACGTAAGAAGGCTCGATGGCCGCGGACGAACAGGCGGAGCCCGTCGAGACGCAAAGGTCCGGGATCCGCTCCATGAGTTCGGCGGCCGTGGCGGCCGGAAAGGTCAGGTTCAGGTTGCCCGCAATGCGCGTATCCATGCTGCCGTTGACGGTGAGGCCGGGAATCTCCGCGGCCAGCCGCTCCAGCAGCCGCTGGCGCAGGCTGGCGAGACGGGAGGTTTCGCCGGCCATTTCGGCGGCGGCAAGACGACAGGCTTCGCCGAGACCGACGATGAGGGGAGCAGGCAGCGTGCCCGACCGGATGCCACGCTCCTGGCCGCCGCCGGAGAACAGCGAGGTCAGCCGGACACGGGGGCGGCGGCGGACGTAAAGCGCGCCGACACCTTTCGGGCCGTAGATCTTGTGGCCGCTGATCGAGGCAAGATCGACCTTCCAGGCGGTCAGGTCGACCGGGATCTTGCCGACGGCCTGGGCAATATCGGTGTGGAACAGCGCGCCAGCCTGCTTGGCGATGGCGGCCAACGCCGCGATGTCCTGGATGACGCCAATCTCGTTGTTCACCGCCATGACGCTGACCAGCAGCGTCGGCGTGTCGAGCGCGTCGCGCAGGGTGTCGGGGTCAAGCAGGCCGTCCGGGCGGACCGGAAGGAAGACCGGCTCGAACCCCTCGGCGGCGAGTTCCGCAACCGATTCCAGGACGCACTTGTGTTCGGTGGCGACGGTGATGATGCGGCGGCGCTTGCCCGGGCCGGCGAAGCGGGCCGCCCCCTTGATGGCGATGTTATTGCCTTCGGTGGCTCCGGAGGTGAACACCAGTTCCTTGCTATCGGCACCAATAAGGGCAGCGACCTGGGAGCGGGCGTCCTCAACGGCGCCTTCGGCCTCGGACCCCATGACGTGCTCGACGCTGTGGGGGTTGCCGTAATGCTCGGTGAACCACGGAAGCATGGCTTCGACCACGCGGGGGTCGCAGCGGGTCGTGGCCTGATTGTCCAGGTAAACCGGGCGATTCGGGCGAGGCGGGGCAGTCGGCATGGCCGGGATGTGGGGTCAGGCGGCGCGCGGCGCCAGCGCGGCGCGAAGCCGGTCCGCCATGCGCGCGTACGAGGTCGCAAATACAGGCACGGCGTCCGGGGTGACATTATAAGGAAGCGAGATGCGGATGGCCTGGCCGGCGAGTGCGCCGAGCCCCATGGCGGCCAGGACATGGCTCGCGGCAACCTTGCCGGAGCTGCAAGCAGCGCCGGCGCTGACACAGATGCCATCGAGATCGAGGCTCATGACCTGGGCATCCGCCCGGATACCCGGCAAGGCGAGGCAGGTGGTGTTGGGCAGCCGTGGAGCACCGCCGCCACAGACCTCTGCACCACACGCGATCGCCGCCGACTCGATAGCGTCCCGGATACCCCGGATGCGCTCGGCGTCATGGCCAGGCCAGACCTGGGCATCCTCCCCGCGGTCGGACGATATTCTTGCCGCCGCGGCAAAACCGGCGATGGCAGGCAGGGCATGGGTACCGCCACGGCGGCCCCGCTCTTGGCCACCTCCGGTGAACAGCGGTGTTATGTCAGGTACGTCCGGTGCAAGCAGAAGCGCGCCAGCACCGGTTGGACCGCCCAGCTTATGCGACGAGATCGCCATGCTGTGGATGCTTCCCAGCGCCACGAGGATACGGCCAGCCGCCTGCACCGCATCGACATGCAGCAGCGCCCCATGATGGCGGCAAATGGCTGTGGCCTCGGCGATCGGCTGAATCACCCCGGTCTCGTTGTTGGCCCACATCAGGCAGACCAGCGTTGGCGGCCCATTCGCCAGCAGTGTGGCGAGCTCCCGAAGGTCCGCGACGCCATCACGGTCAACCGGCAGGATGGTTGCGCCGGGGGCGGCGGACCGTACGGCGTCGTGCTCCGTCGCACCGATAACGATGCGGCGGCCGGCGCCCAGGGCTTGCACTGCCAGCACATTGGCCTCGGTCCCGCCTGAGGTGAACACGAGGTCGGCCGGCCTCGCGCCATAGCGGGTCGCCAGGTTTTCCCGGGCGTCTTCGAGCAGGCGACGCGCGGCGCGGCCGGCAGCATGGACCGAGGACGGGTTCCCCAGCGTGTCGGCGGCTGCCAGCATTGCCGTGCGAGCCTCCGGCCGCAGCGGCTCGGTCGCGTTGGCGTCCAGGTACAGCATCAGTCGGCAGCGAGCGGAACGGTGCGACCTGCCACCCGTCCAGTCGCCACGTCGGCAAGGGTGACGCTGTGCAGGAACCGCCGGATGTGTCGATCCAGTTCTTCCCACAAAGCGTCGGACTCGCAGCGGTCGCTGCCCTCGCATGGCGGGTCGAGCAGTGGCTCCTCGACCGCCGCGACAATATCGGCGATGGCGATGGTGTCGGATGGACGAGTCAACCGATACCCGCCGCCCGGGCCACGGGCCGAGGAGACCAGCCCGGCCCGGCGCAGCTTGCCGAACAGCTGCTCCAGGTATGCCTGGCTCAGTTTCTGGCGGGCGGCGATCTCCGCGATGCAAATCCGGCCACACGCGCACCCCAGTGTCTGGCGGGTGGCCAGGTCCACGAGGGCCATCACGGCATAACGGCCGCGGGTGGAGAGCTGCATCCTTTACTCCGCGGCGGCCTGGCGCTGGCGCATCTGCTCCTCGGCCACCCGGGCGATCCGGGCCTCGAGCTCGGCCAGTTCGCAATGCATCTGGTCGAGGTCACGCAGCAGCGGGTCGAGGCTGTCGTCGCAGGGAATGCCGTACGGGTCGAATCCGGGGCGTGATCGCACCTTGCGATCCACCGGGCGCGCGGGCATGCCAACCACGGTTGTGTCGTTTGGGACGTTGTCCAGGACGACCGAATTGGCGCCTACTCGCGCGTTGTTGCCCACGGTGATGGGGCCGAGCACCTTGGCGCCTGCGCCGATGATGACGTTGTTGCCCACCGTCGGGTGCCGCTTACCGCTGTCGGTGCGTGCCACGCCCAGGGTGACCTGATGATAAAGGTAGCAATCGTCTCCTACCTCGGCTGTCTCGCCAATCACCACGCCCATGCCATGGTCGATCACCAGACGTCTGCCCAGCCTCGCGGCCGGGTGGATCTCGATCCCGGTCAGCCAGCGGGCGATGTGGGAGGAGAACCGGCCCAGCAGGAACATCCTGCGCTGCCAGAACCAATGTGACAGCGAGTGCCACATGACCGCATGCAGGCCCGGATAGCACAGCAGGACCTCCAGCGACGACCGGGCGGCCGGGTCGCGTTCCCTATATGTGCGGATCGTCTCACGCAAGAACATGAAAGCCATGCGACAATTCCGTTATGAAAGCCCGTGCCTCTACCCTATAGTATGCGGGCCTTGGGACCATGAGCCCAATCCTGGGGCACGGTCGGTCGGGGGACCGCGTAACAAATGGAGGACGCCAGACGCTTGCGGCGGGAGTGCCGCTCCGTAGAAGGCTAGATATTCCGACCTCATTGGTCAAGAATTCACGCGGAACTGAAGGCTGAGAACGGCGTTCTCATTCTAGTGTAACCTGATCGGACACGGGGCGGGGAGTATTCGGGCATTTGGACGCGTAGCGGCCGGGATCATTGGGGAGCCCGGCACGGTACCGTCCCTAAGATAGGAAAGCGGTTTCGGGACGCCATGCCAGAGGTGATGTTTGCCGGTCCTGACGGCCGGCTGGAGGGCCGTTACCACCACTCGAAGGAGACCGGTGCGCCGGTCGCGTTGATCCTTCATCCACATCCGCTACACGGCGGGACGATGAACAACAGGGTCACGTATTCGATGTACCAGTCGTTTCAGCGGCTGGGCTGCTCGGTGATGCGGTTCAATTTTCGCGGAGTTGGGCGCAGCCAAGGGCGCTATGACGGCGGCATCGGAGAAATCGGTGATGCCGCTGCGGCGCTCGATTGGATGCAGGCGGTCAACCCGAATCACGGTGGTCTGTGGATCGCCGGGTATTCATTCGGCGCGTTCATCGGGATGCAGCTGCTCATGCGCCGGCCGGAGATTTCCGGCTGGGTCAGTGTGGCGCCGCCGGCCAATCACTACGATTTCGGCTTCCTGGCGCCCTGCCCATGCGGCGGATTGATGATCCACGGCGACGCGGACGAGCTGGTGCCGGAGATCGCGGTGCGGAAGCTCATCGATAAGCTGAACACCCAGAAGGGGGTCAGCGTCGACTATCGGGTGTTCGATGGCGCCGACCATGTGTTCGCAGATCACGCCGAAAAGGTGGCTGAAGCGATCGACGACTATTGCGGCAAGTCGATTGCCCGACGCGCAATGGCGCTGGCGGCAGACTGACCGACGCGCCCCGCCAGACCAAGGCGGGACACTACCGAACCACGTGCACGCCAAGTGCCGCGCCTACGGCGCTCTCACTCGCGATGGCACCGCTTCCGCGTGTTTCATGGCCGTAGGGGCGTTGTGCCACCCTCCGGCGTTCGGGGCACGACGGCGAACACAGCGGCGCTCATCACCGCCATGAGCGCATCCGAGATCTCGCTCGACTGTCCCGGCAGGTAGGTTTCTGCCCAGCTTGTCGCGATCAGGAACATTGTCAGCAGTACCGTGACCGGCCATCGCGCGCGGATTGCATTGCCGAGCAGGTAGATCGCGCAGCCATACAGGAAGAATTTTTCCAGGAAAGCCAGCGCATCTGCCCGGAGCGAGCCCCCCGTCAGGCTGGAGCTCTGAACCCAGCCGAACAGCTGCGCATGGGTGCCGAATCCGAACGGCTCCAGCCGCAACGCAACCACACAGGCGAGCAGCATCAGTCCGGCGACGCCGTCCCGCCCGCGTGCCGGCGCCAAGAGCACAATCCACCACGCAGCCAACGCCACTGCGGCGCCGACAGGCTCTGCCAGGCGCAGCACTGTGTGGACGATGAGGATCTTCGCGAACAGCAGCGCCAGAGCAAACAGAGGTGCCAGCCACGCCGACCGCCGCCGCGCAACGGTCGCCTCCACGAGCGCGTACAGCGCAAGCCATATCGCTGTCTGCTGGAACAGGTCGTAGGGGGCGAGCGACGGCGTCAGAACGACCGGCTTCAGCGCGTCCCAATACTTGTGCACATTGGTCGCAGGCACATAAGGGTACAGGTAATAGCCCAGCCACGCGATGATCAGCAGCGGAGGGATCGGCTGCGTTGTCACCTCGCCGATGAACGGAAGCCTGAATCGTGTCCCGATCGCGAGCGCGGCGAGCGCGCCAAGCAGCGTGCCGAACGAGTTGGTGTAAAAGTCGCTGAACGACGTGACGCGCCCCGGGTCATAGTATTGCGTCAACTCCACGAACAGCGACATCGCCGCGCCGCACAGCACTGCCACCGGCACGCTCGCCTTCCGTCGCGATGGCGAAAGGCTTTGCACGAAGAAGAAGCCGAACGGGAGATACAGCAAAATATTGGCAATGAAGTCGCCCCGTCCGGCACGCCAGCTGGTGCTGGCCAGAAACGTCGCAATTGGCCCCACGCCATGTGTCGGAATGGCGAAGTTGAACGGATAGAAAGACCCGTACAGGATGGCCGCCGCCATGATGAGGGTGGCGATCCATAGCTTGGATCGGGGGGCGTGATCCGGCACCTCAGTGGCTGATTGATCACGCACGATCGGGCATGGTCATCCTGCCGCCAGGCATTGGCTGTTGCACTCCCGTGGTGCCGGGAAAGCTGATAGGCAACCCCGCGCGCGTGCGCGCCGCGAGAAATCCGAAGCACTGCGCTTCCAGCACGTCGCCGTCCCATCCCACGGCTTCTACAGGATCGACCGCCGCGCCCAGTCGAGCGCGCAGTACGTCCATGATCGCTGGATTTCGCCTTCCGCCGCCGGTCACCAGCCAGCGCCGAGGCGCCGCAGGCAACGGTGCAGCGGCGATCGCGCCTGCGGTGAATGCCACGAGCGTCGCCGCGCCATCAGGCGGCGACAGCTCCTCCAACCCGCTCGCTGCCAACGCGGCAGCAAAATCCAGACGGTCCAGCGACTTCGGCGGGGGTTTGGCGAAATACGCGTGCGACAGCAACCGGTCCAACACCGGCTGTGCCACAGTCCCGGACCGTGCCACCACACCATCCCGATCGAACGTGCTCCCGACGCGCCGGGCGATCCAGTCGTCCAGCGGGCCATTCCCCGGCCCCGTGTCGAACGCGATCAGCGTCCCGTCGCTGCCGATCCACGTCACATTGGACACGCCACCGATGTTCACCACCGCGAGCGGCTTCGCCACATCCCGTGCAAGCGCCGCGTGGTAAATCGGCGCCAGGGGCGCCCCCTGGCCGCCTGCCGCCACATCCGCCGAGCGGAAATCAAAGGCGACCGGCACTCCCGTGCGCCACGCCAGCTCGGCCGGATTGCCGATCTGCCAGGTTCGTTGCCGATCAGGCTGATGCAGAATGGTCTGGCCGTGGAAACCGATCAGGTCCGCCTGACGGCCCAGCGCCGCAACGGCGCGAATGTGGTACTCGGTAAGGCGCGCCTCCGCGCTTTTCAGCCGCCGATCATCCGGTGCCAGCGTTGGCGCGACATCGAGGATCCGCCGCAGGTCCGCGCGCAAGCGATCGTCGTAGGCCAAGGTCAGCGTCGGGCCGAACGAATCGACCCTCTCGCCGTCGGTCTCGAGCCAGGCCGCATCCACGCCGTCCAGCGACGTGCCGCTCATCAGGCCAATGGTGCGCAGCATGTTCCCCCACCCGAGTCTGTGCTAACCGACGCGCATCATGGCCAAAAGCGCATTCCTTCAGGAAGCCACCGAACGCGGTTTCGTCCACCAGTGCACTGATCTCGACGCGTTGGATGCGTCGCTCTGCGCCGGGACGGTCACCGCGTATATCGGCTTCGACTGCACCGCCGACAGCCTGCACATCGGCAACCTCGTCGGCATCATGAGTCTGCGACTGCTGCAGAAACACGGCCATCGGCCGCTCGTGTTGATGGGTGGCGGCACCACGCGCATCGGCGATCCTTCCGGCAAGGACGAATCGCGCAAGCTGCTGACCGACGAGCAGATCGCGGCCAATATGGCCGGCGTTCGACTTTGCTTCGATCCGTTCATAAGGTTCGGTGACGGCCCGACCGACGCCATCATGGCGAACAACGGGGACTGGCTGAATACGCTGGGCTATATCCCGCTGCTGCGCGAGGTCGGCACGCATTTCACCATCAACCGGATGCTCACGTTCGATAGCGTGCGCATCCGGCTGGAACGCGAGCACCCGCTGACGTTCCTCGAATTCAACTACATGATCCTGCAAAGCTACGACTTCCGCGAGCTGAACCGTCGTTATGGCGTGACTCTGCAAATGGGCGGGTCGGACCAGTGGGGGAACATCGTAGCAGGTGCGGAACTGGTGCGGCGTACTGACGGCAAACACGTATTCGGGCTGACCACGCCACTGATCACGACGGCGTCGGGCGCCAAGATGGGCAAGAGCGTGCAGGGCGCCGTGTGGCTGCGTGGCGACCGGTTGGCGCCCTACGATTACTGGCAGTTCTGGCGCAATACCGAGGACGCCGATGTCGGCCGCTTCATGCGCCTGTTTACCGATCTGCCGCTGGACGAGATTGCACGCCTGGAAGCGCTTGGTGGGGCGGAGATCAACGAAGCCAAGAAATTGCTGGCGACCGAGGCCACACGTTTGGCGCATGGTGGCGATGCGGCGGCTGGAGCGGCCGAGACGGCGCGGCGGGCATTTGAGGTGGGGGAGGCGGCTGAAACGCTGCCCGGCATAGACGTGCCGCGTGGCGAACTGGAGGCGGGGATACCGGCGTTCCGCCTGTTCGCGCTTGCCGGCCTCGTCGGCAGTAATGGCGAGGGACGGCGGCTGATCCGCGGTGGCGGTGCGCGCATCAACGATATGCCCGTGAAGGATGAAGGGCATACCGTAACGCTTGCTGATCTTCATGGCGACGCGATCAAGCTTTCCGCCGGACGGAAGCAGCATCGGTTGGTGCGGACGGCGTAAGCCTCGCCGACTAGTCTAGTCCCGGGGAGCCGACTGGGCGGCCGCATCCGCCAACTTTTCCAATCGGACCGCCTGAGCGTGCAGGCCGGCAACGCGTGCGCCCAGCGTGTCGAGGTTCCCCCGATAGCGATGTAGGCTATCGCCAAGCCCCGATACCACGGACCCCAGCTCGCCAAGCGCCTTGCGCCACGCCGCCACGGCCGTCCGTTGGTCTGCAATGGCGTGATCGAGCGTTGCCAGGGCCCGGCGCAACCGTTCCTGTCCCTCGTCCAGCCTCGCCGCCGCCTCCGGCCGAAGCGGGAAACGGATGATCCGTGCAGTTTCGCCTGAGCCGGACATCGTCATCCGCCTTATCTCTCCAATGATTAAACATACCTTAACGACGGTTAAAAATCAAGACAATACTCAGAATTCTATTGTCTGTCCCAGTAGGCGAAGCGTCAATACTGTCACCAGCATCGCGGCGGCCGGAATGGTAAATCCCCAGCGCAGCCACAGGTAATGCCGCGGCAGGGCGTCGTAATGCGCCGCTCTCTGTTCCAACAGAATTGCCGCGATGTAGGCGGCAACCAGCACGATCAGCGCGCTCACGGGCGCGACGACAATTGGCAATACGAGTGCCGCCCACGCCACCAGCAGCGCAACGGCAGGTATTCCCACCCGCAATCGGCCCACGAGCCGGTTCGTGTGCGGTACCTGCAGCTCGAACCCCCAATGAACACCGCCGGCAAAGGCCAGGGTCAGTGCGGTATAGCCGATGAGTACTTGGAGCATCCGGGTCGCGGTCTGCGGGTCCGGCCCGAGCGCGCCCAGGCCACACCCGATCAACGGCACCAGGCCGAGCACGCTCAGCAGGATGACGATCAGCGGCATGCCGGCCATGAGAACCCCGTTCCGTGCTAGCTGACAACTGTCCTGCGGCGGTTATGCTCACGTCATGGCCCCTGCACTCGAATTCGTCATTGTCGTGCTGCTGATCCTAATCAACGGTCTGTTCTCGCTCAGCGAGCTCGCTCTGGTCTCGGTGCGGCGAGCGCGGCTGGCCGTATTGGAGCACAAGGGGGTCGCCGGCGCGGCGAAAGCGCGCGAATTGGCGCAGGATCCGCAGCGTTTCCTGCCAACCGTGCAGGTCGGCATCACGCTGGTCAGCATGCTGACCGGTGTGTTCGGTGGCGCGCGCATTGCCGGTGACCTCGAATCCAAACTCATTACCATTCCAGGGCTCGAGTCCGCGGCAAAGACACTCTCCTTCGCAATTGTCGTCATAGTGACGACCTACCTGACGATGGTACTGGGTGAACTGGTCCCGAAGCACCTTGCCCTGCGCCGCCCCGAGGTGGCGGCCGCCAGGGTCGCGCCTGCCATCGCATTCATCGCGCGGATCGGCGGCCCGATCGTCTGGCTGCTGAATGTGTCGTCAGACGGCGTGCTGCGGCTCTTCGGCCTGCACGGCGTGGCGCGCCAGACCGTCACCGAGGAAGAGCTGAAAGCACTCCTGGTCGAGGGCACCCAGGCCGGTGTGCTGGAAACCGAGGAGCGTGACATGATCGAACGCGTGCTGCGACTGGCCGACAAGCCAGTACGCGCGATCATGACACCTCGCACGGAGATCGCCTGGATCGACCGGACCGATTCACCGAAGGACATAGCCGCGGCCCTGAAGTCCGCTCCGCACTCGCGTTTCGTGGTTTGTGACGGCTCGGTCGACAATGTGGTTGGCGTGGTGCGGGCGAAGGACCTGCTAGATCGCATCCTTGATGGCGGCGACCTGTCGCTTGGGGCATCGCTGCATCAGCCGATGGTGGTGCCCGATACGGTAACCGCGCTGGATTCGCTGGAACGGCTGAAGCTGGATCCGCTCGGCATGGCATTGGTGATGGACGAGTATGGCAGTTTCGAAGGGGTCGTGACGGCGGGTGACGTGTTGGAGGCCATCGTCGGTGACCCGACCGATGCGGCCCCGCAACTGGCAGACAGTGCGGGTGAGGGCGAGACCGCGCTGGTGATGGACGGCATGATGCCGGTGGACGAATTGAAGGCGCGACTGTCGCTGCCCGATCTCCCGGCCGAGGGCAGCTATCACACGCTGGCGGGTCTCGTTCTGGCGCTGTTGCGGCGCGTGCCGCGAGTAGGCGACCGCATCGTATTCTCCGGCTGGCGTTTCGAGGTGCTGGAAATGGATGGACGACGGGTGGACAAGGTGCGCGCAAGTCGCGAACCGGCGACAGAAGGTTAACAACATCGCTGGAAAGCTTGCTCTGAGCAGGTCGAACCCGGCATAGGAAGGCACTCACGCGCCTGAGGCCGATTTGTCGGAGACATTGCATCGCGTCGAGGCAGCAGACTCCCATCAACTGGCTCCTCTGAGCCTGCCGCTTTGCATCGATCTGGATGGCACGCTGCTTCGCATCGATTCGCTTCATGAAGCGACGTTTTCCGCGGTCCTGGCGGATTGGCGCTTGCTCGTCCACCTGCCGCGATGGCTGGCCGCAGGCCGGGCGCACCTGAAGCAGGAACTCGCTGCGCGATGGTCGTTCGTGGCCGCGCACCTCCCTTACAACGAGCCGCTGGTCCGGCTGATCGAAGTGGAGCGCGCCCAGGGCCGCCGCATCGTGCTGTGCACCGCAGCCGATGCGCGCATTGCCCTTGCTGTTGCCGCCCATCTTGGCGTGTTCGCTGACGTGATTGCGTCGGACGGCACCACCAATCTTCGTGGTGAACGCAAGGCGGTCGAGTTGTCCCGCCGTTACGGTGAGCGCGGCTTCGTCTATGCTGGCAACGATGGCGCCGATTACGCAGTGTGGCGCCATGCCGCGGCTGCGGTCGTGGTCAATGCGTCGCCATCCTTTGTGCGTGGTGCGGCTGGACTGTGCCGTGTGGCCGCGGTGTTCGATGATCGGACGTACCGCGTGCGGACGGCTGTCCGGGCGTTGCGGCCATACCAGTGGGTGAAGAATCTGTTCACGCTGGTGCCATTGCTGGCAGCCGGCGATTTCACCAACAGGTCTGCCTGGTGGCATTCGCTGGCGATCATGGTGGCATTCTGCGCCACTGCATCGGCCATATATCTGATCAACGACCTCTCCGACCTTGCCGCGGACAGGGCGCATCCGCGCAAGCGCCTGCGTCCGTTCGCCAGTGGCGATCTGCCCCTGTTGAATGGCCTGGCGATGGTGCCGTTGCTCTTTCTGGTTGGTGCCTGGCTTGGTATCGCCAGCGGAGCGGCGGTGGCGCTGTCTGTATATACGGCGCTGTCGCTTGGCTATACGATCCGGCTGAAGGAACAGCCGCTGACCGACGTGTTCATCCTGGCGGCACTCTACACCGTCCGCCTGTTCGGTGGCGGGCAGGCGAGCGAACATCCGGTCTCCATGTGGCTGCTGGGCTTTTCCTCTTTCCTGTTCCTGAGCCTGGCACTGATGAAGCGCGTCTCAGAGCTGTACCGGCTCCAATCGGCGTCGCTGTCGAAGACCGAGCGGCGCGGCTATCTGGTGCAGGATCTGCCAATGCTGCAGATGTTCGGCTGCGCCGCCAGCTTCGCGTCGGCAGTGGTGCTATCGCTCTATGTACAGAGTGACACCGCATTGCACGCCTATGCGCGGCCGTGGATGTTGTGGGGGGTCATCCCCCTATTGCTGTTCTGGCAGTGCCGCCTGTGGCTTTCCACCAGCCGGGGTTACATGGACGATGATCCCATCGTTTATGCAGCGCGCGATTGGGTGTCATGGCTGGTGTTTGCCGGCGTAGTCGGCGTCGCGATCGCCGCCTGGTTGCCCATATGACCGGGCACCGTCCGGCGCAATGACCTCCCGCATAGAGCATGCTGTCGCTGCCATCGCGTTTCTGGTGGGCGTGCTGCTGCTGTTTGCGACGGCGCCGCATCACGGCGAGTTCTGGTGGAGCGATGCGCCGCGCCACGCGCTGAACGGCGCCTTCGTGAAGGACATGGTCGCCGCCATGCCGGCGCATCCGTCGGCCTGGGCGATGCAGTACTACGTCAAGTACCCGGCGCTCACGATCCTGTTCTACCCGCCGTTGTTCTATCTGTTCCTGGCACCCTTTTATGCGCTGTTCGGCGTCTCGCACGTCACTGCGCTGGTGGTCGAGCTGTTGCACTATAGTGCGCTCGCGTTCGGCCTTTACGTGCTGGCGCGACGCTGGGTCAGTCCGCTGACGGCACTTGCCGTTGGACTGTCGGCCATGGCGGCACCTGGCATTGCACTGTGGGGGCGCCAGGTCATGCTCGAGGTGCCATCAGTCGCGTTCGCCGTGTGGTCGGCTGTGCTGCTGGAGAGCCATCTCGCGAGCGGGCGCTCGTCCAGGCTGTACCTCGCCGTGTTCCTGCTGCTGTGCGCAACCTACATCAAGATCACCACGATCTTTCTGTTCCCCGTGTTTGCGCTGGTGCTGATCGTGGCCCAGGGGCGGCAGGTGCTGCGCAATCGCCAGATGTGGCTTGCGGTTGCGTTCGCTATCATTGGGCTTCTTCCGATCGCAGCCCTCACGCTCAAGTTCGGCCGCGCGAACGTTCAATCGCTCACGGGCATTCCGGATGCACGGGTGGCGCGCGACAGCATCGCGGGCTGGATCTGGTATGCGCGGCAGATGCCATGGCAGCTTGGCTGGCCATTGTTGGTGTTGGCAGCGGCGGCGGTTCCCCTGGGCTTCGCGGGGCGCCTGTCCCGACGTCTGAACCCTGCCGATCTCACGCTGCTCGGCGGGTGGATCGTGGAGGGCTATCTGTTTCTGTCAGCGATCGATCTGAAGGAAGCGCGTCATGCGCTGGTCTTTTTGCCGATGGTGCTGGTTGCGGCGGGTCTCGGCCTCGATGCGCTGCTGCCGGCGCGTGCGGCCGGTGTGGCACTGATGGTTCTGGTGACAGGTACTGGTGTCTATACGTGGCGGGATGCGCCGACCCCGTTCGTGGACGGCTATCGCGAGGCTGCTGAATGGATCGCACGCGAGGCGCCAAAGAACGCAGTCGTGGTGTTCTCTGGCAAACGCGACGGCTCCTTCATTTTCAACATGCGCACCATCGAGGCACGCCGCGACATCTCCATAATCCGTTCCGACAAGCTGCTGCTGGATATCGCTGTCAGACGCACAATCGGCGTGCAGCAGAAGGACCTCTCGGAGCAGCAGATCGAGGATCTGCTGGATCATGATGGCGTCAGCTACGTGGTGGCGCAGGACGATTTCTGGACCGATCTGCCAGAAATGTCGCGGTTTCAGGCGGTTCTCCGATCGCCGCATTTCCAGGCGGTAGACCGTATTCCCGTGGTGGCAAATGTGCCTACGGAGGACCAGAGTCTGACAATCTATCGCAACGTGGACGAGGTGTCGCCGGGGCCGCATATGGTCGATCTGCACCTGCCGATCATCGGTGAGACTGTCACGGGCACCGTGGGGAAGTGACGCTGCGCCAGTGCGCCGCGTTGCGTCATGACCGGCGATCAGGCGAGTGATATGGCCGTGCTCGTGCAGCCGGCATAACATGCCAGCATCTCCCCGGGGGCTGTGTGGACGCTGAAACTATGCCGGAACGATTGCCCATGGCGTTGCTGAGCGGTTTTCGCGTCGTCCAGCTTGGTCCCGGCCTGGCAGCCGCCGTATGTGGCAGGCTTCTCGCCGACGTTGGTGCTGACGTGACCTGCGTTGACGCCGACAATTCCACGCCTCTGGGCGCTTGTCTCAATCGCGGCAAGGGGAGCGGCACGCGAGATGCGCTGGCGTCGGCCCATCTGGTCGTCTGCGAAGGCGATGACGACGTGACAGATGCCAACGCCGCAGTGGTCGTCATATCGCCGTATGGTCGCACTGGCGCGAGGGCGAATGCGCCCGCCAGTGACCTGACCCTGATGTATGCCAGCGGCATCGCGCGATTGCTGACTGGCCAGGTCGATGACCTGAACGAGGCACCGATTCGTCCCGTTGGAGAACAGTCGGCCTTTATTGGTGGCGTGGCCGCTGCCTGCGCCGGAATGCACGCAGCCCAACCGCATATGTCACGGGCGACTGTGGACGTCTCGATCGAGGAAGCGCTGGCCACCATGGCGATGACCGAACTGGCCAGCGCCGCCCTGCACGGCCGCAGCCGCTCGCGCAGACGCATCACCGACGGCAACGGCGCAACGGTGTGCATCCTGCCTGCGCGCGACGGCTTCGCCGCCATTTCCCCGCGCGAGGATCGGCAATGGGCATCGTGGCTACAGGCGATGGGTTCGCCTGCCTGGGGTAGCGATCCGCGTTTCGCGACCAAGGCCGATCGCGTCGTGAACTGGGACGCGCTGCACGCGCTGATGTCCGACTGGAGCCGCCAGTACGACAAGCAATGGATCGCCGACACTGCGCAGGCAGCTCGGGTGCCAAGCTTCCCATTGCGCGAACTGGCAGAACAGCTTGATTCGATGCAGCTCGAACACCGGAAATACTGGCAGGCGTGGGACGGCGCCAAGGTGCCTGGCTCGCCATTCGGCCTGGCAATGACGCCTGCGGACAGAATGCCTGCGGCTGGCCCGCTGCCGCTGTCGGGCGTGCGCGTGATCGATTTCAGTTGGGTCATCGCGGGGCCGACGACGACGCGCTATCTCGCCGCGATGGGCGCCGACGTGATCAAGGTCGAGGCGCCTGGCCGCGGAGACCCCGGCCGCGCGTCGGACCTGCACACCGTGCTGGGACAGGCGAAGCGCGCGATCGTGCTTGATCTGAAGCAGCCCGAAGCCGTCGATATCGCCCGCCGCCTCGCGGAACACTGCGATGTGCTGGTGGAGAACTTCGCCACTGGCGTGATGGATCGACTTGGCCTTGGCGCGTCCGCGTTGCGTGAGCGCAATCCTGGACTGATCTATGTGTCCGCGTCCGGCCTGGGGCGGACGGGGCCTGAGTCACATGCTGTCGCCTATGGCACGCTGCTGCAATGCTACGCGGGGTTTGCTGGCCTGAACCGCCATCCGGATATTGCGCCCCGTGTCGGCTTCGCCTGGCTCGATCCGATGTGTGGGCTGATGCTGGCCTTCATCACCGCCGCTTCCCTTTGGCGCCGTCGTACCACCGGCGAAACCGCGCGGGTGGATTTCTCCATGATCGAGGCGATGCTGTGGACACTGGCGCAGCCGTTGCTGGCGACGCAACGCGACAGGCCTACGACGCCGCGAGGCAACCGCTCCGACAGGCATCTGCTGCACGGCGCCTGGCGCTGCAAGGGCAATGACGAGTGGATCGCTCTTGCCGTCGCCAATCGTGAGCAGCAGCGGAGTCTGCTTGTTTTGCTCGGTGGTGAATCGCTCGAAGTCTGGCTGGCACAAAGAACCGCCGCGGATGCCGAAGCAACGTTGCTCGCCGCCGGCGTGCCCGCGGCAGCATTGGCAAGCTCGACCGATCTCGTTGCCAGCGAGCACTTGCGGGCCCGTGGTTTTTGGGAAGGTGGTCTCCCTGGGTTGCCTTGGCGCACGAGCTTCGGACGCAGGTCAGGCCCTGCGCCTGGCCTTGGCGCCGATACCGATGCTGTTCTCGCGGAGATCTTGGGCTACCGGGACTCCGAAATCAGCGCCCTGCGTGCCAAGGGTGCATTGGGCTGAAGCCCGCTACGTCAGCAGCCGTTCCGGGATCCTCATCCCCAGGCGCAACGGCACATTCCATACCTCGCGAACCTGCCGCAGCGTGCGGAAGCCGGCGCGTAAATATGTCGGCAACGCGCGCGGATGATCGGCTGTGCAGGTGTTGACCGTCACACCGCGCGGGCTTTCGCGCCAGGCTGTATCCACGGCGTTGCGCAGGAACGGATAGCCGACACCAGCACCGATCGCATGCGGCATCAGGCCGAAATAGCTGAGGTTCATGTCCGGCCAGCCGCGCCCGTCCAGTTCATAGAACCCAGCCGGCTCACCGTTGCAGTACAGCACATGGATCGATAGCGCCGGATCGCCCAGCAGCACGGCGATTTCTTCATCCGGCACGGTGCGTCGGAGCCACCACACGTAATCCGCGCCGACCGTATTGTACAGGTAACGATAGAATCCCACCGTGGGCACTGTCGCGCGCACGACCTGAAAGTCCGGCGGCAGTCCCGGCGAGGGAACGGCCGGCGGCCGATCCATCCGCAGAAACGTGACCGTCACGGTGACTCGCGCCACCGGCTCCATCTTCTTCTCTCCCTCGCTGGAGCGCTTCAGTCATCCAGGAAGCTGCGCTTGCACGCGAAGGACAGGTTAGACCGCCGACTGACTTCTTCCAAGCGGCTGCGCCTCTTATGTCACCGTGATCGCGGACGACACCAGGGCACCGATCGTGGCGTTGCCGGCGCCTTGCGCCAGCATCCACAGATAGTAGGTGCCGGCGGTTGCCGGTGCGCTGAAATACTGCCCCCACCCGTTGGTCTGGCCGCTGGAACCGGCCACGATCAGGCCGGTCGTAGGGACTGTTGAAGCGTTCGGGGACCAGGCGAAAGCTCCTCCGGTCACGCTTGTCGGCGCCGGTGCGGCGATGAAGTTCGCGCCACCGCCTGGCGAGACGCCTGTGTTGTGGACCTGCGTGGTTGCGATGACGAGATTGCCCACCGTGACGGTGGCCCCCCAGGTGCGGCCAGTCGTGGTGCTGGACCATGCGCCCGCATTCCCCGACACATTCGTCCCCTGGACCTGGACGTCGATCGCGGCGGCACCGGACAGTCCGCTGATCGTGCACGGACTGGCGGCACCCGAGATTGTTGTCCAGGTGCCGGCACCCGCCGGGCTGTAGCGCACGTTGTAGCTGACCGGCGCCGGATGGCTGCTGTCGGTTGTTGGCGCGGTCCAGGCGACCGTGAGCACAGTGTTGGTGCCGTCCGGTGGTGGTGCGACGGAGCTGATCGACGGCGCATAGGGCACGGACGCAGCCGAGGCCGTGGACAGCGTGCTGGTGCCCGACCAATCGCTGGCTCCGGCTGCATTCAGGCTTTGCACCTGCACGTCGAACGCTGTGCCTGCCGCCAGCCCGGCTAACGCGTGCGGGCTGGCAACGTTCGACACAACTGTCCAGGCATTGGCGCCTGTCGGGCTGAATTGCAGGTTGAACCCGGTCGCGGCGCTGTGCGTGCTGTCAGCATCCGGAGCTGTCCAGGTCGCGGTAAGGCCGCTTGCGGCCTGGGAAAGCGATGGGGCTGCCGGCACGTTGGGGACCAGTGTCGGGGGCAACGGAATCGCTGGTGCGCTGACCCGCGACAGGGGAAGCATGACGGAATGGGACCGGACGCCCGGCGTTGGCTGATATATTGGCATGTGCTGATACGGTCCGCTCTCTCAAATGGGTAATGGGGCAGTCCCTGTCTTCTGTCATATATACTAACCAGATTGTGCTAGCATGTCAAACCTAATCTTTCCGGTGCTTCAGCCGGGAACTGCTAGGGCTGCGTCAGTCGTCCAGGAAGCTGCGGAGCTTCCGGCTCCGGCTCGGGTGCTTCAGCTTGCGCAGGGCCTTCGCCTCGATCTGACGGATGCGCTCGCGCGTCACGTTGAACTGCTGGCCGACCTCCTCCAGCGTATGGTCGGTATTCATGCCGATGCCGAAGCGCATCCGCAGCACTCGCTCCTCGCGCGGCGTCAGCGACGACAGCACGCGCGTGGTCGCTTCACGCAGATTGGCCTGGATGGCAGCATCCAGCGGAATGACCGCTGCCTTGTCCTCGATGAAATCGCCCAGGTGGCTGTCTTCCTCATCGCCGATCGGCGTTTCCAGGCTGATCGGCTCCTTGGCGATCTTCAGCACCTTCCGGACTTTCTCGAGCGGCATGCCGAGCTTCTCGGCCAGTTCCTCGGGCGCCGGCTCGCGGCCGATCTCGTGCAGCATCTGGCGCGACGTGCGCACCAGCTTGTTGATCGTCTCGATCATGTGCACCGGGATGCGGATCGTGCGCGCCTGATCAGCGATCGAGCGGGTGATCGCCTGGCGGATCCACCACGTTGCATAGGTGCTGAACTTGTAGCCGCGGCGGTATTCGAACTTATCGACCGCCTTCATCAGCCCGATATTGCCTTCCTGGATCAGGTCCAGGAACTGCAAGCCGCGATTGGTGTATTTCTTGGCGATCGAGATCACCAGGCGCAGGTTCGCCTCGATCATCTCCTTTTTCGCCCGTGCGCTGTCACGTTCGCCGCGGCTCACCGTCATGTAGACACGGCGGAACTCGGCGATGGGCAGGCTCGCGTCATTCGCCACAGCGGCGATCTGCGAGCGGACGTTGACGATATCGTTGGGGTGCCTGGTGACGAAGGTCTTCCATCCCTTCGAGGGCAGTTTCGAAAGCCTCTCAACCCAGTTCGGATCCAGCTCCTGCCCACGATAGTTCTTGAGGAACTCATCGCGCGGCACCTTGCAGCTTTCGGCGGTGCGCAGAAGCTGGCCCTCCAGCGCGGTCAGCCGCTGGTTGAGCTGCTTGAGCTGAGTCACCAGCTCCTCGATGCGGTTGTTGTGCAGCCGCACCTGCTCGACCTTCTTCACCAGCTCCTCTCGCTGGCGTTCGTAGTTCTTCTCCGATCGTGTGCTGACCTCCTCGCCGGAGGTCATCGTCTCAAGCCGGCGGTTCTGCACCTTGTGCAGCTTCTT